>JAXDWR010000061.1:0-15619 GCA_034088265.1 Collinsella sp. | reverse complement strand
AGATGATGGATGCGCTTACACCCTGAGGTAGCGACGCATGGCGATGGCCGAGCCGAACAGGCCGATGACCACGCCCACAAGCACGAGCGCACCGTAGGTGGCCAGATAGACCTGGAGCGGGACCTCGATGGCCAGCCACGAGAGACCGCTCTGGATCATGGGCATCAGGAGGTTCCTCAGAAGCTCGAGGCAGCCGATGGCGATCACGGAGCCCAGGATGGCCTGGACGACGCCCTCGGTGATGAAGGGCCCACGGATGAAGCTGTTGGAGGCGCCCACGAGACGCATGATCGCGATCTCGCGGCGGCGCGCCGTGATGGAGAGGCGGATCGTGTTGTTGATGAAGATGAACGACACGAAGGTGAGCAGCGCGACGAGCACGACGGCGGCGAGGCGGATGTAGTCGATCATCTTGAAGAGGCGACCGACCTCCTCCTGACCGTAGAGGACGGAGGCGTCCACGTCTGCATCGACGTCATCGATGCTCGGATCGTCGTCATCGACGATCTTGCGGAAGTCGTCATCGGCCTTGATCTTCTGGGCCATGCCCTCGACCTGCGAGGGCTCCTTCATCTCGATCACGAAGGAGCGCGGGAGCGGGTTCTGGCCGTCGAGGGCGCTGATGGTGGCATCCGCCTTGCTGGAGCTCTCGCGATAGCTCTCCAGCGCGTCCTCCTTGGTCTTGTAGTCCACGGACTTGACGTTGTCCCAGCGCTCGATCTTCTCCTGGAACGCCTCGATGTCGTCGTCGGAGGCCTCGTCGGAGATGAAGGCGGTGATGGTGACCTGCTGCTCGACATCGCCGATCACGGCGTTGATCATCGCGGAGCCCACGATGAACAATCCGATGATGAAGAGCGACAGGAAGATGGTGATGACGGCGCCCAGGGACGTCGTCCAATTGCGCGCGAAGTGGCTGCCCGCCTCGCGCAGGGAGTACCCGAGATTAGAAGGAGCCATAGTTGCCGTACCCTCCCCTCTCCTGGTCGCGGATCACACGGCCGCCCTCGAGGGCGATGACGCGACGATGCATGGAATCGACCATCTCGCGGTCGTGCGTGGCGACGATGACGGTGGTGCCGGTGCGGTTGATGCGCTCGAGCAGCTTCATGATGCCCAGCGAGATCGCCGGGTCGAGGTTGCCCGTTGGCTCGTCGCAGACGAGCAGCGGGGGACGGTTGACCATGGCGCGGGCCACGGAGACGCGCTGCTGCTCGCCACCGGAGAGCTGGTCGGGGAGCATGTCCATCTTCTCGGCCAGGCCAACGAGGCGCAGGACCTCGGGAACCTGGGCGCGCACGACGCCGCGCGGCTTGCCGATGCACTGAAGCGCGAAGGCGACGTTCTCGTAAGCGGTCTTGTTGGGCAGGAGCTTGTAGTCCTGGAAGACCGCGCCGATCTGGCGACGCAGGAAGGGGACGCGGCGGTTCTTGATGCGCATGAGGTCCTGGCCGGCGACGAGGACGCGACCGCTCGTGGGCTTGACGTTGCGCAGCAAGGTGTTGAGCAGCGTGGTCTTGCCCGAGCCGGAGTGACCGACGAGGAAGACGAACTCACCGGGATAGATCTCGATGTTGACGTCGTCGAGAGCCGGCTTGTTGGGCTGGGCGGGATAGACCTTGGTGAGGTGCTCGCAGAGGATCACGGGCTCGACGCCGGCCTCGCGGGCCATCTTCCGGCGATTCTGGGCGCGGTCGATGTCCTCGGGGGCGAAGACGGAGGTGAAGTCGGGATTCTGGAGCGCCGCGTCGAGATCGCGGATCTGACGGGCCTCATCGGCGTCGGTCGACGCGGACGCGGGGCCGGCGGCCGTCATGAAGACGTCGGGCGCCTGGGGCGCCGGGGCCGCGGCGGGCGCGGGCGGGTCGGGGATCGACGCCAGGGGCGACGCGGGGTCGGCGGGTGACGGGATGTTGAGGATGGGCGACGAGGCATCCATCTGGGGCGCCGCGACACCCTGCTCGGGCTCGATGGCTTGTTGGGACGGCTGCTGGGGATCCGGTACGACGGTGAAGTCGGCGGTGCCGGGCACCTGGGGCGCCGAGGGCATGGACGCAGACGGCTCGTCTCCGGATGTGCGGAAGTGGTTACCCACTAGAGCTCCTTCGTGTCGTGCGTTTGAACTACATAAACGCAGTTATTGTAGCAAGACCCGAAGGGGTGCACAGAACAAGCACGGGAAATGCAGGAGGCTGACGGTGTGCCCAAAGCATCGGGGCTTCCGCCCTCCATGGACGAGGGCGCCCGTAGGCGCCCTCGGATCGCTTGTCTTGGAGGTCGCGGCGGATGGTCGCGGGCCCGGCGGGGCTACTTGCCCAGCAGCTCGCGCACGCGGGAGGCGATGCCGGCCGCATCGAGACCGTAGTGGGCCAGGAGCTCCGCGGCGGAACCGGACTGGCCGAAGGTCGTCATGCCCAGGCGGCTCACGCGGCAGGGCTGCTTCTCGAACAGGAGCTCGGCGATGGCCGATCCCATGCCGCCATGGATGCTGTGCTCCTCGACCGTGAGCACGAGGCCGGTCTTGGCCGCGCTCGCGAGGATGGTCCCCTCGTCGAGGGGCTTCACGCTCATGATGTCGACGACCTCGGCGGAGATGCCCTCACCGGCGAGGATCTCGGCGGCCTCGAGGGCATGGGCGAGCTCCACACCGCACGCCATGATGGAGATGTCTGCGCCCTCGCGGATGACGTTGGCGAAGGATTCGGACTGGATCTCGAAGCCCTCCTCGTAGACCTCGGGCAGGTTCTCGCGGCCCATACGGACGTAGAAGGGACCGGGGGTCTTGGCGGCCAGGCGGATGGCGGCGCGAGCCGCGTTGTAGTCGGCCGGGACGAGGACGCGCATATGCGGCAGGACGCGCATGAGCGCGATGTCCTCGAGCGCCTGATGGGTCTCGCCATCGGGGCCGACGGTGATGCCGGCGTGGGTGGGGCAGACCTTGACGTCGAGGTTGGAGATGCATACGGTGTTGCGGATCTGCTCCCAGCAGCGACCGGAACCGAAGACCGCGAAGGAGCCGGTGAAGACGGTGCGACCGGTGAGCGCGAGGCCCGAGGCGACGCCGATCATGTTCTGCTCGGCGATGCCCACGTCGACGAAGCGATCGGGATGGACCGCGGCGAGCTTGGCGGTGGTGGTGGACCCGGCGAGGTCTGCGTCGACCGCCATGACGTCGACGCCCTCCTCGACGAGCTCGATCAGCGTCGGGCCGAATGCGGCACGGGTGGCCTTTGCCATTGCGATCACGCCTCCTTCTGGGCGGCGACGAGGAGCTCGCCGGCCGCATCGATCTCTGCGAGCGCCTGGGCGGCCTGGTCGGCCTTGGGCGCGTTTCCATGCCAGCTGGCCTGGTCCTCCATGAAGGAGACGCCCTTGCCCTTGATGGTCTTGAAGACGATGGCGACGGGCTCGCCCTGATGGGCGACGGCCTCGGCGAGGGCGGCGCGGATCGCGGGGACGCTGTGGCCATCGCACTCGAGGGCGTGCCAGCCGAAGGCGCGGAACTTGTCGGCGATGGGGGCGACGTTGCACACGTCCGTCACATGCCCATCGATCTGGAGGTTGTTGTTGTCCACGAGGACCACGAGGTTATCGAGGTCGCGATGGGCGGCGAACATGATCGCCTCCCAGTTCTGACCCTCCTGGAGCTCGCCGTCGCCGGTGAGGGCGAAGACGCGCTTGGCCTGGGAGGGGTCGGCGGCGTCGAGCTTGAGCCCGAGCGCCATGCCGGCGGCGATGGAGAGGCCCTGGCCGAGGGACCCGGTGCCCACCTCGACGCCCGGGCAGAGGTTGCTGTCGGGATGGCCCTGCAGGCGGCTCCCGAGCTTGCGAAGCGTCAGCAGCTCCTCGTGGGGCAGGTAGCCCATCTGGTGCAGGACGGCGTAGAGCGCAGGGGCGATGTGGCCCTTCGAGAGCACCAGGCGATCGCGGTCGACGGACGATGGGTCATCCGGATCCCAACCGAGCGCGCCCGAGAAGAACAGGGTCGCCATGATGTCGGCGGCCGAAAGGGAGCCACCCGGATGTCCGGAACCGGCGGCCTCGAGCATCTCGATGATGTCGTGGCGCATGCGGTTGGAGATCAGCGCGATCTCGGCGTCCGAACGGGTGCACGCGCTCCTGAGCAAAGCTGTTGACATGCCTTTCCCTTCGTGCAAGCAAACTGACTGGACTTCTTCACTATATCAGGCGCGGCACCCCAGGCCCCGGTTGACGAAAAGTTCAGAAAAACCGACGTGCGAGCGGTGATCGGACCCCTCACGCATCCCGTCTCGACACGATCCCCGAGACCTCCATCGTCTCGTTCGAGGGATCGCCGAAGAGGAAGGCGGGCTTGGTGTAGTCGCCCGAGAACGCGAAGACGATCGATCCATCGAGGCCGAGGTAGCCCTCGATATGCGAGGTCCCCTCGCCGCCCGTGCTGGTGCCATCGCCGCGGAAGGCGTAGACGTATCCGTCCGCCTGCCGGTAGCTCGCCGTGTCGTCGGTGGCCGGAGCGGGCTCCACGGTGCAGTCGATGACGCCCGAGATGGTCTGCGGCGCGAGGCCAGCGGTCGAGGCCCGGTACTCAATCGTGAAGGCGCCGCTCGTCGCGTTGAAGCTGGAGATCTCGAAGGCCCCCATGCGGACGGCGTCGCCCTCAGAGGCCGAGAACGAGCCATCGAGCGCCGAGGCGCCGAAGGCGAAGGAGTCGACCGCCTCGCCTGCCGAGCGCGTCCAGGCGACGCCGTCGAAGGCGTAGGTGTAGGGGGTGGTGATGGTGCGCTCGCCAAACCACAGGTCGATGGCCTCGAGATGCTCGTAGGTGCAGCTTTGGGCCTTCGCGTCGAAGCGCGCCGAGAACCCCTCGGGGAAGTCGGCGTCGCGCGTCACCCCCGCGATCGCGCGGGTCTCCGCGGTGGCCTGCACCACGACGCCGACCCACTCCGCCCCATCGGGCACCGAGGCGCCCTCGAACTCGGGATGGTTCTCGACCTGTGAGGCGCGAGAGAAGAGCAGGACGGCGAGGCAATCGCTCTCGAAGGAATCGTTGCGCAGCGAAGCCGTCGCATCGACGCGGACCAGGCCCTCGCCATCCTCCTCGACCTGGGTGATCGAGACATCCGCGAGCTCGTAGGCGGATGGATCGACGTAGTCGTCGGAGGCGAAGCCGTCCATGAAGTCGGGATCGGCCGCAAGGGTGCGCTCGACATCGGCGACCTCCACCCGCGAGAAGAGGGACGGGGCCCCGCTGGCGAGAAGCAGCGCCGCCGCGAGCGCGACGACGGCCGCAAGGCCGAGCCCGATGGCCGCGCGGCGCGGGATGCGGTGCCGGGTACGGGCGGACACGTCGGTGTCCGGCACGGAGGCCTCGTCTGGCGCGGGGCGCGAGATCCGGGCCGTCTGGCCGTCGCGGCCGCTGCGCGACGAGGCGACGGCGGACGCAGTCGGCAGGACCTGGGTGAGGGAGCCGACCGCCTGGTTGTACTCGGCGAGATCGGAAAGGGCGATGGCGACGATCTGACAGGCATGGGCATAGGATGCCGTCGCGGTGGCGGCAAGGGGCGATGCGGGGGCGGGCTCCGCGGGGGCGTCGATCGTCGGGGCGGGATCCTCGGCGGGGTCCGCATCCAGCACCTCGGTCACCGCCGTCCCCTCGTCATCAGAGGCGCGCGCGGCCAAGAGGGGCGAGGACTCGATGCCCGGAATGGCGTCGGCATCGTTCAGGGGTCGCTCATCGCTCATATCTGCTCCAAATCGAAAAGGGCACGATGCATTGGTCTAGCTGCATGATACCCCTTAAGGCGCGCGGGCACTCCCCGTCCCATCCGAAGGCGCGGCCTCGAGGGCGGCGGGGAGCGCGATCAGCTCTCCGCCTTCTTGAACCCGTATCCGATGGCCTCGTTCACATCGGTGATGACGAGGATGGCGTCGGGATCGTGCTCGTAGACGATGGTCTTGATGATGGGCACCTCGCGACGGCTGAACACGAAGAAGAGCACGGGGCGGTCCTTGCCCGTCCAGGAGCCCTGGGCCATGAGGCGGGTGCATCCGCGGTCCATGGCGTGCAGGATGTCGTATTCGATGTCGGCGTGCTCGTCGGAGATGATGAAGGCCGCGCGCTGGCTGTTGCCGCCGTCGACCACCATGTCGACGATGTAGCCCATCATCACCATGGCAAGGGCGGCGTAGAGGGCGTTGGTCAGCGAGAAGACGGGTGCGGAGGCGGCGCATACGGCCACGTCGATGGCCATGACGGTGCCGCCGACCGGAAGCGAGGACTTGCGCGCGATGATCTGGCCGATGGTGTCGGACCCGCCGGTGTTCGCGCCGCAGCGGAACACGAGGCCGTACCCCAGACCCGAGATGATGCCGCCCCAGAGCGTGGCAAGGGTGAGGTCCACGCCCTGCAGCGGCAGGACGAACGGGGCGAAGAGGTCGGTGAAGAAGCCGAAGAGCACGAAGCCCGTGACGGTCTGCACCGCGTACTTGAAGCCGCCCGCTCGGACGACCACGAGCAGGAGCAGGGCGTTCATCACGATGGTCTGCATACCGACGGGGAGATAGAAGCCGGCGCGGCGGGCGAGCTCCGAGATGATCGTGGCAAGGCCCGTCAGGCCGCCGGCGGCGAGCCCGTTGGGGATCATGAACGCATCGGTGGCGAAGGCCGCTATCGCGCACCCGGTTGCGATGAGGGGGAGGTCGCGCAGGAACTGCGACTTGATGATCCGGGTGACATCGATGCGTCTCGCCATGGCTCCCCTATTCCCCGTCCTCGTCCACGGCCAGCGATGCGGGCTCGGCGTTACCGGTCATCCAGCGATGGTAGCCGACGATGAATTGGTCGAGATCGCCGTCGTCAAGGACCGACTCGACGTTGCCCGTCTCGACGCCGCTGCGCAGGTCCTTGACCATCTGATATGGGTACAGCACGTAGCTGCGGATCTGGTTGCCGAAGCCGATGGTGTGCTTGGGGCCGCGGATCTCGTCGAGGGCCTCCTCGCGCTTCTGCAGCTCGAGCTCGTAGAGGCGGGCCTTGAGGATCTGCATGCATGCGGCCTTGTTCTGGATCTGGCTGCGCTCGTTTTGGCAGGTGACGACGATGCCGGTCGGCAGGTGCGTGATGCGGACCGCGGAGTCGGTGGTGTTGACACCCTGGCCGCCCGGACCGCTCGCATGGTAAACGTCCACGCGGATGTCGTCGGGGGCGACCTCAATGTCGATATCGTCGGGCAGGACCGGGATCACCTCGACGCCCGCGAAGGTGGTCTGGCGGCGCTTCTTATCGTCGGTCGGCGAGATGCGAACCAAGCGGTGGACGCCGGCCTCGGCGCGGAGCATGCCGAAGGCGTCGCGGCCCTCGACGGTGAAGGTCGCGCGGTCGATGCCGATGACCTCTGCGGCGGGGCAGTCGTTGACCGTCACCTTCCAGCCGCGGCGCGCGCAGTACTTCATGTACATCTTGAAAAGCATGAAGGTCCAGTCCTGGGCCTCCAGGCCGCCCTGGCCGGGCTTGATCGTGACGATGGCGTCTCCGTGGTCGAACTCCCCGGTGAACCAGCTCGAGAGCTCGAGGTCGTCGATCGAGGCGCGCAGGAGCGCGGCGGCCTGGGCCGCCTCCGAGATGAGCTCGAGCGCGTCGTCGCCATCCATCTCCTCGGCGAGCTCGAGGGCGGCGCGGGCGTCGGCGAGGCGGGCGCGGGCGCCCTCGACCGCCGAGACATCCTCCTTGGTGCGGGAGAGCTCGGCCATGACCGAGCGGGCGCGGTCGGCGTTGTCCCAGAAGCCGGGAAGCGTGCTGGCCTGCTCGAGCTCGGCGATGCGGGCGCGCTTCTCGTCGAGGTGGAGATAGGACCCCACCTCCGTAAGGCGTGCCTCGAGCGCATCGAGGTCGGCGAGCTCGACTGTCGTCGAATCGTTTGCCATTAGCGGTTCCTACCGTGACAGTTCTTGAACTTCTTGCCGCTCCCGCAAGGGCACTTGTCGTTGCGGCCCACGTTGACATAGGGGTCGTCGCTCTCGTCCTTGCGATAGGTCCGAACGGCCGTCGCGGCCTGCGGGGCGCGGCCCGCGGCGTTGGCCGCCGAGGACATCGCCTGCTGGCGCAGGGTCGAGGAGCCCGAGTCGCCGTCGACCTGCTCGGGGCCCGAGTAGGTCGCGCCGCGCAGCTCGGGGGAGTCGTCGGTCGCGGGGGCGGGCACGTAGCGGGGTTCGACGCGCAGCACGGTGCGCAGGTAGTCCTCGTACATGGTGTCGACCAGGATCCGGAAGGCCCCGAAGGCCTCGCTGCGGTACTCGACGAGCGGGTCGCGCTGGCCAAAGCCGCGCAGGCCGATACCCTGCTTGAGGTAGTCCATCTCCTGAAGGTAGTTCATCCAGCGCGTGTCGATGACGCGGAGCATGACCTGGGTGTTGAGCTCGCGCATGAACCCGTCGCCCAGGCGCTCGGCCTTCTTGGCATAGACGTCGCCGACGTATGCGAGGACGTCCGCGCAGAGGCTCTCGTAGTCCCCGTTCTCGAACTCGGGGGTGTCGGGGCGGCCGGTGAGCTCGATGGTCCACTTGCGCAGGCCCTCGAGGTCGCGCTCGGTGTCGTGGGAGTCGACGGCGCAGAACTCGGACACGCAGCGGCGGATCGTGTCGTTGATGACCTCGTCGACATGGGCGGAGAGGTCCTTGCCGTCCAGGATCTTGTTGCGCTCGGCGTAGATGACCTGGCGCTGCTTGTTCATGACGTCGTCGTACTCGAGCACGTTCTTGCGCATCGAGAAGTTGATGTTCTCGACCTTGCGTTGGGCCCCTTCGACGGCCTTGGAGATGAACTTGTGCTGGATGGGCATGTCGTCGCCCATCTCGGCCGTGACCATCATGTTGGAGACCCTCTCCATGCGCTCGCCGCCGAACAGACGCATCAGGTCGTCCTCAAGGGAGAGGTAGAACTGGGTCTCGCCCGGATCGCCCTGACGGCCGGCGCGTCCGCGGAGCTGGTTGTCGATGCGGCGCGACTCGTGGCGCTCGGTGCCGATGACCGTGAGGCCGCCGGCGGCGAGCACCGCCTCGCGCTCCGCCGCGCAGGTCGCGCGCATGCGCTCGAGGACCTTGCCGTACTCCTCCGAGACGGCGGCGCAGGTCTCGGCCGCGACGCCGGACTCGCGCTCCATCTCCTCAAGGGAGAGGGGGCGACCCGCGACCTCGAGGACGCGCCTCAGCTCCTCGGGATCGATGCCGAAGTCGAGCGCCATGACCTCCTCGTTGGCGAGCTCCTCGGGGTTGCCGCCGAGGAGGATGTCGGTGCCACGGCCCGCCATGTTGGTCGCGATGGTGACGGCGCCCTTGCGTCCCGCCTGCGCGACGATCTGGGCCTCGCGCTCATGGAACTTGGCGTTGAGGATCTCGTGGGGGATGCCGCGCTTGTTGAGCAGGCGCGAGAGGCGCTCCGAGCTCGCGATCGACACGGTGCCCACCAAGACCGGTTGGCCCTTGGCATGGCGCGTCTCGATCTCGTCGGCGACGGCGTTGAACTTGGCATCGACCGTGCGATACACCAGGTCGTCATGATCGACGCGGATGACGGGCTTGTTGGGCGGGATCACCTGGACGGCGAGCTTGTAGATCTCGCGGAACTCGGCGTCCTCGGTGAGGGCGGTGCCCGTCATGCCCGAGAGCTTGCCATAGAGGCGGAAGTAGTTCTGGAGGGTGATGGTCGCGAGGGTCTGGTTCTCCTCGCGGACGAAGAGGTCGTGCTTGGCCTCGATCGCCTGGTGGAGGCCCTCGGAGTAGCGGCGTCCCTCCATGATGCGGCCCGTGAACTCGTCGACGATCTTGACCTCGCCATCGATGATCACGTACTGCTTGTTGAGGTGGAACATGTACTCGGCCTTGAGCGCCTGCTGGAGATGGTTGACGAGCTGGCCGGAGAGGTCGGCGTAGATGTCGTCGATGCCAAGCCGCTGCTCGATCTTGCCAAGGCCCTGCTCGGTCGCGGCGATGGTGTGCTTGGCCTCGTCCATAACGAAGTCGCCCGTGGGCTCGGGCTTCTGGGTGCCGGAGAGCGTGTCGAGGCGGGGCTCCTCGCCGCGGGTGAGGCCGCGGACGGCGCGCGCGAACTTCTTATAGGTGTCGGCGGACTTGGTTCCAGCGCCGGAGATGATGAGCGGCGTGCGGGCCTCGTCGATGAGGATCGAGTCGACCTCGTCGACGATGGCGAAGGCGTGGCCGCGCTGCACGCGGCGCTCGGCGCGGGTGACCATGTTGTCGCGGAGGTAGTCGAAGCCGAACTCGGAGTTGGTGCCATAGGTCACGTCAGCTTGGTAGGCGGGGCGCTTCTGGTCGAGCGGCATGCCGTTTTGGAGCAAGCCGACGCGCATGCCGAGGAAGCGGTAGATGCGACCCATCCACTCGGAGTCGCGCTTGGCGAGGTAGTCGTTGACGGTGACGATGTGGACGCCGTCCCCGGTGAGGGCGTTGAGATAGCCGGCGAGCGTGGAGACGAGCGTCTTGCCCTCGCCGGTCTTCATCTCGGCGATGCGGCCCTCATGCAGGGCCATGCCACCGATGAGCTGGACATCGAAGTGCCGCATGCCGGTGACGCGCTTGGAGGCCTCACGCACGACGGCGAACGCCTCGGGGAGCAGGTCGTCGAGCGACTCTCCGGCGGCGTAGCGCCCGCGGAGGATGTCCGTCTGCCCCGAGAGCTCCTCGTTCGACAGGGCGGCGAAGGTGGGCTCCAAGCCGTTGATCTGATCCACGAGCTTCTGATAGCGCTTGAGATCCTTGTCGGAACCAAACGAAAGCAGCTTAGAAACGAATCCCATGTGGCTTCCTCTTCATGTTCTCCAACCGAACGCGGGTCGGCGCGGATGGGCGCGGGCGCGCTCGGGATAGATACCCAGACGCCCACCACTCTACCTATAAGGGGACCCGGGATGTGCCCCCTTCGCCGACCTCACGGAGAAACCATGTGGGACCGCGGGGATCTATTCGGCGGCGGCCGACGGATAGGTCGCGAACGCACGCAGGAAACCGATCCCCGCGCAGCACAGCGCGACGCCGAGCCCGGTGTAGAACGAGGCGATGAACCACCCGGGCACGAGCGAGAAGGCCCGCAGCGAGATGCCGAGCGTCATCATGAACGCCATGATGAGCAGGGCGGGCACGTCGAAGAAGCGCCAGAAGGGCTGAAGCGCATCCGCATAGCCCTCGATGCGGGCCACGTGCTTGCCGAGCATGGTGGAGAAGACCTTGATCCAGAACACGGCGAGGACCGCGACGCTCCCCAACGCCAGGGCGGGGACGATCGCGTGGGACTGCTCGAGATAGGCGATCGCCCCGATGCGGGCGATGTTGAATCCCGCCGCGCACCACACGGCGCCGGCGATGGCGAGAAGGACCCTCTTGTCGACGAGAACGAGTTTCATGGAGCACTCCCCCTTCAGGGACGTTTCGGACATGGGATGGCGAGGCCCTCACGGCGACGGGGCCGCGGACGGACGCGGGAACTATACCCCCTCACACCTATGAGGGCCCTTACGATTAGGTACCGATAGAAATTGCACACAGCATCCTCAAGGGCGAGGTTTGCTACCATCGACACATCATCGAGCGGATTGGAGCGCTATGGGCAACACGGTATGCGATGCATCTTGCAAGCCCTTGGTCCGAGGGGTCCTCGAGGCGTGCAGGACGGTGCGCATCGGGGCCATGGACGAGGAGGGGCCGTTCATCGTGCCCTTATGCTTCGGCTATGAGTGGGACGAGGACGCCGAGGGCGGGTTCGCCCTCACCCTGTGGCTCCACTCCGCCCAAACGGGGAGGAAGGTGCGGGCGTTCTCGCGCGGGGGCGCGGACGGGGTCCCCGTCGCGATCGAGATGGACCTCGAGGAGGGCGTCGTGCCCGGGACGCACGCATGCGACTACTCCCTCGCCTACCGGAGCCTCATGGGGGTCGGGGTGATCGCCCCCGTCACCAACGGTGAGGACAAGGTCCACGGGCTCGACCTCATCATGGAGCATGTCGCCCCCGGCGCCCCGGGGGCGTACGGCCCGGGCATCCTCGACAGGACGGCCATCTGGCGCGTCGAGGTGGAGCGCGTCTCCGCGCGCGAGCGCCATCTCCCCTGACGCGCGGCGGCGCGGGCGGACCCTCTAGATAGAGAAGACCCCGCGCACCGACGAGACGGTGCGCGGGGTCAAGGCGCGATCTGGATGATCTCGAGGTTACTCGGCGGCAGCCTCGGTCTCGGCGGCAGCCTCGGCAGCGGGCTCCTCGACGGGGGCCTCGGCGGCCTTCTTGGCGGCCTCGGCGGCGTACTTCTCGGCGCGCTTGGCCTTCTCGGCGGCCTTGGCCTCGCGAGCGGCCTTGGCGGCAGCCTGAGCCTCCTCGGCGGCCTTGGCCTTGGCGGCCTTCTTGGCGGCCTCGCGCTCGAGGGCGGCCTGGGCGGCGCCACCGAACTTGTCGGCGAAGCGCTGGACGCGTCCACCGGTGTCGACGAACTTCTGCTGGCCCGTGTAGAACGGGTGGCACTCGTTGCAGAGCTCGACGAGGATCTCGGACTTGGTCGCACGCGTCTTGAAGGTGTTGCCGCAGGAGCAGCGCACCGTGCAGTCCACGTACTCGGGATGGATACCTTGTTTCATGGCAGGGCTCCTCTTTTCTCACGCCCTGGTCACCATCCCAGGGCTCAAGGGGTGTCTTGGTTTCCGACCAAGACAAAACAGCCTGCCAAGGATACCACAGCTTCGCCCCGAGCGGGCATGACCATAAAAGCACCACCTTCCCCTCCCCCGGCAGGGGCCGTCCATGGAATACTCGCGTGCCGGGGCGTGGGCCGCTACAATGGGGTGCACTGTACCGTATCGAGGCATCAGAAGGGGCGACCCATGGCAGAGACCGCTTCCAATCGAATCGTCATCACCGTCCTCGGCAAGAACCGCGCCGGCATCGTGGCCGCGATCTCAAGGGTGCTCGGCGACGCGAACGTCGACATCCGCGATATCACCCAGAGCATCATCGAGGACATCTTCACCATGACGATGCTCGCGGACATGTCCGGATCGACCCTGGACTTCCCCGGGCTCCAGCAGGCCCTCACCGCCACGGGCGACGAGGTCGGCGTGGGCGTCACCGTCCAGCGCGAGGACGTCTTCAACTTCATGTACCGCCTATAGGACGGAAACGACCACGACCCCGCCACGCCGCCCCGGACCCCCGGGGCGGCGTGCTATGGGGCGAGATTGAGAGGTGACCCCATGGACACGCGAAAGCCCGAGGGCATGCGACCGCTCTACCGATACGACGACGACCTGAGCCGTCTCGTCCTCGACTACGACATCAGCCGCCACATCACGCCCGCGAGCGAGCGGCTCTATCGCGGCGTCATCGCGGAGCCCTTCGAGGAGGAGCTCTTCCGGGAGCACAACGTGAAGCGCGGGCTTCGCAACGCGGACGGGTCCGGCGTCGTGGCCGGCCTCACGCTCATCTCCGACGTCCACGGCTACCAGGTGGTCGACGGGCGCGTCGTGCCCGACCGGGGACGCCTGCGCCTGCGTGGCTACGACATCGAGGACCTCGTCGTGGGCGCCCAGTCCGAGGACCGCTTCGGGTACGAGGAGGTGGCCTACCTCCTGCTCACCGGGCACCTCCCCTCCGCCTCCGAGCTCGCCGACTTCACCGACCGCCTCGACGCCTTCCGCCATCTCTCCACGAGCTACGTCTCCGAGTTCCCCATGACGACGGGCTCCAAGAGCATCATGAACGAGCTGCAGCGCGCCGTGCTCCTGCTCTACGCCTACGACGCCTCCCCCGACGACACCTCCCTCGAGCACGAGGTCGACGTGGCCGTCTCGCTCCTCTCCCGCCTCCCCCGCCTCGCCGCGTTCGCCCACACCTTCCACACCGCCCAGCGCGAGGGGCGCTCGCCGAGCTTCACGGTGCCCCGCGCCGGCCTCTCCACCGCCGAGACGGTGCTCCAGGTGCTGAGGGGCGACGACTACACCCATGAGGAGGCTATGCTCCTCGACGTCATGCTCACGCTCCACGCCGAGCACGGCGGCGGCAACAACTCCACGTTCGCCTGCCGCGTGCTCTCGAGCTCGGCAACCGACCCGTATTCGGCCTACGCCTCCGCCATCGGCTCGCTCAAGGGGCCGCGCCACGGAGGCGCCAACGCCAAGGTCGTCGCCATGCACGAGAACATCCGCGAGAACGTCCGCAACTGGGAGGACGACGACGAGGTGGCGAGCTACCTCGAGCGCATCCTGAATCGCGAGGCCTTCGACGGAAGCGGCCTCATCTACGGCATGGGCCATGCCGTCTACACGCTCTCGGACCCGCGCGCCGAGCTCTGCCGCCGCTATGCGCGCTCCCTCGCCGAGGAGAAGGGCCTGGGTGCCGAGTTCGCCTTGATCGAGCGCATCGAGCGCCTCGCACCCGAGGTCATGCGCGCCACGAGGGGGAGCTCGAAACCCCTCTGCGGCAACGTGGACCTCTACTCCGGGTTCATCTACGGGATCCTCGGCATCCCCGAGACACTCTTCACCCCGCTGTTCGCCGTCGCGCGCATGGCCGGTTGGGCGGCCCACCGCATGGAGGAGATCTTCGGCGCGCGACGCATCATCCGCCCCGCCTACAACCCCGTGATCACCGATGCCCGCTACCTGCCCCTGGCCGAGCGCGTCTCGCGGGACCTCGATGCCGGTGAGGCCCGATGATCTTCTTCTCGGACATGGATGGGACCTTCCTCACGAGCGACAAGCGCGTGAGCGAGGCGAGCTGGCAGGCGCTCGACGCCATCCATGACGCCGGGATCCACTTCGTCCCCTGCACCGGACGGGCGCTCTCGGGCATCCCCGCGCCGATCCTCGAGCACCCTGCCGTGTCCTTCGCCATCAGCGCGAACGGCGCCTCCGTGAGCGCGCTCGACACCCAAGCCCCGGCGCGCACCGAACTCGCGACCACGATCGCGAGCTGGCCGCTCGATCGAGGGCGGGCCCTTGGGATCTGCGCCATCGCACGGCGCCACGACGTCACGATCGACGTCTTCGCCGATGGGCGCTGCCTCGCCCAGCGCGCCTTCTTCGAGAGGCTCGGGGAGTTCGTGGACGATCCGGGGATCCTTCGCGCCATGCGCGCGACGCGCACCGTCCTCGATGAGACGGCCGAGGAGGTCATCGAGCGCGCCGGGACGCTCGAGCGCCTCGCCTTCTATTGGAAGGACCCTGCGGACCGGGACGCGATCCTCTCGGAGCTCGCGGACATGGCGGACATCGAGGTCACGCGCTCCTATCCCATGAACATCGAGGTGATGGGCGCGGGGGCCACGAAGGGCGGGGCCCTGGCATGGCTCTGCCGCCACCTCGACACGGACCCGCTCGACGCCGTGGCCTTCGGCGACAACATGAACGACATCCCCATGCTGCGGCGCGCGGGGACGGGTGTGGCCATGGCCAACGCCGAGCCCGAGGTCATCGACGCGGCCGACATCGTCGCCACCTCAAACGATGACGACGGCGTCGCGCGCCTCATCATGGAGCTCCTCGTCCGCTGAGGGGTTGGGGCCCATGGACGCGGAAGGGGGCGTCCGGCCAGATGGCCGGACGCCCCCTTCCCATAACGGCGCACGGATGCGATGCCGTCACACCA
>JAXDWR010000060.1:0-6730 GCA_034088265.1 Collinsella sp. | reverse complement strand
GAGCAGGCCGCTCCTCCGGGAGTCAAGGCCCACGTGGTGCCCATCGATAAGATGATCGCCGTCGCGAAGGACCCTCGCTTCGGCGCCACCAAGGCCATGCTCCTGTTCGAGACCCCGCAGGACCTCCTGCGTGCCGTCGAGGGCGGCGTGGACGTCAAGGAAGTCAACCTTGGATCCATGGCCCACTCCGTCGGCAAGGTCGTCGCGACCCAGGCCGTCGCCCTGGACTCCGATGACGTCGAGTGCCTCGAGGCGCTCGCGGCCAAGGGCATCAAGTTCGATGTCCGCAAGGTTCCCGCCGATTCCGCGGAGAACTTCGACGCCATGATCAAGAAGGCCAAGTCCGAGCTGGCCTCTCAGGCATAAGAAGGAGGGAAAATGTCAGCATTTTCGATTTTGCTCATCGTCATCATCGCGCTGCTGGCTGGTATGGAGGGCGTTCTCGACCAGTGGCAGTTCCATCAGCCCATCGTGGCCTGCACCCTCATCGGTCTGGTCACCGGCCATCCCACTGAGGGCGTCATGCTCGGTGGCTCACTGCAGATGATCGCCCTCGGTTGGGCGAACGTCGGCGCCGCCGTCGCCCCCGATGCGGCCCTCGCCTCCGTCGCCTCGGCCATCATCATGGTCCTGGCCCTCGACGGCGGCACCGCCGACTCCGGCACCGCGATCACCACCTCGATCGCCCTCGCCATCCCGCTGTCGGTTGCCGGCCTCTTCCTCACCATGATCTGCCGTACCCTCGCCATCCCCATAGTCCACGCCATGGACGCCGAGGCGGCCAAGGGCAACTTCACCGGTGTCGAGGTCTGGCACATCATCGCCATCCTCATGCAGGGCGTGCGCATCGCCATCCCGGCCGCCGCGCTGTGCTTCGTCTCCCCTGAGATCGTCACCAACGCCCTCAACATGATGCCGCCATGGCTTTCCGGTGGCATGGCCGTCGGCGGTGGCATGGTCGCCGCCGTTGGTTACGCCATGGTCATCAACATGATGGCGACCAAGGAGGTCTGGCCCTTCTTCGCACTCGGCTTCGTCTTCGCCGCCATCGGTCAGCTCACGCTCATCGCTCTCGGCGTCATCGGCGTCTCCCTCGCCCTGCTCTACCTTGGCCTCAAGGATCTTGCCAAGAGCGGCAACGGCGGCGGTTCGGGCGATCCGCTCGGCGACATCCTGAACGATTACGAGTAAGAAGGGAGGGTCATCATAATGGCAGAGAACAAGATTCAGCTTTCCAAGTCGGACCGCATGTCGGTGTGCCTGCGTCACCAGTTCCTGCAGGGCTCTTGGAACTACGAGCGCATGCAGAACGGCGGTTGGTGCTTCTCGATGATCCCCGCGATCAAGAAGCTCTATCCCAGCAAGGACGACCAGATCGCCGCGCTCAAGCGCCATATGGAGTTCTATAACACGCATCCATACGTCTCGGCTCCCGTCATCGGCGTCACCCTGGCGCTCGAGGAGGATCGCGCCAACGGCGCCCTCGTCGAGGACGCGGCCATCCAGGGCGTCAAGGTCGGTATGATGGGTCCGCTGGCCGGTGTCGGTGACCCCGTCTTCTGGTTCACGCTCCGCCCGATCCTCGGCGCTCTCGGCGCCGGTCTCGCTCTTTCCGGCAACATCGTCGGGCCCATGCTGTTCTTCTTCGCGTGGAACATCATCCGCCTTGCCTTCCTCTGGTACACCCAGGAGTTCGGTTACCAGGTCGGAACCTCCATCACCAAGGACCTTTCCGGTGGCCTGATGGGCAAGATCACCGAGGGCGCCTCGATCCTCGGTATGTTCATCATCGGCGCGCTCGTCCAGCGCTGGGTGTCCATCTCCTTCACCCCGATCGTCTCTCGCGTCCAGCAGGCCGCCGGCGCCTTCATCGATTGGGCCAACCTCCCCGATGGCGCCGAGGGCGTCAAGATGGCGCTCACCCAGTATGCCTCGCTCGGTCCCAACGGCCTCGACGAGTACAAGGTGACCACGCTCCAGCAGAACCTCGACCAGCTCATCCCCGGCCTCGCCGCCGTCGGCCTGACGCTGCTCTGCTGCTGGCTGCTCAAGAAGAAGGTCTCCCCGATCGTCATCATCATCTGCCTGTTCATCGTGGGTATCGCTGCTCGCGTCGCTGGCATCATGTAAGCTTCCCAACAGGGTGCTTGCGGAGGGGTCGCCATTCGGCGGCCCCTCTTTTCAATCTATAATCGAAATCGACCAAACCGCGCTTTGCATGACGATGATGGGATGAAGATGGCTCAGTCACAAAACAGCTCTGTATACTACACGGAACGAGCGACCTCGTTTCTCGGTGCCCCCCGATACGGCGATGTGATGCTTGGGAACAAGGCCTTCGAGTTCTACAACGAGAGGAACCCTGAGGATTACATCCAAATCCCCTGGGATGAGATCACCCATGTCGCTGCCGAGGTGATCATGAATGGACGCTTCATCCCGCGTTTCGCGATCTTCGTCAAGGGCTCCGACGCACCGTTCTCCTTCTCGACGCGAGACAACAAGGCGACGCTCCGCGCCATGAGGGAGCATGTCCCGGCTGACTCGATCGTTCGGTCGCTTGGATTCTTCGAGGTCGTCGGATCGGGTGTCAAATCTCTCTTCAAGCGCGATTGACGCATTGTTACAAGTTCATTTCAAGACGCCGCCCCCGCGCACCGCTCACCGAAAGGGGAGCGCTTGGGGGCATTTTTCATGAGCAAAGACCTTTGGGCAGGTCAGGTAAGTCGTAAGCCCTCAGAGCTCCATCTATGCATATTTCACTTTTTCCAAATAAAGAAAATCATTGCCATCTACGGGAATCTGCAGGAAAACATGAATGGGATGCGCTAAGGTAAGGGAAGTCACGTGACGGATACGACAGCCTTGGCCGTCACGGCGATGATCGCGGCGCTTGGTCGGAATGCTCTTCAATTTCCGGGCGCGCGTCGGTAGGTTTCATCTATAAGGAGGATGGCATGGCTGATTTCAAGTTCCATGAGCCCGTTGTGGGTCGTCGCGCGTTCGTTGGCGGCACCCTCGCCGCGAGCTCCCTCGCGTTCCTCGCGGCCTGCGGCAAGCAGGAGGGGACCCCTGCCGGTAGCGGTGACGCTTCCACCGGTGGCGCCACGCTCAACTACTACATCAACAACCCGGTCTGCATCGATCCCTACAACGTGCAGGAGGATCAGGGCACCCAGGTCGAGTTCCAGCTTTTCGACACCCTCGTGAAGTTCAACTTCCAGGAAGAGAAGCTCGAGCCGCTCGCCTGTGAGTCCTATGAGGCCAGCGAGGATGCCATCACCTACACCTTCCACCTGCGCGAGGGCGCCAAGTTCCACAATGGCGAGCCCGTTACCGCCAAGGACTTCAAGCGCGGTTGGACTCGCCTTGTCAGCCCCAAGAGCGCTGTCCAGGTCGAGTATGGCCCGTCCCAGATCTCCTATCACCTCTCCCAGGTCAAGGGCTACGACGAGCTCGCCTCTGGTGACGCTGACGATTTCGTCGGCATCACCTGCCCCGACGACCTCACCCTTGTCGTCGAGCTCAAGGCCGCCTACGCTGACTTCCCCTATGTCTGCTCGCATCCCGCCCTCGCGCCCGTTCCGGCCGCGGCTGAGGACGACGCCAAGAACTTCTACCTCGCGCCCATCGGCAACGGTGCCTTTATGATGAAGCCCGGCACCAAGTGGGAGGACGGTCAGTACATCGATATCGTCCGCTTCGATGACTATTGGGGCGACAAGGCCGTCTGTGATGGCATCCACTTCACTATCCAGAAGGACGTCGAGACCGCCTATAAGGAGTTCCAGGCCGGCAATCTTGATGTCTGCGACGTTCCCGTCGCCCAGATCGATGCCGCCAAGAAGAGCCTTGGCGAGTCCGAGGACGGCTACACGATGTCCGATGGCCAGCATATGCTCCTCGGCGGCGAGCCTTCCACCTATTATCTGACTTGCAACACCACGGTCGAGCCCTTCAACAACCCCGAGTTCCGCAAGGGCGTCTCTCTTGCCATCAACCGAGAGGCCATCTGCGAGTCCATCTTCAAGGGCACCCGCACCCCTGCAGACGGCATCATCCCTCCGGGCATCGATGGCTTCACCGAGGGCGCCTGGGAGTTCTCCAAGTATGATGTCGATCTTGCTAACGAGCATCTCGACAAGGTCGCTCCCATGAAGGACGGTTCCCGCGGCCTCTCCCTCGTCCTCTCTTACAACCAGGACGGCGGTCATAAGGAGATCATGGAGTCCGTCATCGGCGACCTCGCCAAGGTCGGCATCGAGGTCACTTCCGACACGCCCGAGTGGAGCGCTCTGCTCAGCAAGTATGACAACATGGACTACCAGGTCGGTCGTCTGGGCTGGGTTGCCGACTACCCGATCATGGACAACTTCCTCTATCCGCTCTTCCACTCTGACTCCATCGGTGGTGACAACAAGTCCGGCTACAGCAACCCTGAGGTCGACAAGGGCATCGCCGAGGCGCGCACGATTATCGACGACACCGAGCGCGTCGCCAAGATGCAGGAGGTCGACGCTCTGATCGGTGCCGACCTGCCCGTCATCCCCCTGATGTTCTACACCCATACCATCGCGGGTTCCGAGCGCATCAAGAGCCTCTACATCGATCCTCAGAAGAAGGCCTACCTGGCCCGTGCTGAGTTGACCGCGTAGAATCCGTCAAAATCATCGTGCAGTTGATCTTTTAGGTTATACTGTCAGTTCGCGAAAACGGGATGCCGATGCTCGCGTCGGCATCCCCTTGTGCATGGCATCGAAGACCTGTCACCTTCGATGTCGAGTTGGAAGTCCCTACGACAGGGGAGAGAACGTTTTATGGGAAAGTACATCCTCAAACGAGTGCTCCAATTCATCCCGGTCTTCTTCGGCGTGACCCTCATTTTGTTCGCGCTGCAGAACATCGTTCCGGGCGATCCGATCAAGCTGATAGGCGGCGGCGGCAAGGCCATGACTCCTGAAGCGGAGCTCAACCTGCGCATTCGCTATCATCTTGTTCAGGTCGATGAGAGCGGGCACGCCATCCTCGATGAGAATGGCGATCCGATGCCCGTCCCGCTGTGGGATAGGTACGTCACCTACATCAGCGACCTGTTCCAAGGCGATCTCGGCGAGTCCTATCAGCGCAAGATGCCCGTCACCGACATCCTGAGCTCGAAGTACCCCTATACCGTGAGGCTCGCTGCCTGCGCTATCGTGCTCGAGGCGATCATGGGAATCGGTGCCGGCATCATCTCGGCGGTGAAGAGATACTCCTTCTGGGACGTTCTCGTCACCCTCTCGACCTCCGTTCTCGTCGCCGTCCCGGCTTTCTGGTTGGGTATGCTCCTCCAGTTGGTCTTCGGCGTATGGATCAAGGACTGGACGGGCGGGGCGTTCTCCCTGCCGATCTCGGGCGCCGGCGGAGCGGCCTCCCCGTATGCGACGTGGATGCACTACGTGCTCCCCTCCATCACGCTGGCGTCGGTCTCGACCGCCTATGCGGCCCGCATCATGCGCTCCCAGCTGCTTGATGTCATGAACCAGGACTACATCCGCACCGCGAAGGCCAAGGGCCTCTCCAACCGCGCGATCATCTGGAAGCACGCCCTCAAGAACGCGCTCATCCCGGTCATCACCTATATCGGTGTTGACTTCGGCGCGATGCTCGCGGGCGCCATCTTGACAGAGACCGTCTTCAACTGGCCGGGCGTCGGCTACGAGATCTATCGCGCGATCTCCTCGCGTGACTGGCCGATCGTCATGGGCGGCGTCACGGTTGTCGTCATCGTGGTCATGGTCATCAACCTGCTCGTCGATATCAGCTACGCGTTCCTTGATCCGCGCATCCGCTACGGCGCGCCCAAGAACAAGGCGTAGGGGAGGGTTAGCATGCAAGAACAGAAGCCTACGAACCAGGGGACCGGTGCAGCCGTGAAGGCGTCCGCCAACAAGCCCGCCGGCAGTTCCCGCACGCTCTGGGGTGACGCGTTCAAGCGCCTTCGCAAGAACAAGCTCGCCGTCATCTCCGTCATCTGGATCATCTTCGTCGCCTTGGTGGCGATCACCGCCGATCTCTGGGCTGAACCTTGGCTGGGATCGCCCACCGCATCTGACTCCACCATGCTGGCGACCACCTCGCTCCTGCCTCCTTCGGCCGAGCATCCTTTCGGAACGGACCCCCTTGGACGCGACATCCTCGTCCGCGTGATCTACGGTGCGCGCGTCTCCCTTTCCGTCGGCATCATGGCCACCGCCATCTCCACGGCCATCGGCCTGGTCATGGGCGCCCTCGCCGCGTTCTATGGCGGTATCTGGGACACGATCATCATGCGTCTCGCCGACGTGTTCCTTGCCTTCCCCTATATCCTCTTCGTCGTGGCCATGATCGCCGCGCTTGGCCAGGGACTCCAAAACGTCTTCATCGCGATCGGTATCCTTGGCTGGCCGAGCATTGCCCGCGTGTTCCGTTCGGCGATCCTCACGGTCAAAGAGAATGACTACGTCGATGCCGCGCGCTCCATGGGCGCTTCCGACGCCCGCATCATCGTGCGCCACATCTTCCCGAACTCCGTCGCCTCGATCGTCGTGTATGCGACGATGAACATCGGTGGCGCGATCCTCACCGAGTCCTCCCTGTCGTTCCTCGGCATGGGTGTCGTCCCCCCGACCCCGTCGTGGGGCTCGATGATCCAGGCAGGCCAGGCGTATCTCGAGACCGCGCCCTGGATGATGATCATGCCCGGTCTGGC
>JAXDWR010000059.1:0-21514 GCA_034088265.1 Collinsella sp. | reverse complement strand
ATAGACTGAGACGCCACCCAGGTAGGTCTCGGAGAGCGACATGTCGTGGTCGAGGACGACGAAGTCGGCGTCGCGACCCGGACGGATGAAGCCGCAGACATCGTCGATGTCGTTGGCCTCGGCCGGAACGCGCGTGGCCATGGCGACGGCCTGCTCGGGCGTGGCGATACCCCAATCGACGACGTTCTTCACGGCGTCGTTCATGTTGAGGATCGAACCGGCCAGGCTACCGCCGTCCTTGAGGCGCGCAGTGCCGTTCTCGACGACAACCGGGAGCTCGCCCAGGAAGTAGTCGCCGTCGGGCATGCCGCCGGCGCACATGCAGTCGGTGATGAGGGCGACATGATCGTGGCCCTTGGCGTTCATCACGATGCTCGCGGAGACGGGGTTGACGTGATGGCCGTCGCAGATGAGCTCGGAGAAGGACTTGTCACCCGTGGAGAGGGCGGCACCGACCATGCCGGGCTCGCGATGATGCAGGCCGCTCATGCCGTTGTAGGTGTGGACGAAGACCTTGGCGCCGGCGTCCAGGCAGGCGCAGGCCTCCGCGTGGGTGGCCGCGCTGTGACCGAGAGCGACGACGACGCCCTTAGCGGTTGCCTCGGCGCAGAACGAGGGGCTCTCGGGGTACTCGGGCGCGATGGCGATCTTCTTGACGAGGCCCTTGGCGGCATCCTGCCAGCGGTCGAGCTTCTCCATGGAGGGGGCGGAGAGGTAGGCGGGGTTCTGAGCGCCCTTGTACTTCTCGGTGAAGAAGGGACCCTCGAGGAAGATTCCCTGGATGCGGGCGCCCTCGGAGGCCTCGGAGGAGCCCGCGGCGTCAGCGACGCATGCGCAAGCCTCCTCGAGCTGCTCGGTGGTGGCGGTGAGGGTCGTGGGGAGCCAAGAGGTCACGCCGTTGCGCAGGACACCCTTGGCGATGTTGAGGACGCTCTCGACCTTGCAGTCCATGATGTCGCAGTTGTCGAAACCGTGGATATGCGTGTCGACGTAGCCCGGGGCGATCTGCTTACCGGTGTAGTCGAGGATCTCGCAATCCGGCTCGTCGACGACGTAGGCACCGAAGCGTCCGTCCTCGACCATGAGGTAGCCGCCGCGAGCGGTGCGGGTGGGCAGATAGAAGGTGTCGGCCTTGATGGCGTAGGTGCTCATGATCTGATGCTCCTTAACCTATGGACATTAGTGGTTGTAATGGCTATACCCACATGTGCCCATCAGGTATCGATGTTTTGAAAAGCGCCCGCCCGTCCTAAGAAGACCGGGCGGGCGCCGAAGGGGTGCGTCACTCACGCGCGCTATGGCTGCGCGAGGATCGAGGGAAGGGCCGGGGCCTTACGCCTCGAAGGGGTGGATGGTGACGCCCTTGACCACACGGTTGACGGTGCCGGTGGGCGAGGGGGTGTCGGGGGTGTTGCCAACGCGGACGGAGTTGAGGATCGAGACGACCTGGGCGACCATCACGAAGGGAAGCGCGAGGTATCCCTCGGGCAGCGCGTCGCGGCCGGCGAAGGTGAAGGACTCGCCCTCGAAGGAGGGGGTGAGGTCCTGCTGGACGGCGATCGTCTTCTGGGCGATCTGGTCACCGTTGATCTCGTTGAGGATGTCGAGGTCGTACTGACGGGTGTACTCGTTGTTGTTCATGAAGACGAACACGAGGGTCTTGTCGTCGACGAAGGACTTGGGCCCGTGGCGATAGCCCATGGAGGTGTCGTAGGAGGTGGCGACGAGGCCGTGGGCGAGCTCGAGGATCTTGAGCTGGGCCTCCTGGGCGAGACCACCGAAGGCGCCGGAGCCGAGATAGGTCACGCGGTTGAAGTCGCCGGCGAGGAAGTCGGCGATCTCGGACTCACGGGAGATGACCTCCTCACCCATCTCGGCGGCCTGCTTGACCCAGGCCTCCTTGGTGGCGAGGTCGGCGGTGTCGAAGATGAGGGTGGAGAGGAGCGTCATGCAGCTATAGGAGCCGGTCATGGCAAAGCCGCGGTCGTTGGCGCGCGGGATGAGGATGGTCAGGGCATCGGGGTCGCCAGCGGACTGGACGGCGAGCTTACCCTCGGGAGCGCAGGTGATGTTGAGGAACTTGATGTTCTTGACGAACTTGCGGGCGACCTCGACGGCAGCGAGGGACTCGGGGCTGTTGCCGGAGCGAGCGAAGGAGACGAGCAGGGTCGGGTCCTCGGGACGCAGGAAGTCGAACGGAGCCGAGACGATGTCAGTGGTCGCGATGGGCTTGAAGTCATAGAGATCGGTGTCACCGGCGCTGCGCAGGTAGGGGGCGCAGGTGTCGCCGACGTAGTCGGAGGTGCCGGCACCGGTGAAGATGACGGACAGGCGGCCATCGCCCATGGCGCGGGCGTCGGCGAGGAGCGCATCGATGGCGTCCTTGTTGTCCTTGTAGATGTTGAGGGTGTCCAGCCAGAGCTCCGGCTGCTGCTTGATCTCACCGGCGGTGATGTCGGCGCCGAGGGCCTTCAGGCTCTCAAGATCCTTCTCGAACATTGACAGTACCTCTCTTTCTTCGATGGCAAATTACCTTGTAGTATATGCCTAGAATGGTTTGCTGGTTACAACCAGCAAACCATTCTTTGAAACCTACGAAACGTACATATGGTTAATCATTCCGGTGATGGAAGACCTTGTATCTGAACTGATCGGCGCGGGCGACGGAGAGCGTGTACTCGACGATCTCGTTGCCGGCATTGTATGTTGTCCTTACCAGGTCGAGGACGGGAGCCCCCTCGCTGATCTCGAGGAGATGGGCGTCGGCGGGACGCGCGATGCTCGCAAAGAACTCCTCCTCCGCAACGCGGATCTTCTCGTGGAAATCCTGCTCGATGACATCGTAGAGCGGTTTGCTCTCGAGCATGGGGCGCTTGAGCGAGAGGAACTTCCTGACGGGCAGATAGGTTCGCTCGACCATCATGGGCATGCCGTCGGCAGAGCGAAGGCGCTTGAGCTTGAAAAGCCTGTCGCCGATGCGGAGCCCCATGTGCTCCGCGAGGTTCTTGTCAGCTTCGAACTCGCAGAACTCCAGGATCGTCGTCTCGGGGACGCGGCCAAGCTGGTTCATCTGCTCGGTGAAGCTATAGGATTGCATGAGGTTGGTCGTCTGGGCGGAACGGTCGGCCACGAAGGTGCCTCGACCGTGCTGCCGAACGATCAGACCGAGGCGCTCGAGCTCCTGAAGGGCAAGGCGCACCGTGGTGCGAGAGAGTCCGTAACGCTCGGACAGCCCGCGCTCGGAGGGCATGAGGTCGCCAGGCCGGTACTCGTGCTCGATCTTCTCGGTGAGAATATCCACGAGCTGGTCGTATAGCGGCTGCTTGCGCGCTGCGATCGCCATGTGCCCTCGCCTCCTTTTCTCGATAGCGACTCAACGGGTTTGAAAAAAGGCCGCTCCCCTACAAGAGGGGATGCGGCCTAAACACACACATGAAGTAAGGGGCGGGGCGCTCACATTGGAGCCATGAGCACCCCGGGCCATTTGAGCCTTACCAGATGGACGGCCACAGACCGAAGGGACCAGCGCCGAGGATGCCGATGATGAGCATGAGAACGATGCCCTTGATCGGCGTGAAGTTCTTCTTGGCGAACAGGAAGTACAGCAGAAGAACGAGCGCCAGCGGGACGAGCTTGGGCATGACGGTGTCAAGCGTCGACGCGACGGAGAAGGAGACGGGGGTCTCGGTGACCGAAGCGTAGGTGACGGAGCTCATGCCGTTGCCGAGATCCACGATACCGGTCTCGACGGGGTTGCCATCAGCGTCAGCGGCTGTGAGGGCGTTGCCGTCGGCATCGGTCATGGCGAGGGTGCCGGGCTCAGCGGTCTTGGTGTCGACAGCGAGGTCGGCGAAGTTCTCGGCCTCCTCGTTGGAGACGACGACCGTCTGGGCGGCGAGACCACGGGTGGTGCCGTTGGGGATCTGCAGGTTGATCTGGGTGCCACCCATGTTGACGGTGAGGGCACCAACCACGAACACGCCCATGATGGAGGCGGCGCGGGTGAAGGCCTGCATGTTGGCGGTCAGGGCGTCGATGGCGCCGGTGCCGAGCTTGTAGGCCCAGCTCATGAGGCCAAAGCGGCAAGCCAGGAGCGCGGCATGGAAGACCACCAGGAAGAGAACCGGACCAAGCAGGCTGCCCTCGATGGCCATGTTGGAGGTGATGCCGGCCGTGATGGGCACGAGCGTCAGCCAGAACAGGGCGTCACCGATGCCGCCGAGAGGCGAGGCAGCGGAGATGCGGACGGAACGGATGGTCTGGGTATCGACCTTGTTCTGCTCGAGGGAGAGAACGATACCCATAACGAAGGTGACCAGGAACGGATGCGTGTTGATGAAGTCCAGGTTGTGGTACATCGACGCGGAGAGGTCGTTCTTGTTGGTGTGGACCTTCTCAAGACCCGGAACCATGGCGAAAAGCCAGCCGCCGGACTGCATGGTCTCGTAGTTGAACGAGGACTGCAGCCAGTAGGAGCGCCAAACCATGCGGTTGAGCGTCTTCTTGTCGACGTTAGGAGCCGGAGTCAGATCCTCGTACTGTGCGGGAACAGTGTACTCATTAGATGCCATCGCTGAAGTCACCTCCGTCAAAAGCGCCCTTGAGTTCGGTCTGCTGCTGGAAGTCCCAGAAGGCAAGGCCGAAGCCGATCAGTGCCATAATCAGAAGCTCGGGCTTGGCGAGCTCGGGGATCATGTGAACGATGTTGGTGAGCGCGAAGCCAAGCAGGAAGAACGCCCACATATCGCGGTTCATCATGATCTTGAGCAGGATGGCGAAGCCGACGAACTTCATCATGCCGCCAGCCGCGGAGAGGCCGTTGTTGAGCCACTGCGGAATAGCGTCGACGACAGCCTGGCCGCCAGCGAGACCGGCCACGAAGAAGATCGTGACGATCAGGGCGAAGACCAGGCCGAGCATGATCTCGGAGATCACGGTCAGCTTGGTGATGGCCTTGGTGTCAGCCTTGATGGCGGCAGCGCGGAAGGACTCCATGAGCGGAGCACGCAGGGTGAAGAACAGCGTGGTACCGTACTGGCCGAGCAGCGCGAACGGGATGGCGGTGGCGACGGCCACGTTGGGATCCATGTTCAGCGTGCAAGCAAAGACGGCAGCCATGATGCCACCGATGACCGCGTTAGGCGGCTGGGCACCACCAATCGGCATGTTACCGATGGTCATCAGCTGATAGGTGCCACCGACGACAAGGCCGGTCTGCACGTCACCGAGGATGGCGCCGACGATCGGGCCGGTGACGATGGGCTGATACAGAGACTCAGTGAAGTCGAACTGGTCGATAGCGGCGATAAAGGTCACCACGAAAACCAGGGCGATCTGGATGAAACCAACACTCTCCATCTTATGCTCCTCCTTTCAGTGTTTCTTTCTTAGAAGAAATGATTGATGATGCATGGGTCAGATGATCCATGCGGTTGGACGCGAGCCGCGCTTACGCGAACAGCTTGTTGACGTCCTCGACCGGCGTGCTCGGAACACGCCTGATCTCAAGCTCCACCCCCAATTCCTGAAGCTCTTTGAAAGCGGCGACATCGGCGTCGTCGACAGCCACGGACGTGGCCACCTGCCGCTTTCCCTCCGACATGTGCATGTTGCCGATGTTTACCTTCTTTATAGGCACCCCGCCCTTGACGAGCTTAAGCACGTCCTGCGGAGTTTCGGCCACGATGAAGATCTTCTGCTTGGGGGAAGCCTTGTCGATGATCTCGATGGTCTTGTCAAGCGAGAAGAAACGGGTGGCGACGCCGGCCGGGGCCGCCATCTTCATGAGGTTCTGACGCATGGTGTTGGTCGAGACCTCGTCGTTGGCGACGAGGATGAGGTTGGAGCCCAGGGTGGAGTTCCACTGGGTCGCGACCTGGCCATGGATCAGGCGGTTGTCGATACGGGTGAGAAGGATGTTGGGCTCTGCCATTGCGATCCGTTCCTTTCGTGTTCGCGTTCTGGCTGGTATTTCCTATGGGTCGGCTCTCGCCCACCCAGAAGGCAACCTACTTGTCGATCTCCTGGATGGCGTAGCGGGAGACATCGAGGATGGCGCCCGAGCGCACCTCGACCTGGACCACGTCGCCATCGACCTTTTTGATGGTTCCATAGATGCCGCCGCCGAACATAACCTTCTGCCCGGGAGCGATCGTGGTGTGGATCTGCTCGAAGTACTTCTGCTTCTTCTTGATGCCCGACATCGACCAAAGGACGTAGACGACGCCCATGATGGCCAGCAGAATGAGCAGGGCGACGGAGGAAGCGAGGATGTTCGCGCCGAAATCCGCCATTAGATGCCGTCCTCTTCACCCTCGTCATCGGCGGAGCCCATGACGGAGGCGATGGACTGACGGGTGACGGCGGCCTGGCCGACGGTCACGGCCTGCTCGGCGAGGGCGGTGACATCGGTGGCGCCGGAGCGGGCGAAAAGCAGCTCAATGATCATGGGGAGGTTGGTGCCGGTGACGATCTCGATCTTATCGACGTCGTTGGCGACCATCATGGACTGGTTGAACGGGGTGCCGCCGAGCAGGTCGACGAAGACGATGACGCCCTCCTCGCACTCGGAGCGCATGGAGGTGATGGCGGCGCGCAGGTCGTCACCATAGGTCGCAGCCTCGGAGCCCTCGAACGGGACGATCTGGAACGCGGGCTGATCGCCGGCGACCATGTCGAGTGCGCTCTTAAGGCCATTGGAGAACTGCCCGTGACCCGTCAGGATAAAGCCAATCATCCAACGTCTCCTTTCCTTCAGGACCTTGCGGTTCCCCGCAACTGGTTATAACCATGTGATAAGTCGTGTTCCATAATATCATCAAAAGACGGCACGTCAATTTTGATAGCGTGCCAAGATAATCTGTTTTTCATCTGGTCAAAATTGAGCTCAGATTCGATTCATTATGCTATCTACCTGCACCTATCATGCTCTTGGGCATTTCGTCCCCTATTTCATTAGGATTATGCGGCTTCTTTGCACCCCATCGATCCGTCATTGCGGTTTTGCCCGATTACGCTGGTCATTTATGGAGGAGGCAACACTTGTATTAAATCAAATGAACAAGTGGTGCTTTCCTCTTCTAAAGCAATATGGATTTCCGTGAACGGTGTTCATTTTACCGTTTAATCTGTGGACGGCTATTTTCGCAGGTCAAAGGTATTTGATCCGACATACCACTCAGCGTCTCAAAAATAGCTTTCGAATCGAGCTTCAAACAAAAAGGCCAAGGGATCTGAATCCCTTGGCCTTGAACTTGCGATGGAGCCAGCGACCGGGCTCGAACCGGTGACCCCCGCTTTACGAGAGCGGTGCTCTGCCAACTGAGCTACGCTGGCCGACATTCGCGCGGCACGAATACCGACAGCTGCTAATGGTACGTGGAAACACCCATGAGCGCAAGGGGCAACCGCGTCTCCATACAAATCAATTGCATGGAGGCCCCGCCCCCTAACCGGACAGACGGCGCAGCAGCGCGAGGAGGACACCCGTGGTCCCCTCCGCCGCGGCCTCGGCCGCCGCGAGGACCTCTGCATGGTTGTTATCCGCGCGACCCGCCTTGTTGGTGACCAGCGTGAGGCCGAGGACCTGCATCTTCAGGGCCTGGGCCATAATGGTCTCGCACACCGTCGAGCACCCCACGAAATCGGCACCGAGCACGCCCAGGGCGTGAATCTCGGCGTCGGTCTCGTAGGAGGGCCCGAGCATCCCCACATACGTGCCCTCGGCCATGTTGACGCCCACCTCGTGCGCCGCCTCTCGCGCGAGGTCGGAGAGATAGTTCGAGTAGGCACCGGCCATGGGGACGAACGGGGTCTCCCACAGCGAGTGGGCCGCACCCTCCGGAGTCGCCAAGGGGTTGTGCCCGGTGAGGTTGATCTGATCCGCGATGAGACCGAAGGACCCCGGCTCGATGTCGCGCACGGCACCCGAGGCACAGGTGAGGATGATGTCGCGGCATCCCAGACGATGCGCATGGCGCACGAGCGAGGTCACCTCGAGGGCCGAGTATCCCTGGTAGAGATGGACGCGGCCCGGATAGACGACGACCGGCACCCCCTCGATGGTGCCCACGAGCACCTCGAACCTGTGCCCCTCGACGGGAAGCGCCTCATGGGGGAACCCGTCTATGTCCTCGTAGGGGATGCGGCGCACCACCTTGACGCGGTCGGCGAGCGCGCCGAGACCACTGCCCAACACGATCGCGACCGGGTGCTCCATACTCGGCGCGCAGAAATCAACGAGCTCCTCGTCAGCCATGACAAGCCTCCATCGCATAGACGAACGCCGCCCCGGGTGCGGAGCGGCGCGATCGAACGGGTCCCCTCAGGATAGCAACGAGTGTCCCCGGGGTACGGGGCGCATCGGACGGGCGGTCATAGGTTTCCGCCAACGACCCCGGGGCGCGGTGAGGGCGGGGCGACTTAGAAGAAGACCCCGTGCAGCGTCACATCGGCCTTGGCGAAGAGGCCGTTGGCGAAGGTGTTCCATTCCTTCTGGACGCCCTGCGCCGACTCGGCATAGGCCTGGTAGGCCACGAAGAAGGCGGTCTGGGCGTCGGTATAGGTGGCGCTTTCGGCGCTGAAGGTCTGCGAGGACGAGAGGGCCTGGGCCATGGGTCCGTTCGCATCGGCCCACGTCCCCTTCTCGGCATCCCACTCCTCACCGGCCAGAGCGATGATGTAGTCCGCATACTCCTTGGAGGCGAACGCCGTGTCGCCGTTCTCGGGTTCAGCGGGGGCCTCGGGAGCAGTCTGCTCCTGCTGCGGCGCGATCTGCATCCTGAGCTTGTTGATGAGCGCGTTCTCGCGGACGATGCGGTCGACCTCGTCCTCGGTCACGCCGTAGCGCTCGGCGACCACGGCGTAGTCCGAGGTGCCGAGCATGAGGTTCGCATAGTCGGCGGCCTCCTCGTCGCTCACGGAGATCCCGCGCGACGCGGCCTCGTCGAGCAGGATCTGGTTGCGGACGTGCGCGATGATTGCCTCGCTCGCCGGAGCGCTATAGGTGCCGTCCTCGAGCTTGGCGGCATCGAGGCCCAGCTGCGACTCGATCACCTCGCGGGCGGTGAGGCTCTTGGTGGCACCGTTATACGACCACGTCGCCACCGTTGAGTCGAGCTGTCCCTCGGAGAGCGTCGCGCTCGAGACCCCCTTGGCGGAGAAGCCGCCGCGGCCCACGAAGTAACCGCCGATGGCGACCACGATCAGGAGCGCGACGAAGCCGGCTATGAGGAGCTTCCCACGCGGGCAGGGCCCCTTCCCATCCCCGCCGCCGCAGGCGCAGGACGCGGGGTCGTCCTCTCCCCCGTCGGCCCCGGCGTCCCCCTCGGGGGACTCCTGGCCGGCCTCCTCGTCCGTGGAGGCCTCCTCGGTCGCCTCCTCGTCCTCGATCAACTCGACCTCCGGCTCAGGCAGATCCTCGGGCACATCGCTGCGCTCGATGATCTCGACCCCGTCGACTTCCTCGCGATCGTCCTTCTTCTGGACAAAACCCATGGTTCCCCACCGGTCCCTTCTCGTGTCGTGGGTATTCCGGTCACCCAGCATACCTAAAAAATGGGGGCGGCTTGTCGCCACCCCCTTATCTTTGCCTTAAGACCCGCTAAGCGAGCCGGCGCGCCACCGCCTGGGCGAAGGCGCGGGTTCCAACCGCTCCGTCCGCGCTGCCCGTCTGGGCGCGCTTGACATCGCCGGTCACCTCGGTGCCATCGGCCAGGGTGTCGCGGACCGCGCGGCGGATCCGCTCCGCGGCCTCCTGCTCGCCCAGATGGTCGAGCATCATCGCCGCCGAAAGGATCTCGGCGGTGGGATTGGCTATGTCGCGGCCGGCGATATCAGGTGCCGAGCCATGCGTCGCCTCGAAGATGGCCACGCCCTCGCCGATGTTCGCGCCCGGAGCCATACCCAGACCGCCCACGAGGCCGGCGCCCAGATCGCTCACGATGTCGCCATAGAGGTTGGGGAGCACCAGGACGTCGAAGTCGGAGGGGTTCTGGACGAGCCCCATGCAGGTGGCGTCGACGATCTTGTCGTCGAACTCGATGTCGGGATAGCGGGATGCGACCTCGCGGGCGACGCGCAGGTACAGGCCGTCGGTCGACTTCATGATGTTGGCCTTGTGCACCGCCGTCACCTTGCGGCGACCGCAGCGGCGCGCGTACTCGAAGGCGTACTCCACGATCCTGCGCGAGCCTGACACGGAGATGGGCTTGACCGATATGGCCGAATCCGGGCGGAACGGCTTTTGGCCGGACTCCCTCACCAGGTCGGCGAGAGAGGTGACCTCGTCAGCCCCCTCGTCGAACTCGATGCCCGCATAAAGGTCCTCGGTGTTCTCTCGGATGATGACGATGTCGACATCACGATAGCGCGAACCGTCGCCAGGCTGCGAGAGGCAGGGGCGCACGCAGGCATAGAGGTCGAAGTGCTTGCGCAGCGCCACGTTCACGCTGCGAAACCCCGTCCCGATGGGCGTGGTGATGGGGCCCTTGATGGCGACCCTCGCCTCGGCGATGGCGTCGAGCACGTGGTCGGGAAGCGGCGTGCCGAACTCCCCCATCACGCCCGCGCCGGCGTTGACCACGTTCCAGTCGATGTCAACGCCCGCCGCCTCGACGACCAGGCGCATGGCCGATGCGATCTCCGGGCCGATACCGTCTCCCGGTATCAAGACGACCTTGTGAGCCATGGATCCTCCTTATTCCTCGTCGACGTCATCGTCCTTGGAGACCACGCGGGCGCGCTTCTGGGGCTTCTCGAGCTTGAAGCGCTTGACCAGCATGTCGTAGATCTCCGACGAGCGCGCTTTGAGGTACGAGCCCTTGCCGTTCTCGGCGTCGAAGCGCAGACGCCCGGCGAGCTCGGCGGCAACGCCCCCCTCGATCTTGCCGGAGGCGAACTCATGAAGGCACGAGAGCATGTCGCGGTACTCCAGATCGCCATGGAAGCATTGGATGGCCTCGTCGATGAGGGGCCACACCTTCTTGGAGCGGCCGCGATCGGTGGCCCCCCAGGTGGTGAGGAAGCGGAAGGCGGAAAGGCGCAGCGTCGCCGAGAGCTCGTCGAACAGGGCGTCCTCGGCGCCCTCGTAGGCGCCGCCGATCTCCTTGGCGTTGACCGGGGTCAGCAGCGTGAGCGCATCGAGGATCTCCCAGCGGGTCTGGGCCTCGGGACGGTAGAGGGCGTCGATGAGATCGGGGATGTGATCGGTCAGCATATCGGGCTCGCGCGCGGCGAGGAGCCCTATGACGCGCGCGGCGAGCTGGCGCTTGCGCCGGCTGTTGCCCGCGAGGTCATCGACCAGGGCGACGAGCGCCTCGCGGCTCTCCTCGACCTGGGCGAGGCGCGCGGCCTCCTCGGCGGCGATCTCGCGTTCGTTCTGTTCTGCCATATCGTTTACCTCGACTTCCCTTTCTTGCTTCCATCAACCGAGATGAGGTCGGGGGCGTCCTCCCCCGCCTTGCGCCTGCGGCGGAGCTCGTCACCCGTTCCGGAGGCGGCCCTTCTGCGATGGCTCGCGTTGACGTTGAAGAACCTATCAAGCGCCTTCCATGGGCCCGTCGATTCGCCGAAGGTCATCTTGAGGCCCACGACGTACCCGGGCAGCAGGCCGAGGATGACGGTGTGCACCAGCGACGAGGTCGTGAACATGGACGCGACGACCATGATGACGACGCCCAGGATGTTGGCGATCCAGTACTCACGCGCGGTGAGCACGTAGCGCTTGCTGATGGCCTGCCCGATCAGGAAGCCGTTGTAGACCGCGAACACGAAGAGGATGGCGTAGGTGATGATGAAGGCCCAATCGGATGGCATGCGCTAGCACTCCCCGCCGTGGTCGTGGCCACAGCAGCACTCGTGGCCATCCTCGTGGTCGTGACCGCAGCGGCACTCGTGGTCCTCGCCGTGGTCGTGGCCGCAAGTGCACTCGTGGTCCTCGCCGTGGTCATGCCCGCAGGAGCACTCATGGCCGTCCTCGTGATCTGCGGTGTAGAGCGACCAGTCAAGACCGGCCGCGACGGCGTCGGCCTCCTCTTGGTAGAGCAGGGTGATGGCCTGGGTGCCCAGGGCGCCGCCGCCGATGGCGTCGAGCATGTCGTAGAGCGTGAAGGCGGTGTCGGCGCCGGGCAGCGCGATCTCCTTCTCCTCGGCCAGCTGCAGGGCCAATCCCAAATCCTTGAGGAAGTGCTGGACCATGAAGCCGGGCCTGTAGTCCCCATCGAGGGCCTTGGGGGCAAGAGTCTCCATGGCCCCGGTCTTGCCCGTGCCACCGCAGATCATCTGGCGGACCATCTCGGTGTCGAGACCGCTCTGCTCGGCCAGAGAGAGGGCATCGGCCATGCCCACCATGGACGCGGCGAGGGCCACCTGGTTGGAGAGCTTGGCCGCCTGGCCCTTGCCGGCGCCCCCGAAGCAGAAGATCTGGTCGCCGAAGGCCTCGAGGATCGGGCGAACGGGCTCGATATCGTGCTCGGTGGCGCCGACGATGAGCGTGAGGGTGCCCGCGATGGCGCCGCCCTCGCCTCCCGTCACCGGGCAATCGAAGGCGTGCTTGCCCACGACCTCGGCGGCCTCGGCGATATCGCGCGCGAGCTCCGGAGAGCTCGTGGTGAGGTCGATGAGGTAGGCTCCCTCGCGCGCCGTGGCGAGCAACCCGTCCCCGGCCAGGTAGATCTCCTCGACATCCTGGGGATAACCGACCATGGTGAAAACGACGTCGGCGTCCTCGACCGCGACGGCGGGGCTGTCCGCCCAGGTGGCACCGCGCTCGATGAGCCCGGCCGCCTTGGCCTTGGTGCGGTTGTAGACGGTCAGATCGTAGCCGGCATCCATGATGTGCCCCGCGATGGGGGCACCCATGATGCCGGTGCCGATGAACGCGACCTTGGGTTTCCTATCTGCCATATCAAGACTCCTAACGGATCGTTGTGAACGGTAGGTCTCCCGCGAGGGAGGGCGGCGTCGCAAGCGGGAAGCGTCAGGCGTTGCGCACGCGGCGGGCGATGCGATCGGAAAGCGAGATCTTCTCCGAGCGATCGCCGCCCCAGAAGATGACCGCCACCATGCCGGGACCGACGTGGGCCCCGATGGTGGGCCCCACGGCGCCGCGGATGATGGTGACGTCCTCGCACCCCTCCTCCTTGCGGATGGCCGCCTCCAGCCAATCGGCGTCCTTCTCGGAGTCCGAGGAGACGATCGTGATGGGCATGGTGGGATCGGGGACGTAATTCTCCTTGAAGGATTTGACGAGCGACTTGAGCGCCTTCTTGCGACCGCGGTTGACGCCCAGGAGCGTGAGGGACCCCGACAGGTCGAAGGAGAGCTCGGGCTTGATGTCCAGCTTGCTCGACAGCTGCGCCGCGGCGGGCGGGATGCGGCCGCCGGCAGCGAGGGCGTCGAGGCTCTCGAGCGTGAAGTACCCATGCACGTAGGTCTTGGCCTCGTCGGCCCAGGCCGCGAGCTGCCTCGCCGTGAGCCCGGCCGCGCGCTGGCGGACCGCCTCGAGGGCCAAGAGCTCGCCGGCGGCACACGGGAGGGCGTTGTCGACCACATAGAGCTCGAAGTCGGGATAGGCGCTGCGCACCTGATCGGCGGCGGTCATCGCGGAGCTATAGCTCGACGAGAGCGCGCTCGTGAAGCACAGGTAGACGGTCGGCGTGCCCTCCTTGGCGCATTCCGTGAAGAACTCGAGGTAGCGACCGAGGGAGACGGCCGACGTGGAGGCCTTGGACCCCGCACGCAGCTTGTCGTAAAACTCCTTGGGGGTGATGCTGGTCCAGATGTCATCCGTGCGCTCCTCGCCATCGAGGATGTAGGGGAACCCCAGGATGTCCACATCGAGCGTGGCCGCGATGTCCGGCGTGAGGTCGGCGCAGGTGTCTATCACGATGCGGCACGCGCCCGCGTGCCCGGTGCCCTCAAGATTGTTGCTCATACGATCCCTTCATAACAAGATGGCGGCCGTCCCGTGCGGGATGGCCGCCATCCTAATCATGCACTTACCTGCATTCTACTCGGTGAGCGTCTCGATCTTGGGCTTGATGATGCCGTATCCACCATTCTTACGGTGATACACCACATTGACAAGGCCGGTCCTCGCGTCCTCGAAGACGAAGAAGTCGTGCCCCAGAAGATCGGTCTGGACGAGCGCCTGCTCCTCGGTCATGGGCGTGAGCTCGATGAACTTCTCGCGGACGAGCTGGCCGTCCTCTTCCTCCACGGGGATGAGGAGGTCGGCGAGGTCCTCGACGCGCGGCACCGGGGCCACGTCGGCAGCGGAGGCGCCCTGCTGGCGGTTGTCTATGACCTTCGTCTTGAACTTTCGCAGCTGTCGCGTGACCTTGTCGGCAGCTTGGTCGATGGCGGAGTACATATCGGCGCCGTGCTCGGCCACGCGGATCACCGTGCCGCGGGCACGAACCGTGACCTCGACGATCGCGGGGTTGGGATTTGAGGGGTTCTTCTCATAGCGAAGCACGACATCGACCGTCATGGGCTCGATGTCGAAGACCTTGCAGGCCTCGCCTACCTTATCGTTGACATGATCACGCAGAGCATCGGTCACGGTCGTCTTGCGCCCAGAAACCTTGATATCCATACGTGACTCCAATCTACCCGGGGATAAGACTTCGTGATGTAGTTGTACCCAGATTCAACCTCGATCCGATGGAAAAGATGCGCCGCCCTTTGGCGACGCATCTTGGACCGATGACCGAAGTGTCATGGGGATGGCTTGGTTGTTGATATAGGGGGCCTACTCCGCCGGGGCATCCTCCGCCTCGGGGGAATCCGCGGCCTGCTCCTGAGCGGCGGCCTGCTCCCTCTTCGCGAGCTCGCGTTCCTCAGAGGTCTGGATCCCCGAGAGCAGGAACTCGGCGGTGCTCATGGGCATGTCGCCGTACCAAGCCCGATGGATGGCGTCGAGGGTCCCGTCGGCCGATATCTCGTCCAAGGCGCCCTGGATGGCGTCGATGAGCTCGGTCCTCTTCGCCTTGATGGCGATGCCGATCGAGCTGGGGGTGTCGAGGGAGGCCGCGAAGCTCGTGCCCGCATGGGCGCGGGCCAGATACGCCCCGGCGGTCGCATCGCAGGCCACGTAGTCAACCTCGCCGGACCCTAGCGCCTCGAGGCACTCGTTGACGTTCCCGTAGGTCTTGAACTCGGCGTCGACCCCCGAGGAGACGAGGACATCCTGGGCAGCCGAGGAGATCTGGACGCCGATCTTCGCGCCGGAGAGGTCGGCGGCGGACAAGGAGCCCCCCTGCTCCCCTGCGCCCTCGGTGCGCGCGAAGATCGAGGGGGCGTTCTCGAGATAGGTGCCGATGACCAAGACGTCATCGGTCTCGTCGTCGGAGGTGGCCCCTATGTAGATGTCGGCGGAATCCGATTTGCCAACGGAATCGGGTCCCTCGTCGGTGACGAACTCCACCTTGAGGCCCAGGCGCTCGGCGATGGCATAGGCGACATCGACGGAGTAGCCCACGAGCCGCCCATCGGCATCGTTCATGGCCTGGGGGGCATCGGCGGCGTCGAGGGCGACGGTGAGGACACCCTTGTTGGCGATGACGGGGGTGGTGATCTTCGTGCGAACCGTCTTGGGGGGGACCTCCGCGCGCGTCGGCGTCAAAAGCGAGCATCCACCAAGCCCCAGCGCGGCGAGGCATGCGAGCGTGCACACCGCGATGCGCGAGAAGCGGTTCATCGTACCCTTATCCATCGTGTTAATCCCCAACCGACAAGCCGTATCCGATTGACTGAGCCGAGAGCGGGCGGGTGGTGGCCCGAGCCCGATCGTCTGCATGGTTGTTCCCCCAGCTGACCTGGTTTTTGACCCCACACCTGCGCACTGGGGCGTTTGCTCAAGGCGCCGCAGCACCCCTCACGACTAACCCGCTCGCCCGCGGGGCGTCATTGCCCCAGGTACGTAGAACGGACGGTGCGTCTTACCTCTAGGACGCGCCATGATCGCGCCGCGCGCACGCGGTCGCTTACGTGGATCCCTTTGACCGCGTCTGTCTTGGACTAGGAACGGGCGAAGAGCCCGGACCGCAACCACAGCCTGGAAGGAACGTAGGGCATTATAGCAGGTTGGAGACGTGGCGCGGGCGATTCACAAGGTCAACGTCTCCCAAGACCCCCTGGATGGCGGCGCCGAGGGATCCGGCGCTCACCACACGCGGGCGAGCGTGAGCGCATCGACACGCGCCGCACCGGCATCCCCCAGGGCCGCCGCACATGCCGAGATGGTCGCGCCCGTGGTGATCACGTCGTCGACGAGCAACAGCCTCATATCGCCCACATCGGTGGCCACCTCGTAGACGCCGCGCGATGCATCCAGGCGCTCCTCTCTCCCGAGCAGGCGTTGGTCTCCCGAACCATGCTTGATGAGCGCATCGAGGCATGGAACCCCGGATAGGAGCGCCAGTTGGCGCGAGACGAGCTCCATGTGGTCGAACCCCCTCCGCCGATAGGCCCTTCCCGTCGCGGGGACGAACACGATGGCATCCGACTCTGAGAGCAGGCCCCCGAAGCGGTCGGGGGCGACGGCCTCGGCATGGGATGCGGCATCGTGGAGCATCTCGGCGATGGGCCGCGCCAAACGACGCTCGCCGGCGTCCTTGTAGGCCCTCACGATGCGCGGCAGGGGCCCTTCGAAGACCGCGGCCGCCAGGCATCGATCAACTTGGGCGGCAGCCCCCCTGCACTCCGTGCAGAGCATCCGCCCGAACGGCGCGCCGCAGCGCGCGCACGACAGCGTGGGATCGATGAGCGCGAGCTCCCCTAGGCAGCGATCGCACACCAGCTCGCCCGCTCGCTCACAGCCCGCGCAGCGCGTGGGCGACAGCGCCTCGAGCGCGACGCGTCCCATGCGACGCATCGACTCCCTAGACCCAAGACCATACGACATGAAGACGGCCCTCCCCCGCGATCGTCACGGGAGAGGGCCTGCTTAGTCATCTTCTACCCCGCACGACGGCGCTCAAACGCCGGGGCGGGAGGGGGCTCATTCAGAGCCCGATGCGGGCTGATCCCCGCCGTCCTGCTTGGGCTTGCGCGTGCGGCGACGGCGACGGCGCTTGGCGGGTGCCGCCTGATCGGTTTCGGCGTCGCGATGGCCGCGGGCGGCATCCGGAGCGGGCGACGGATCGCGACGGGCCGCGGATCCCCCGCCATCACCGGGACGGCGGCGCACCACCTTGACCTCGTCGGACAAGAGCTGCTCGGCAACCGAGGGGACATCGGGCTTCTGAGCCGTGTGGCGACGGCGCGCGGACCTTCCCTGCGCCCGCTTCTCGGCCTGATCGTCCTCGCCAGCGGCCGAAGGCTTGCCGGAGCGGCGCTGATCGGCACGGGCCGCGGCGCGGAAGGCCTCATCGCGCTCCTCGCTGGAGAGGTGCCGACGGCGACGGCGGTTGGAGTTGGTCGACCCCTGGTCACCGCGATCGCGCTGGACGGGACGATCGGCTCCGGAAGCCCCCTCGTCGGCGGCACCGCGACGGCGACGGCGGCGAGTCTGGGAATCGTTCCCATCTGCAGCTGGCTGGCGCTTGGCGGCGGACTTGCCACGGCCCCCCTTCGCTGCGGAGCCCTTGGCGGAGTCGCCCGTCTTGGCGTCCTCCTCGCGCTGGCGGCGGCGCGGGGTGGGTCCGCTGACCACGATGCGGTCCCTCGTATCGAGGCCGTCGCCCACGTCGACGCCGTTCACGCGATCGAGCTCGAGCAACGCGAGGGCGATGTCGGGCGACTCGATCCGCTCGAGGACGTCACGCGTGACGCAGTCGGGACGGCAGGCGCATCCCTGCTCGGAGGCCTTCTTCTTGCATGCGTCCGAGCAGGTCATGTCGGCGAGGCTCACGCGGAAGACCTTGCCGCTCTCGAGACGCAAGACGAGCTCCTCGCGCGGCGTGTTGTACTCTTGGACACGGGCCATGCCGAGAGGTGTCTCTATTAGGGCCTTCTTCTTGGGCGCGCGACCCTTGAAGTCCTTGTAGGCCTCGAACTCATAGCGCAGGCAGCACATGAGACGGCCGCAGACGCCCGAGATCTTGGATGAGTTGAGCGGGAGGTCCTGCTCCTTGGCCATGCGGATCGAGACCGGCTCGAACTGCCCGCCGAAGCGCGTGCAGCACAGCTCCTGGCCGCAGGTCGCGTAGCCGCCCACCAGGCGGGTCTCGTCGCGCACGCCGATCTGGCGCATGTCGACGCGCACATGGAAGAGGGACGAGAGGTCGCGGACTAGCTGTCGGAAATCGACGCGGTCCTCGGCGGCGAAGTAGAAGACGGCCTTCTCCCCGCCGAAGAGGTACTCCACGCCCACCGGCTTCATGTCGAGCCCGTTCTTGGCGACGAGCCTCCTGAAGTCGGGCATGGAGTCCTCGCCGCGGCGCGCGAGCTCGTCGGCGCGGTCGAGGTCATCGTCGGTGGCGATGCGCACCACGGGCTTGAGGGGAGCGGCGAGCTCGGAGGTGGGGACCTCGAAGGGATCGGCGGTGACGAGACCGATCTCGGTCCCGCGCTCGGTCAGGCAGATGGCGTGATCGCCGGCGATGATATCTATGCTTCGCGGATCGAACCACAGGTCGCGGGAGGCGAACGCGAACTTGACGGGGACAACTACGGGCATGTGAGAGCCTTCCTCATATCGAAGAGCATGACCTCTATGGTCAGCTGGGGGGTGATGTTTCGCTGGATGCGGGACTCCGCCGCGAGCACCGCATCGAGGGCGCGCGTGGCGCCGGGCACCGAGGTATGGGAGCAGATGCGCTCCACGATATCGGCGGCGTCCTCGTTCACCAAGTCGATCGACGCGTCCTGGAGGCGCAGCAGCACGTCGCGGACAAGGGAGCGGGCGCAGGCCAGCGCCTCCATGATACCCGAACGCTCGCGGGCCGACAGCTCGCGCTTGTTGCGGTCCTCGAGCTGCTTCAATGCTCCACGCGACAGATAATCGGCATTCTGCTCGAGCACCGCCTGCTGGGTCGATTTGACCTCGGCGAGCGGAGCCTTGATGACTAGGACGAGCTCCTTGGCCGCCGCGAGGATGTCGGCCTCGTCGTCGTGGGCGAGGGCGTCTATGGCGCGCAGCATCGCGCGACGGGCCTCCTGGCGCTCGGCGCTGCGGAGGAACTCGATGGCGCGCGCCGGGCTCCCCGCGACCGCGACGGCCATCCGACAGTTGGAGAGCGGGGCGCCGGTCGACCGGGCCACCATGTCGGCGGCGCGGGTGGGCGAGATCGTGCGGAAGGGCACGCATTGGCAACGGGAGACGATGGTGGGGAGCATGGCGTCCGCGCTGGGGCCGATCAGTATGAACGTCACGCCCTCAGGGGGCTCCTCGAGGGTCTTGAGCAGCGCGTTGGCGGTGTTGGGACGAAGCTGCCCGGCCTGCTCGATGATGTAGACCTTGGAGCGGGCGCGGATCGGGGCCAGCGACACGTCCTCGAGCATCTCGCGAATCTGGCCTATGAGGTAGCCCGTCGCCGAGTCGGGGGCGAGGTGGTGGACATCCGGATGCGTGTGCCGGGCCACGCGGATGCAGGCATCGCAGACCCCGCATCCGCCATCCTCGCAGATCAACGCCTGCGCGAGCGCCCAGGCGGCGTCGAGTTTGCCCGAACCGGGGGCACCGAGGAAGAGATAGGCATGGCTCGTGCGGCCAGAGGACACCGCGCGAGCGAGGAAGTCGCGAACGCGGTCCTGAGCGTCGAGCCTGGCGAGGAGCGAGCGCTCGAACGATCCTGTTTTCCTAGCTGGCGAGGAGTCCATGTCCCTCCCGAAACGACGTTTCCATGCAGTCGCCCCATCATAACCGCATCGGCGCCAAGGTCCGGGGGCGCTACAAGAAAAACGCGCGGGACGCCCGCGATCAGGCCAGCTCGAGGCCGAGGGAGGACACCAGCGACGCGACGGAGCGAAAGACCTCGTCGGGTCCGGGCGCGGCGTCGACGATCCTCACGCGATCGGGCTCGTCATCGGCGATCGCACGGAACCCGGCAGCCACCCGCTCCTGGAAGGCCATGCCCTTGGCCTCCATCCGATCGATCCCGCGCCCCGCGGTGCGCTCGCAGGCCACGGCGGGAGGAAGGTCGAAGACGATCGTAAGATCGGGCAGGCAGCCATCGACGGCCAGGGAGTTGGCGCGCTTGACGGCGGAGAGGTCGAGACCGCCGGCGAAGGACTGGTAGGCGGTCGTGGAATCATGGAACCGGTCGCAGACCACGACCTTGCCGGATGCGAGGGCGGGCGCGATGACCTGGTGGACGAGCTGGGCTCGGGCTGCCTCGTAGAGCAGGAGCTCGCAGACGCCCCCCATCTCCTCGTTGCCGGGGTCGAGCAAGAGCGCACGGATCTTCTCCGAGATGGCCACGCCGCCCGGCTCGCGAAGGAGCACGACATCGTGACCGGCGCGCTCGAGGGCCTCCGCGAGCAGACGCGACTGCGTGGTCTTCCCGCAACCGTCGATGCCCTCCAAAGTGATGAACACGCCCATCTCGATCCCTTTCGGTCCAAACATCCCAAACAACCGCCGACAAAAGATGACCGGAATCAGGCCTTCTTGGCCGTCGACTTCCTAGCGGGCGCCTTCTTTGCCGCGGGCTTCTTGGCGGACGCCTTCTTTGAGGACGAGCGCGCGGGCTTCTTCTCCTTGCCGGGGCAGTCCATGTTCACGCAGATGCGCCACGGGCCGCGAGCGGTCTCGACCACCACGACCGGGGCGCCGCAGTGCTCGCACACCTCACCCGTGGCCGAGAGCTTGCCGCGCGCGGGCAGGGGGTAGCTCACACCGCACTCCTCGTAGTTGGTGCAGCGGATGAAGCGCTTGCCGCTCCGCTCGCTCTTATGCGCTATCAGATCCCCGTGACGACCGGCCTCGGCGCACACCGAGCACTCGCCCACCTTGAGATCGGGTTCGTAGTTCGTGGGGCACACCGGGTTGACGCAGATCTCGTAGGCCTTCTGGCGGAAGGGCTGGCATTTGATGCGGGGCGCGCCGCACTCGGGACACACCGCCTCGTCGCCCTCGAGGGGGCTCACCTTGACACCGGAGGGAACGGGATAGGTCACGTCGCAGTCGGGCCACCCCATGCAGCCTATGAAGCTGCCGCGGGTCTTGGCACTCTGCTTCATGACGAGGTCCTTGCCGCACGTGGGACAGACACCCACCTTGGCGTCGGCCGTGACGGCGTCGCTGATCGCCTCTCCCAGATCGTCCTTGTGCTCGATCAGGGCATCGAGCATGCCGGCGAGCAGGGCGCGGGAGTGGTCCACGACATGGGATTGGGTGTCGGCGCCCTCGGCCACGCGCGTCATGTCCTCATCGAGCTCGGCGGTCATCTCGGGCGTCGTGACGCGCGGAGCGAACCGCGCCAGCGCATCGATGATGGCCATGCCGAGCTGGCTCGGCTCGATCGGGTCGTTCTTGAGGTAGCGCACCTGGTAGAGGCGCTCGATGATGCTCGCGCGCGTGGACTTGGTGCCCAGGCCGCGCTTCTCCATCTCCTGGACGAGCTTGCCT
>JAXDWR010000058.1:0-5431 GCA_034088265.1 Collinsella sp. | reverse complement strand
CTCGTCGAACGTCGACGGATATGGGAAACGGGCCGCCACCAAAAGGTGACGGCCCGCCAAGGGAGTCCGACGTCGGAAGGACGAGGGGCTCGGATTAGCCGTTGAGCGCGGCGTTCACAGCGACGGCGCAGGCGACGGTCGCACCGACCATGGGGTTGTTGCCCATGCCGATGAGACCCATCATGTCGACGTGCGCGGGCACCGAGGAGGAGCCGGCGAACTGGGCGTCGGAGTGCATGCGGCCCATGGTGTCGGTCATGCCGTAGGAGGCAGGGCCGGCGGCCATGTTGTCGGGATGCAGCGTGCGGCCGGTGCCGCCGCCGGAAGCGACGGAGAAGTACTTCTTGCCAGCCTCGAGGCGCTCCTTCTTGTAGGTGCCAGCGGTGGGGTGCTGGAAGCGCGTGGGGTTGGTGGAGTTGCCGGTGATCGAGATATCGACGTTCTCGTGCCACATGATGGCCACGCCCTCGCGGACATCGTCGGCGCCGTAGCAGTTGACGGCAGCGCGCGGACCATCGGAGTAGGGGATGGTCTTCACGACGGTGAGCTCGCCGGTGTAGTAGTTGAACTCGGTCTGCACGTAGGTGAAGCCGTTGATGCGGGCGATGATCTGGGCAGCGTCCTTGCCAAGGCCGTTGAGGATGACGCGCAGGGGCTTGGTGCGGGCCTTGTTGGCGTTGAGCGCGAGCTTGATGGCGCCCTCGGCGGCGGCGAAGGACTCGTGGCCGGCGAGGAAGGCGAAGCACTCGGTGTCCTCGGAGAGGAGCATGGCGCCCAGGTTGCCATGGCCAAGACCGACCTTGCGGTCCTCGGCGACGGAGCCGGGGACGGTGAAGGCCTGGATGCCCTCGCCGATCATGGAAGCGGCCTCGGAAGCGGACTTAGCGCCCTTCTTGATGGCCAGCGCGCAGCCGAGGGTGTAGGCCCACTCGGCGTTCTGGAACGCGATGGACTGGGTGTCATGGACGATCTCGCGGGCGTTGACGCCCTTGTCGAGGCAGATCTGCTCGGCTTCCTCGAGGGAGGCGATGCCGTTCTCTGCGAGGCAGGCGTTGATCTTCTCAACGCGGCGCTCGTAACCTTCAAAAGTGACAGCCATGGTTTATCCCTCCCTTTCTACTCGTGCACGGGGAAGACGTTGGCGACCGTGTGGGTCTCCTCGTCGTTGCGCGGATCGATGTACTTGGCGGCGTTCTCCCACTGGCCATAGTGACCCATGGCGCCGGCGATGGCCTCCTCGGGGGTCTTGCCGGACTTGAGGGCGTCGGTGAACTTGCCGAGATTCATGAACTCGAAGGCGATGATCTCGTTGTTCTCGTTGAGCGCCATGCGGGTGACATAGCCCTGGGCGAGCTCGAGGTAGCGAGCGCCCTTGGCCTTGGTGCCGAACATGGTGCCGACCTGAGAGCGAAGGCCCTTGCCGAGGTCGTCGAGGGAGGCGCCGACGGGAAGGCCGCCCTCGGAGAACGCGGTCTGGGTGCGGCCGTACACGATCTGCTTGAAGATCTCGCGCATGGCCACGTTGATGGCGTCGCAGACGAGGTCGGTGTTGAGGGCCTCGAGGATGGTCTTGCCGGGGAGGATCTCGGAAGCCATGGCGGCGGAGTGGGTCATGCCCGAGCAGCCGATGGTCTCGACGAGGGCCTCCTCGATGATGCCCTCTTTGACGTTGAGCGTGAGCTTGCAGGCGCCCTGCTGGGGAGCGCACCAGCCGACACCGTGCGTGAGGCCGGAGATGTCAGAGATCTCCTTGGCCTTGACCCACTTGCCCTCCTCGGGGATGGGTGCGGGACCGTGGTATGCGCCCTTGGCGACGGGGCACATGTTCTCCACTTCAGATGAGTACTGCATGCCTCTCCTCTCTGTTGTAGTTACCCCGAAGAGGGTCGAGGCGGTCGACTCCCTCCAGGCACTGACATGCAAGCTCATTTTACCGCGATTTCGGCAGTCGGTAGGGATAAATCCGTCATTGGAGCGCGCGAGCGCGATATATGTCGGTTTCATCGAGCGCATTGGACTGAAGGTTGGTTTTCAGAGCGGTGGAAAAGGAGGCCGCCCGGCACCGAGTCGATGCTCGGTGCTGGGCGGTTCCCACCGTCTTCCCCGAGCCCGTTCCGCGGAATCGGCCGAGGTCAACCTGGATGTCATACGGGGATGGCGGGGTCGCCTCCCCCATGGGGGGAAAGAGGGATTGGGGTGCCTACTTGTCCTCGAGCATGCCGTCGAGCGTCCTCCATGCGAGCTCGGCGCATTTGACGCGCGCGGGCATGTGGGAGATGTCGCGGAGCTGGGCCGCCTCGTCAAGGTCCTCGATGTCGTCCTCGGTGAGCTCCTCGCCACGGATCATCGCCATGAACAGCCCCGCCAGGCGACGCGCCTCCTCGACGGTCTCCCCGGTGATGAGGTCGGCCATGATATCGGCGGATGCCTGCGAGATCGCGCATCCATGACCGGTGAAGGCCGCCTCCTCGACGACATCCCCCTCGATGCGCAGCTGCAAGGTGAGCTCGTCGCCGCAGCTGGGGTTGATGCCGTCGTGCGTATGGGTCGCGCCCTCCATCTCGTATTTGTAGTCGGGATGGGAGTTGTGCTCCATGAACGTGGTCGATGTGTACAGGTTGCCCATGATGCTCCTTGCAGGTCGAGGGGGCGGGCGGGGATTCCCACCCGCCCCCGGTCGGGCTTCGGGATGGTGCTAGCCGTTGAAGGTGCGCCAGACCGTCTCGAGCGCGTCGATGAAGGCGTCGACGTCGTGCTTGTCATTGTAGAACGCGAGGCTCATACGGCAGCAGGCCAGGTTCTCGACGCCAAGCCAGGTGAGCAGGGGCTGGGCGCAGTGGTGGCCGGCTCGGATGCAGACGCCCTGCATGTCCATGATGCTCGCCACATCATGCGGGTGGACGCCGCGCACGTTGAAGCTGATGACCCCGTGATGGCGGTCCCAATAGATCGAGCCGATTATGTCGACATAGGGGAGCTGCGAGATGCGCGACATGGCGTAGTGGACGAGGGCGGCCTCGCGGGATCGGATCGCATCGTATCCCACGTGGTTGACGAGGTAGTCGAGGGCGACCCCGGTCGCGTAGATGCCCGCGGCGTCTTGGGTGCCGGACTCGAACTTCTCCGGGACGGGTGCCCATACAGCCCCCTGCTCGGTGACCGAGTCGATCATCTCGCCACCGGTGAGCATGGGGGGCATCATGTCGAGAAGCTCGCCCCTTCCCCAAAGCACCCCGACGCCCATGGGGCCGAGGGCCTTGTGGGCCGAGAAAGCGAGGAAATCGGCACCGAGCTCCCGCACGTCGACGGGCATGTGGGGGACCGACTGGGCGCCGTCGACGACGAGATACGCCCCGTGCGCATGGGCGGCCTCGGCGAGCTTCGCGATGGGGTTCTCGACACCGAGGACGTTTGAGACATGCGTCGCGGCGACGATCCTGGTCTTGGGACCGATCTTGCTCGCGATCTCCTCGTCGGTGAGCTGTCCGGTCCCCGTCGGTCGCAGATAGACGAGCGTCGCGCCGGCGGCCTGGCATGCCTGCTGCCAGGGGATCAGGTTGGAGTGATGCTCCATGATGGTGATGGCGACCTCGTCACCGGGCTGCAGCACGCAGGGTGCGAAGGATTTGGCAACGATGTTGAGGCTCTCCGAGGTGTTGCGGGTGAAGATGACCTCTTCGGATCGGGCGGCGCCGATGAGCTGGGCTATCTGACGCCTGACCGCGGAGATGGCCTCGGTCGCCTCGACCGAGAGGGAGTAGAGCCCGCGCAGCGGGTTGGCGTTCATGGTCTCGTAGAACGAGCGCTGGGCCTCGAGGACGCAGGCGGGGCGCTGGGCCGTGGCGGCACTGTCGAGGAAGGTGATCTGCGGGTTATCCGCGAGCAGGGGGAACTGTGCCTTGTAGGGATTCGCCTCGATGTCGACGCGGGGCCACGCCCTCGTGGCCGGCGACGAGACGTCGACGACGGGGGCGGAGGGCGCGGTGCAGGTGTCGCAGGAGACGGAGTCGGTGTCTAGCATGCGATCTCCTCTTCGAAGTCGGGGATGAGGGAGGTGGCGAGGCGCGAGACGGCTTCGCGGACGCGGGCGTCGGGGGCGGCCATGAAGGCATCCTCGAGCTTGGCGCGCATGAACAGCGATTCGGTCTGCTCTTGCGAGAGGCCTCGGCAGGCTGCGTAGAAGAGCTGCTCGGGGCGCACGTGGCCGATCGTCGCTCCGTGGTTGCCGGCGACGTCGTCCTCGTCACAGAGGATGGTCGGGATCGTCTTGTTGTCGACCCCCTTGCTCGCGAGCAGGACGGTCTCTTGCTCGGAGCCCTCAGCGCCCTTGCAGCCATGGACGAGGTCGATGGTGCCGCGCAGGCACTTGCGCGCCGTGCCGGCGAGCACCCCGTTGGCGTCCATGTCGCTCACGGTGCGCCGCCCGCGATGGCGGATGATGTAGTTGAAGTCGCGCTCCTCCTCGCCGCGGGCGAGATAGCGCGTGTCGATGCCGATGCGGGCGCCATCCCCGCGCAGGTCGGCGGCGAGGCCGGTTGTCGTGAGGGAGCCGGAGAGGACGACATGGCGGATGTCGATGCTCGCGTCCTCGTCGAGGACGAGGCCCTCGTCGTCGATGGCGATGGTTTGCGATCCGGCGATGAGATGGACCGTCAAGTCGATATGGGAGCGGGGTCCCGCATAGGCGCGCAGGGTCGAGGCCGCGAGCGAGCGCGCGTCGTGGTCGGACTCGATCAGGATCGAGACGGCGAGCTCGGAATCGGCCGCTGCGACCAGATCGATATCGGCCACGGTCGCCGACCCCGCCTCGGCGCCCACGCGGACGGTGGCGGATGCCCTCCCGCGGGGTCTGGTCGCGAGGAGCGTGCGGGCCCCGCTCATGTTTTGGAGCGCTTTGCGAACCGCGATACCGGTCCCGGTCTCGAAATCGGCCGCGATGTCGCGGGAGAGCTCGGAGAGGACGGCGGCGCGCTCGTAGGAGGAGAGGGCGGGGACATCGAGATCCTCCGCGCCGTTGTCGTCTCCCGTCGCGGCGATGGCCACGGCGCGTCCGTCGGCTCCGGATTCGGGATCGCGAGGAGCGCTGAGGCGCGCCTGCAGGGATGCCACCGCGGCGTCGAATCCCTCGCTGCCCTCGTCGAGGTCGCCCTCGACCTCGATCTCGACCCGTCCCGTGGTCTCGAGTCCCGCGGGGATCTCGATCCTTCGGTCGTTCATCTTGAGCCAGCTCCAGGTGGGAGCGGGCATCGAGTTGGCGTGCTCGATGGTCATACCTTCGGTCGTCATCATCCGATCGCCCCTTCCATCTCGAGTTTGATGAGGTTGTTCATCTCGACGGCGTATTCGAGCGGGAGCTCCTTCGAGACGGGGTTCGCGAACCCGTTGACGATCATGGTCCGCGCCTCCTCCTCTGTGACGCCGCGACTCATGA
>JAXDWR010000057.1:0-7255 GCA_034088265.1 Collinsella sp. | reverse complement strand
AGGGGGGTTCTGCCGAGCGTCCTGTTCTGCCCCGACGACCTCGACATGGTCAAACGCTCCGCTTCCGTGCGTCGAGCCGCGCTCGATGATTTTGGGATGCAGCTCAACGAGCAGTATGCACGTCTCGTGGGAGCCTACGAGAGGACGGTCGAGCAACGAAACAACCTGCTCAAGGAGCGTTTCATCGATCCGGCGCTGCTCTCTGTGTGGGACGATGCCCTCGTCTCGACGGGCGCGGCCCTCATGGCGCACCGAGCGGCTCTCCTCGCGCGCATCAGGGGCCACTTCGTGGGCGTCCATGCCGCCATCGCCCCGACCGAGGCCGCCGACATCGACTACGCCCCGTCCTTCGACCTTGAGGCCCCCGCGTCGACCCTCGACCGCCGCGCGCTCGAGGAGGGGCTTGCCCATGCCCTCGCATCCAGCCGTGAGGACGAGCGTCGCCGCGGCGTGACCCTCGTCGGGCCCCATCGGGACGAGGTCCTCTTCAGCATCGATGGGCGCGAGGCCCGGAGCTTCGGATCCCAGGGGCAGCAGCGATCCCTCGTCCTCGCGTGGAAGATCGCCGAGGTCGAGGTCACTGGCGATATATTGGGCCATGCCCCCCTGCTGCTCCTCGACGACGTCATGAGCGAGCTCGACGCCCAGCGGCGATCCTCGATCGTCTCGTTCATCGCGGGCGATATCCAGACGGTCATCACCACGACGAACCTGGGGTACTTCGAGGAACAGGTCCTCGAGCGAGCGAAGGTGGTGAGGATCGATGCCGCGTGAGGGGCGCGGTGCGTCGCGCATTAACGAGACTCGCGGCCTGAGGGGATTCATCGATGTGGAACGGGCGCGCCTCTTCGACGGGGCATCCCCCGAGCGCCGGGCCCAGCTACGTGCGGCGGAGCGTTCTCGCGATGTGTACACGGCGTGGAACGCGGTATGCCAGGGCACGCGCGAGGGCGTGCACGTCACGGGGCTCCACTATGTCCCCGAGCGAAACGAGCTCGTCGTCTATCTCGACGCCCCCGCATGGACCCAGGAGATGACCATGCTCCGCGAGATCATCCGCGCTCGGATGGCGGCCCTCGGCGTCGAACTCGACGGCTTCGTGTTCCGAACATCGAGGGAGGGTCATCGCGCCCCGTCCCCCCGCGCGCCCCGGCCAACCCCGCCGCGCCCGCCCGCCCCCTCGCCCCTCGACCCGGAGGACGCCGCGCGCATAGACGAGCAGGTCTCGGCTATAGGGGATTCAAAACTCAGGGAATCCCTTGGAAACGCCATGAAGGCGAGTCTTGCGTGGAAAAAAGGCGCAAGACGGCTCCCAGAGGCCATAGAGGGCATTTGAGGGCCTTGTAGAGCCATCCAAAACCGCATTCGAGCGTCACTTTAGCGTGTATCATGTTGAAGATTGACGCAAACGATTTTAAAAAGGAGTTCGCGTGGCGAAGAAAGATAGCTACGGCGGCGGCGAGATCAAGGTCCTCGAGGGGCTCGAGGCCGTCCGCGTCCGACCGGGCATGTACATTGGATCGACCAGTTCGACCGGATTGCACCATCTCGTGTGGGAGATCGTCGACAACGCCGTCGACGAGGCCATGGCGGGGTTCTGCTCCAAGATCGACGTCATCATCCATGCGGACAACTCCGTCACCGTCGTCGACAATGGCCGCGGCATCCCGGTGGACAAGCACCCCGTCAAGAAGATCCCGACTCTCGAGGTCGTCATGACGATCCTCCACGCCGGAGGCAAGTTCGACAACAGCGCCTACAAGGTCTCCGGAGGCTTGCATGGCGTGGGCGTATCCGTTGTCAACGCCCTCTCAAAGAAGATGGTCGTCCGCGTCTCCCGCGACGGCAAGATCTACGAGATGCAGTTCAGCCGTGGACACACCACGCAGAAGATGAAGGAGGTCGGCACCTCGAAGTCGACCGGCACCACCGTGACCTTCTGGCCCGACGAGGAGATCTTCGAGACGACGATCTACGATTACGACGTCCTGCATGACCGTCTCCAGCAGACCGCCTTCCTCAACAAGAACCTCAAGATCACCCTCACCGACGAGCGCGAGCTCGCCCCCCGCGTCGAGGAGTTCTGCTATGCGGGCGGTATCATCGACTTCGTGAAATTCCTCAACGACGGCAAGACGGTCGCCGACGGTCTCAAGAGGCCGATCTACCTCTCCGGCGCCTCCGAGCCCGATGCCCCGGTCGAGCGCACGGGCGAGGTCGAGGTCGCCATCCAGTGGAACACATCCTATTCCGAGACCGTCATGAGCTTTGCCAACGACATCCGCACCATCGAGGGCGGCATGCATATGGAGGGGTTCCGCACGGCGCTCACCAGCGTGATCAACGAGTACGCGCATAAGAACAACATCCTCAAGGAGAAGGATGGCAAACTCACCGGCGACGACGTCCGCGAGGGCCTCACCGCCGTCGTGTCGGTCAAGCTCGCCGATCCGCAGTTCGAGGGACAGACCAAGGCCAAGCTCGGCAGCTCCTTCATGCGCACCCTCGTGCGCAAGGTGGTCTCGGAGGGCCTGACCGACTACCTCGAGGAGCATCCCAAGCAGGCTCGCGAGATCATCAAGAAGGCACAGCAGGCATCCAAGGCGCGCAACGCGGCCCGCAAGGCCCGCGAGGCCACCCGCCGCAAGGGCCTCCTCGAGACCGCCTCGCTTCCCGGCAAGCTTGCCGATTGCTCGGTGCGCGACCCCGAGATGACCGAGCTCTTCATCGTCGAGGGTGACTCCGCAGGCGGATCGGCCAAGGACGGTCGCCGCCGCGACATCCAGGCCATCCTCCCCCTACGCGGCAAGATCCTCAACGTCGAGCGCGTCGGTGACCACCGCGCGTTCTCGAGCGACACCATTCAGTCCCTCATCACCGCGATCGGCTGCGGCGTCACCAACGGCACCGGAGACGGTGGGGACTTCGATATCACCAAGGCGCGCTACCACAAGATCATCATCATGACGGATGCCGACGTCGATGGCGCCCACATCCGCATTCTGCTCCTCACCTTCTTCTACAAGTACATGCGCCCGCTCATCGATGCGGGATACGTCTATGTGGCCTGCCCGCCGATCTTCGGCATCAAGGTGCGCAACAAGATCCACTACGTCTATCCCAACGGCCGTCAGCCGGAGGACGAGATCCTGCGCGACACCATCGCGAGCCTCGGGCTCAACCCCGACGAGGCCGAGGAGGAGTCCGGCAGCGGCAAGGTCACCAAGAAGCGCAAGGGTTACACCGTCCAGCGCTACAAGGGCCTGGGCGAGATGGATCCCAAGCAGCTCGCGTCCACGACGATGGACCCCAAGACCCGCATCCTCCAGCGCGTGAGCATCGAGGACGCCGTGACCGCCGACCGCGCCGTCAGGGAGCTGATGGGAAACCAGGTCGAGTTCCGTCGCGCCTACATCGAGAAGCACGCCCACGACGCCCGATTCCTCGACGCGTAAGGGGAGGGCCGCCGCGACGGCGCGATGATGCCGCCTCTCCGCGGAGGGGTGTCAACCAGACGATTGCGACCACGACCGATAAGGAGTGAACGTGGCAGACGATATGAACAGCAACGAGATGGGCTCCACTGAGGGCGCGGGCCTCCCCGAGGACCTCAAGCGCCTTCTCGCCCGTGCGGAGCAGCCCGAGTCCGAGGATTACGACCCCGAGACCGAGACCGAGGACGATGACGCCGACGAGGAGCTCGAGGAGAGCTTCGGCGCCGTCGACCGCGGCGCCTCGGCGGGTGAGGATGTGAACGGCGGGCAGCTCCAGATCTCCGAGTTCGGACGCGAGATGAAGCAGTCCTTCATCGAGTACTCCATGTCGGTCATCACCGCCCGCGCGCTTCCGGATGTCCGCGACGGCCTGAAGCCCGTCCACCGCCGCATCCTCTACGCGATGAACGAGAGCGGCATCTTCCCCAACCGACCCCACAAGAAGTCGGCGTGGACCGTCGGCGAGGTCATCGGCAAGTATCATCCCCATGGAGATTCGGCCGTCTATGACACGATGGTCCGCCTCGCGCAGTGGTTCTCGATGCGCACCCCGCTCATCGACGGCCATGGCAACTTCGGCAACATCGACGGTGACTCCGCGGCCGCCATGCGTTACACCGAGTCGCGCCTCGCGAAGCCCGCGATGGAGCTCCTGAGGGATCTCCAGAAGGACACGGTCGACTGGCAGCCCAACTACGACGAATCGCTCGCCGAGCCCCAGGTCCTCCCTGCGCGCTTCCCCAACCTGCTCGTGAACGGCTCCTCCGGCATCGCGGTCGGCATGGCCACCAACATCCCGCCTCATAATCTCAACGAGGTCATCGAGGCGACGTGCCACCTCATCGACAACCCGGATGCCACGACCGACGAGCTGATGCAGCACCTCCCCGGCCCCGACTTCCCCACGGGCGCCCTCATCATGGGGACCGACGGCATCCGCCAGGCCTACGAGACGGGTCGCGGATCCATCACCGTCCGCGCGAAGGCCCATGTCGAGTCCACCACGTCCGGTCGCAATCGCCTGGTCTTCACCGAGATCCCCTATCAGGTCAACAAGGGCACCCTTCAGGAGAAGATCGCCCAGCTCGTGAATGAGAAGCGCATCGAGGGCATCTCCGACATGCGCGATGAGTCCAACCAGAAGGGCCTGCGCCTCGTCATCGAGCTCAAGAAGAACGTCATCCCGCAGGTCGTCCTCAACAACCTCTATAAGTTCACCTCGCTGCAGAACACCTTCGGCGTCAACAACCTCGCACTGGTGAACGGCGTCCCCAAGTGCCTCTCTCTTCGCGAGATCCTGCATCACTACATCGACCACCAGGTCGACGTCGTGACGCGTCGCACCCGCTTCGATCTCAAGAAGGCCCAGGCCCGCGCACACATCCTCGAGGGCTATCTCATGGCCCTCGATCACATCGACGAGGTCATCTCGATCATCCGCTCCTCCCGCACGGACTCCGAGGCGAGCGCGCGCCTGATCGAGCGCTTCGGCTTCAGCCCCGAGCAGACGGCGGCCATCCTCGAGATGAAGCTTCGTCGCCTGACCGGCCTCGAGCGCGACAAGATCGAGGACGAGCTCGAGGGTCTGCGCCGCGCCATCGCCTACTACGAGGACCTGCTGGCCCATGAGGAGAAGATCCTCGGCGTCATCAAAGAGGAGATGCGCGAGATCGGCAAGAAGTTCGGCGACAAGCGCCGCACCGAGATCACGCACGCCGAGCGCGATCTTGACGTCGAGGACCTCATCGCCGACGAGGACATGGTGGTCACGATCACCCACACCGGCTATGTGAAGCGTATCCCCGTGGCGAGCTACCGCTCGCAGAAGCGCGGCGGCAAGGGCGTGAGCGGCGTCAACCTCAAGGAAGACGACGTCATCGATGAGATGTTCATCGCGAGCACCCATGAGTACGTCCTCTTCTTCTCCACGCGCGGCAAGGTGTACCGACTGAAGGTGCACGAACTCCCGGTGGGCACGCGCCAGGCCCGTGGCACCGCGATCGTCAACCTGCTGCCCTTCGAGGAGGGGGAGAAGATCGCCAGCGTCATCTCGTGCCGCGAGTTCCCCGACAACGAGTACCTCATGTTCGCGACCGCGAGCGGCATGATCAAGAAGACCGTCATGAGCGCCTACGATCGCAGCCGCCGCGACGGCATCATCGCGATCAACCTCAAGGACGGCGATCGCCTCCTGGATGTCCGTCGCGTGCGCGAGGGCGACAAGATCATCATGGCCACCACCGCCGGCAAGGCGATCGTCTTCGCCGAGGATCAGGTGCGCGCCACCGGGCGCGGCACGAGCGGTGTCCGCGGCATCACGATGAAGGGTGACGCCGAGGTGCTCGGCATGGAGATCTCCAACGGCCGCGGCGATCTCTTCGTCGTGACCGAGCATGGATACGGCAAGCGCACCCCTGTCGCCGACTACCCCGAGCAGAACCGCGGCGGCCAGGGCGTCTACACGATCCAGATGACCAACCGCAAGGGCAAGCTCGCCGCCATGAAGACGGTCGGGCCCCAGCACGAGCTCTTCATCATCACCGAGGGAGCGACGGTCATCCGCGTGAAGACCGAGGATGTCTCGCAGACCGGACGCGCAACCCAGGGCGTCAAGATGATGAGTGTGTCCGAGGGCGACCGTGTGACCGCCGTCGCGCGCATGACGAGCGCCAAGAAGAAGCTCAAGGCCCCGGCGGTCGCGGAGGGACAGATCGGTCTCGATTTCAGCGCGGCCGGTGGTGACGTCACCGCTCCCGCGGACGATCGCGTGGACATCGGCAGCGGGGACGAGGTCCTTGAGGATCTTCTCGACGAGTAGGTCGTTCGAGGCATAAGATCGCATGTTGGAAGGGGGGCGCCGCTGGGAGGCAGGCGTCCCCCTTCCCTATGGATCTCACAACGTGATATGGGCGTCGAGATCTTGCGCTTTGCGGCTTCGATGCGCAGATAGGGAGAGGGCCCTCTCGGGACCCTCTCCATTCATATCGGCGGGTGGCTTGATTAGAAATCGTCGGGGGAGAGCGTCTGCACGAACTGGTCGAAACGCTCTATCTCCTCCTCGGTGTCCTGGTTGGCTTGCAGCGACACGCTACCCGCGCGATTCATGACATCGTCCTCGACGAAGATGGGCGCATTGACGCGCACCGCGAGGGAGAGGGCGTCGCTCGGGCGGGCGTCGATGACCACCTGTTCGCCCTCCTTGTTGGCGATGATCAGCGAGGCGAAGAAGACGGGGGCCTCGACGCGGTTGATCTCCACGCGCTCGAGCTTGCATTCGAGCTGGGAGAGGATGCTCACCATGAGGTCGTGGGTTATGGGCCTCGGCTCATCGACCCGGTCGATCCCCCTGCCGATGGCAGCCGCCTCGAAGGAGCCGGTTTGGATCGAGAGGGCCCGGAGCGTGCCGACCGACCCATCCCCGTCCCCGCGTTCGCGTAGGACGACGACGGAGGGGACGGGCCCGGCGGCCATAATAATGGTCTCGATATCGACGCGGATCATTATGGCACCTCCAACTCGTTCATATCCTTAATCCAGCATCCCCGGTCATCGGACCGGGGATGGATAGTAATACTACCCAATACGGGGAGGTTGGTTGTCAAGAAAGATGACTCTTCATGTCCCCTTCGGAGAACGGGTCGAACCCCCATCGGTGAGAGGTGCAGTGTCTCCGAACTTTTTTGAAAAAAAGTTGTTGCACTATCGTTGGGTGTTCTGTATTATTGGTCAAGTGCGATGGACCTGTAGCTCAGTTGGTTAGA
>JAXDWR010000056.1:0-19817 GCA_034088265.1 Collinsella sp. | reverse complement strand
CTCGTCGCAGTCGGCGCACAGCACGATGGAATCGTCGTCCATGCCCATCAGGCGCGCGGCATCGGCCATGGCGCGGGCGTTCTCGGCGCCGACGCACACGAGCATCCCCGGCTTCTTGGAGGCGGCGTAGGCGCCGACGAGCCCATGGAGGCGCGGGCCCTCGGAACCGAGCTCGCCCATCTCGCCGAGGATCGCCACGCGCGTGCCCGAGCAGGGCAGCGTCGATAGGAGATCGAGGCCGGCCGCCATGGATTCGGGGCTCGCGTTGTAGGAGTCATCGATGATGCGGGCCCCCGAGGAAGCCACGCGGATCTCCTGGCGGCGCCCCGTGATGGCGAGGTCTCCGAGCGTCTCGTCGATCGTGAACTGCGGGACGCCCAAGCGGCTCGCGACCGCCACGGCATACAGCGCGTTGCCCACCGACTGGCGACCGGGGATGGACAGCCTGGTCTTGAACTGGGCGCCGTTTTGGATCATCAGATTGAAGACGGGGCAGCCATCCTCCCCGATCTCGATCCCCGTCGCCGAGACGTCGTCGTCGATCGAGGTGCCGCACAAGACGACATCGATCCCCGCCGGCTTCGCGAAGTTCTCGATGATGAAGGGCGTGAACTCGTCTTCGCCCGAGAGGATGAGCGCGGAATGGTGCCCCTCGAAGTTCTGGGTCGAGGGGGGCATGCCCGCGCACACCTCCGCCTTGGCCCGGGCGATGTTCTCGCGACTGCCCAGAAGGCCGATGTGAGAAGTGCCGATCTTCGTGATGATGGAGAAGGTGGGCTGAGCGCACCGCGAGAGCCGCTCGATCTGGCCTTGGGAGTCCATGCCCATCTCGAGGACCATGACCTCGGTGTCGCGCGGGGCGGAGAGGATGGTCAGGGGCATGCCGATCAAGCTGTTGAAGTTCCCGCGCGTCGCATGGACGCGATAGCGCGAGGAGAGGAGCCTCGTCAAGACGTCCTTGGTCGTGGTCTTGCCGATGGATCCCGTCACCGCGACCACGGTGCAGCGCATCCGCGCACGATAGCCCTGGGCCAATCGGAGCAGGAACTCGGTGGGATCGTCGGTGGTGAAGACGGCGCATCCGTGGTCATCGGCAAGGCGCAGAAGCTCGCGCCCGGGCTCGGTGGTGAGGACGACGCACGCCGCACCGGACTCGATGGCCCTGGGGGCGAAGGTGTTGCCATCGACGCGCTCCCCGGGGAACGCGACGAAGATGGCGTCCTCCGTCACCTCGCGGGAATCGATGACGACGCCGCGGCACACGCGATCCGCGTTGCCTGTCCAAGGTTTGGCGCCGGTGACGCCCTCAAGGTACCTGACCGCTATCTCTACCATGCTCCACCCTCCACGAGCTTTTTAACAGCCGCTTATTGTATCGCTCGGCGGCCTCGCTGTGGTGCAGGCCCTGTGAACACCGCCGAGAACCCCTAATCGCCGGGTTTGATACCCAGAGCGTCGATGGCCGCCTGCATGATGGACCTGAACGGGGGCATGGCCACGCTCGAGGTGTATGCGGTCCCATCGAGCGTCACGTACACCATCGCCTTGGGATGGGACGGTGAGACGAACCCAAGGAAGGAGGCCATGTTGTTGTTCTCCTCGTATCCGCCGCCCTCGCCCGCGCGCTCCGCCGTTCCGGTCTTGCCAGCGATCGAGTACCCCTCGATCTGCGCGGCGGTACCGGTGCCCTCCTTCACGACCGTCTCCATCATCGACACCACCTGCTCGGCGGCCTCGGCGCTGATAGCTCGCTTGTCGCCGTCGCTCCAATCGACCTCCTCGCCCTTCTTGGACTTAAGGAAATGCGGTGTGACCATGACGCCCTTGTTGGCGATGCCGGTCATGGCGCGCAGGATCTCGATGGGAGAAACCGCGATCCCCTGGCCGAACGACATCGATCCGAGGCTCGAGCCGTCGTATTCGCTTCGATCGCGGATGATGCCGAGGGACTCGCCGGCGAAATCGATACCCGAGGGCTTTCCGAGACCGTACTTCTTCAGATACTTGTCAAAATCGTCCTCCCCGATCCTCTCGCCGACAAGCACCATGCCGGTGTTCGACGAGCGGCGCATGATCTCGCGCAGGGTCATGGTCATCGCGAAGTCGCGCCTGTCCACGTCCCACACCTCGTCCGAGCCCACCATGACGGTCGCGGGGACGTCGAACTCGGTGTCGGGGTCGACGCGTCCGAGATCGATCGCCATGCCGCTCACCAGCGCCTTGAAGACCGAACCGGGTTCGTAGGCATCGGTCACGACGCGGAGGTTCATGTCCTCGGTCCGTGCCGTCGACAGATCGGCCGGATTATAGGTGGGATATGAGCAGGCCGCCAAGATCTCCCCGGTCGTCGGGTCACAGACGATCGCCGATCCGTATTTCGCGCCCGACGTCTCGACGGCCTCGGCCATCGCGTCCTCCGCCGCGCGCTGTATGTTGGCATCGAGCGTGAGGACGATGTCCGTCCCATCGCGCGGGGGAATCTTCTCGTACTCCCCTCCCGCTATGAGATCGCCATAGAGTCCGTGCTCGACGCGCATCGAGCCGTCCTCACCGCCCAGGATCTCGTCATAGTAGAGCTCGAGACCGGATATCGCCTTGTTGTCGGTGCTCAGGGCCCCGATGACCTGAGAGGCCATGGTCCCATACGGATAGATGCGCTTGATCGTTGGCTCGAAGCCTATCCCCTCGATCCCCTTCTTCGCGAGCAGGTCCGCATCCTCTTGGTCGACCTTGTATTTGATGTAGACGAACGTCGTGTCCTGATCGAGCTTCTCGCGGCAGGACTCCTCGTCTATGCCGAGCACCTCAACAAGCGCGGCCACCGCCTCCTTCTTCGAGGTGATGGATTGGGGGTTGGCGTAGACGTTCTTGCACTCGACGCTGAGGGCGAGCACGTTGCCGTTCCTATCGTAGATGGTCCCCCTCTTCGCGAAGAGCTTGGGCGTCGCGAGCCGACGATAGTCCGCCTGGGTCCTATATCTGTCCACGTTGAAGATCTGGTAATCGGCGAGTTTCCAAACGGCCGCGGCAGTCATGATCCCAACCGCGGAGAACAGGATGCTTCGACGCGAGATGCCCTCGCTCTCCATGTCGCTATGGAGCAAATCGTTTCTGGGACGGCGGCGCTCCCGCCGATCGCGGGGACCGTCCTCGTGGCCGCGGCCGTATCCTCTTGACATGATCGCTCCGATTACTGCGCGTCCGCGGCGGCAGGCGCCTCCTGCGTGAAGTCGAGCACCACGCTGCCATCGGACTCAACCATGCCGAGCGTGCCGGCCGCGAGGTCCCTGATGCGGGTGTGGGCGCCGTAGACCGAGCGCATGACCTCGAGGTTCTCGCTCTGCTCGCGCGCGCTCTCGAGGGAGGCGTTGAGCGTGGCGTTGCCGTTGAGAATCGAAGCGGTCATCCCCGAAATGGTCACACGCGCGATGCCGATCGCGAAGAACATCGCGACGACGACGCAGAACACCTTGGCGACATGGACGAATGCAGGGCTCGCCTCCTGATTGGCCTCGCGGCCCGCACCGGTCACGACATCGAGACGGGGGCGCTCGCGGACCTCGGGCTCCGCCGGGGCGTAAGGCGCTACGGGGGCTTGGAACTCGGCCCGCATATCATAGGCGTATGCTGCGTTTGAATTCTGGTAACCCATGATATGCAGACCTCCGTTCCATCATATGGGTGGTTCGTTTGAGCTGTGTTTTCCGACTGATGCGGCGCGGCGCCTCCTCGCTGCCCTACAGACGTTGGGCCACGCGGATCTTCGCCGACCGCGCCCGAGGGTTGCGCGCCACCTCGTCGGTGGACGCCACCAGGGGCTTTCGGGTCATGACCTTGAGCACCGGCACGTGACCGCACACGCACACCGGGATATCCGGCGGGCAGATGCAGCCCTGACTCATCTCTTGGAAGATGCGCTTGACGATGCGATCCTCGAGCGAGTGGTACGAGATGACGCAGATGCGCCCCCCGCTGTTGGCCCAGCGGATCGCCGCCATGAGGCCGCGCTCCAGCACATCGAGCTCGCGGTTGACCTCGATGCGGATGGCCTGGAAGCTCCGCTTGGCGGGATGGCCCCCGTGTCGACGCGCCGCAGCCGGAATGCCGGCCTTGATCACCTCGACGAAGTCGCCGGTCGTGGCGATGGGGGACTTCGCGCGGCGTCGCACGATCTCGCGTGCGATCTGGGAGGAGAACCTCTCCTCGCCGTAGACGCGAAGAATCCGGGCGAGGTCGGCTTCGGTGTAGGTGTTGATGACCTCAGCTGCGTTTAAGGTGTCTTTACCCGGATCCATACGCATATCGAGCGGGGCATCCTCGTTGTAGGAGAAGCCCCTTCCAGGGATATCAAGCTGCGGGCTCGAGACGCCCAGATCGAACAGGAACCCATCGACACCGGGCACCTCCGCGCTGCAGAGGAGCTCGTCCATATCGCCGAAGTTCCCCTTGAGCAGGAGATGGGGGGTCTGAGGGGCCTCCCGGTCCAACCTCTCCCCCGCCGCGGCGAGCGCCATGTCATCCTGATCGATGCCGAGCAGCATCCCCTCGTCACCCACTTGAGCCGCCATGTGGATCGAATGCCCCGCGCCCCCAAGGGTGCAGTCGCACACGATCGAACCCGGCTTCAGCTCGAGGGCCTCGAGCACTTCCTTGAGCATGACTGGTTCGTGCCGATATTCAGGTGTCAATGTTCCCGTTGCCATGCGTGCGTTCCGTCCTTACGAATAGAAGAGAGCGGACAGGCCATCATCATCGACCTGCTGTTTCCTCTCCCACGTCTCGCGATCCCAGATCTCCAGGTGGTCGAAGTTGCCCACCACGGTGACCTCGCGCGCCAGATGCCTCTTCGCGCGGAGGGACTCGGAGATGCCGATGCGGGAGGCCGAGTCGATGTCCATCGGAGTGGCCATCGAGTTGATCCTCCTCATGAGCTCCTGGTCGTCCCGATTGCGCGGATCGAATCCACCGCGCTTCTCGAAAAGGCCCAGAACCCATTTCTCGTACTCGTCGTTCGAGAACACATACAGGGCATCGACATCGGGAGCGGGAAGCACGTACACACGCGAGCCAAGCTCATCGCGGATTGCAACAGGCAGGGATAGACGACCTTTGGCATCGAGATTGCGCTCGTATGTCCCGGTCAATATCACCGCTGCGCCCTCCCCTCGGTTACTCGGATACGCGATACGGGGAACCACCCCTTCCGTCGACGTCTTCAATATTATGGGCTGGCTCTACTTTTCGCAACATTTTTTCCCACTCTCTCCCCCATCGGTACCCATCTTCCCACCCAACGTGCAACAGTATCGATCGGTCCCGTGTAAGGACACCACAACATATTGTGTTGACGATTGAGCTGTCCCCCATCCATCGCCATGGGGGTCATGATGGATAACCCTCAAGTTGAGCTTTAACCGATTTTGCCGTGATTGTGTTTCGCTTGTGAAGTGGCAGGTAGAGGGCATTGGTCCCGCAATGGGCAAAACCGGGGCCCACGCACGATCGAGAAAAAGCGAGGTGCTGGAACCAGGCCCCTACAAGTTGGGTCGATCGGGTCGTCGATCACATCAACTTGCGCCCCACTTCAAACTCGATTGGCTTGGACCGAAGACGGGGGCGGGGCGTCAGGCCCTCGGATGGGCAGCCAGGTACACCTCTTGAAGCTGGGTCCTGTCCACATGCGTGTAGATCTGCGTCGTGGAAATGTCCGCATGCCCGAGGATCTCTTGGAGGACGCGCAGGTCCGCGCCGCCGGCCAGCATATGCGTCGCGAACGAATGGCGCAGCGTGTGGGGATGAAGCCCCTGGATCCCTGCGTAGCGCCCATAGCGCTCGCAGATGGCATGCACGCTCTGTCGGCTCAGGCGACCGCCGTTCTTGTTCAAGAGGATCGCCGGGGAGGTCTGGGGGGCGCGGGCCGCGAGCGATGCGCGGGCACCCCCATCTATATAGTCCGAGAGGGCGATCAGCGCCGTCCCCGCGATGGGGACGATCCGCTCCTTCGAGCCCTTCCCTCGGACGCGCACGATCCCCTCATCCAGATGGACGTCCCCCAAGTCGAGCCCGGTGAGCTCGCTCACCCGCAAGCCGCAGCCATAGAGCACCTCGAGAGCCACGTGATCGCGCTTGCCCGCCGGGGTGCTCGGGAACGGCTGGTCGAGCAGGGCCTGGGCGCGGTCGATGGAGATCAGGTCGGGCAGGCGCTCGGCCTTCTTGGGGAGGCGGAGCGTGGAGGTTGGGTGCGAGAGCGCCATGCCCTCGCGAACCATGAAGCGATGGAACCCCTTGATCGCCGAAAGGGCCCGCTCGATCGAGGAGTCGGCGAACCCGGCATCGCGCTTCGCGGCGGCATACTCCTCGACCATGAGGCGTGTGACCCCCTCCGGCCCCGTGACGTCCCTCAGGGCGAGGAAGGAGAGGTACTCCCGCAGATCCCGACGATAGCCCGCGACGGTGTTGGCCGAGAGGTTGCGCTCCACGGTGAGATGCGCGAGGAACTCGTCCCGGCATCGCGAGAGCGGGGCCACCGGATCGATGGGGGCACCAGGGACCTTGACCGTGGGCCTCTCCATAAGACCCCTCCCTCCATCGGGTCCAAACATATCATCGATGGTTCATTGTACCCCCGCCGCGATCCCCGCGTGACGCATCGCGGAGCGCAGGAAGGCGCAGAACAGGGGGTGCGGCCGGGTCGGCCTGCTCTTGAACTCCGGATGCGCCTGCGTCGCCACGAACCAAGGATGGGCGGACGCAGGGAGCTCGACCATCTCGACAAGGCCTCCATCGGGGGATATCCCCGACACGACCAGGCCCGCATCCTCGAGGCGGTCGCGATAGGCGGCGTTGAACTCGAAGCGGTGGCGATGGCGCTCGAAGACGACGTCCTCACCATAGGCCTCATGGGCGCGCGTCCCCGCGACGAGGGCGCATGGATGGGCGCCCAGGCGCATCGTCCCGCCCTTGCCGATGATCGTGGCCTGCGATTCCATCAGATCGATGACGGGATACGGGCAGCCGGGGTCGAACTCGGTCGAGCTGGCCCCCTCCATCATCGCCACATGGCGGGCGAACTCGCACACCGCCGCCTGCATGCCCAGGCAGATCCCCAAGAAGGGCACACCGTGCTCTCGGGCATGGCGGACGGCCTCGAGCTTCCCCTCGAACGCCCGCTTGCCAAACCCTCCGGGGACGAGCACGCCCGACACCGATCCGAGCGCCTCTGCCACCGTGGAGGCCGTGAGCCCCTCGGCGTCGAGGAGCTCGATCCGCACGCGGCAGCCAAGCAGCACGCCGGCATGGCGCAGGGCCTCCATCACCGAGAGGTAGGCATCGGGCAGCTTGGTGTACTTCCCCACGATGGCGATACCGACCTCGCGCTCCCCCGCTTCGAGGTCGTCCTTGCGCGCCAGGAAGCGCGACCACCCCGCCATGTCCGAGTCGCGCGGGTCGAGGCCGAGTCGGGCGCACACCCTCTCATCGAGACCCCGATCGGCGAACATGGGCGGGACATCGTAGATCGATGGGGCATCCTCGCAGGAGAGGACCGATCCCTCGTCGACATCGGTGAACGAGGCGATCTTCGCCCTCAGGGCGCCATCAATGGGCCGGTCGCTCCTCAACACGATGATGTCCGGCTGGATCCCCAGGGAGCGAAGCTCCTTGACCGAATGCTGCGTCGGTTTCGTCTTGAGCTCATGCGCGGCGGCGATATAGGGAACGAGTGACACATGGATGCAGCAGACGTTCCCGGCGCCGGCCTCTTGGCGATATTGCCTGATCGCCTCGATGAACGGAAGTCCCTCGATGTCGCCGACCGTTCCCCCGATCTCGGTGATCACCACGTCGGCGCCGGTCTCCTCCTCGATCCTTGAGAATCTCCGCTTGATGGCATCGGTCACATGGGGGATGACCTGGACCGTCCCCCCGAGGAAATCGCCTCGGCGCTCACGGGCCAAGAGATCCGAGAGCACCGCTCCCGTGGTGAAGTTCGATTCCCGGCACAGGTCCTCGTCGATGAAGCGCTCGTAATGACCCAGGTCCAGATCGGATTCGTAGCCGTCCTCCGTCACGAAGACCTCGCCGTGCTGAAGCGGGCTCATGGTTCCGGGATCGACGTTGAGGTAGGGATCGGCCTTCTGCATCGTCACCCGGTACCCGCGCGACTTGAGGAGCCGACCGAGCGAGGCGGCGACGATCCCCTTCCCCAAGGACGAGACGACGCCTCCGGTCACAAACACATGCTTTGCCATATCGATCACCGAATCCTTCCCTGATCGCTCCTTTTTTCAAAACGGGACGAATGATAGGACTCGCGAAGAGGGAGATGGCGACTATTTGGAAGGGTCCTTTTTGTTCATGGGTTCGAAACGGCCCCGCAACAAGAGGTGACGCATAAGGGAACGGGCGCCCGATGCACCGCGGCATCGGGCGCCCGTGAAGCGCGATCAGGACTGGGACCGTCTGTTGACGGAGGGCCTAGCGGTGGAAGAAGGTGTGCCGCTCAAACTTGGGCTCGCAGCACACGTTGATGCCGAGCTTCTTGAGGAGGGCCTCGTCGGATGCGGAGATGATCACCGAGAAGAAGGCGTCGCAACCGTGCAGGAGCTCCAACCCGGAGATGACACGTCCAGCAACCTCGCTCGACGCGGAGGTTATCGAGAGGGCGATCAGGGTCTCATCGGGATGAAGGCGCGGATTGTTCGAGCCGAGCTGGCGGATCTTGAGCTTGCTGATGGGCTCGATCGCGTCGTCGCTGATGACCTCGAGCTCCATATCGACGCCGGTGACGGCCTTGAGGGCGTTCATAATAAGGGACGAGGCGGCCCCGAGTCGATCCGAGGTCTTCCCGGTCACGACGCGCCCGTCAGCGAGCACCATGGCGCCCGCTGGGGCGCCTGTGGCCTCCTCCTTGAGCAGCGCGGCGGAGCGGGCGGGAGAGAGGTTCTTGTCGATGCCGGCCTTCTTCATGATCACCTTGAGCTTGTCGACATGATCCTGGCCGAAACCAGTGCGCTTGAGTTTGACGGCAGCATCGAAATAGCGCCTGACGATCTCCATGCTAGCCGCCTCGCGACAGGCCTCATCGTCCACGACGGCATAGCCGACCATGTTGACGCCCATGTCAGTCGGGGACTGATAGGGGCTCTCGCCGAGGATCTTCTCCATGAGCGCCTTGACGACCGGGAACGCTTCGACATCTCGGTTGTAGTTGATCGTGGTGACCCCGTGGGCCTCGAGATGGAAGGGGTCAAGGATGTTGGCGTCATCGAGATCTACGGTCGCGGCCTCGTAAGCGATGTTGACCGGATGGTTGAGCGGGAGGTTCCAGACCGGGAAGGTCTCAAACTTGGCGTAGCCCGCGGCGACGCCATGCTGGTGCTCGTGATAGAGCTGAGAGAGGCAGGTCGCAAGCTTGCCGGACCCGGGACCCGGGGCCGTGACGACGACGAGGGGCCGGGAGGTCTCCACGAACTCGTTCCTGCCGTAACCCTCCTCGGAGACGATGAGGTCGATGTCGTGGGGATATCCCTCGATGGGATAGTGGAGTTTACAGGGAATGCCGAGCATATCGAGCCTCTTGCGGAAGAGGTCGGCGGCGGCCTGGCCCGCATATTGAGTGAGCACGACGCCGGCGACCCGGAATCCGTTGGAGCGGAAGATGTCAGCGAGCCTCAGGACGTCCTCGTCATAGGTGATGCCAAGATCCCCGCGCGCCTTGTTCTTCTCGATATGGTTCGCATTGATAGCGATGATGACATCTATGTCGTCGGAGAGGCTTTGAAGCATGCGGAACTTGGTGTCGGGCTCGAAGCCCGGAAGGACTCGACTCGCATGGAAGTCATCGAAGAGCTTGCCGCCGAACTCGAGGTAGAGCTTGCCACCGAACTGGGCTATGCGCTCCTTGATGTGCTGGGCCTGCAGCTCAATGTACCTGTCGTTGTCAAACCCCTTGCGCATGCGCTCAGACTCCTTCCGATGCCATCCTGACGACTTGATGATTATAGCGGAAGGCGTTCAGAATGCGGCCCGCTCCACGGTGTGGGCACAGCCAGATCACAGGCAAAAGAACGCGCCCCCTCCCGCGCACGGAACGGGAGGGGGCAGAAAGGTAGGTCGTCACCGACGAATCGAGAAGATGCGTCGGCTAGACGATCATGATGGCGCATCGCAGTGGATGCACGGTGCCGACGTTAGTGGATAGCGACCAACGCGACGGTGACGATAGCGATGGAAACCAGGGAGAGGACGACGATGATCTTCATGGCGAACTTGAGCCAGGTGGTCCACTCGATACGGGCGAGCGCGAGGCCGCCCATGATAGCGCCGGACGTCGGGGTGAAGAGGTTCACGACACCGATAGCCGAGCTGAAGATCATGACCATGACCTCGGGCGAGAAGCCGAGCTTGACGGCCAGGGGACCCATGATGGGCATGGAGACGGTCGCCATGCCGGAGGTCGAGGGGATCAGGAAGGACAGGCCGAAGTAGATGAGCCAGGCGAACGGAGCGAAGAGCACACCGGACACGCCGGAGAGCGCCTCGGCGGCCGCATCCAGGACATAGACGTCGAGACCAGTGGAGGCCATGAGCACGGAGATGCCGCGAGCAAGGGCGATGATCAGGACGACGGACATCATATCGGCAGCGCCGGTGATGAAGGTGTTGACGATCTGCTTCTCGGAGAGACCTCCGACGATGCCGATCACGATGGCCATGATGAAGAACCAAGTGGATGCCTCATCGAAGTACCAACCTCCGATAGGGACACCGGTAACGACGGCGGACCAGCCAAGGGAATCGGTCTCGGTGCCGACCGCGACGCCGGTGATCTCGCCGTCGAGCGTGGTCGTGGTGCTGTTGGCCTTGTCATAAGCGGCGACGAGGTCGTCGCCGGTGACCTCTGTGGTCACCTCGTGGCTCGCGGCGCCGGCGTCGAAGAAGTTGGCGACGTCCTCGTTGAGATCGGCGAGCGGGATGAAGCCGACGATCATGACGACGAAGGTGAAGGCGAAGATACCGAGGACCGCCTTCTGGCGACCGGTGAGCTTGACGTCCCTGTTGACCTCGGCGGCAGCGGCACCGTGAGCAGCCTCTGCCTCCTCGAGCTCCTGCATGGAGAGGATGGTGGAACCCTTGTCGGCCTTGACCTTCTTGGCGTACTGCATGACGAAGAAGATGGAGATGACCGTGGTCACGATCCAAAGGACGGCGCCCAGACCGATGATGATGGACTGGTTGACCTCGATGCCCTTGGAGGTCAGGGCATCGACGGCGGCGCCGACGGCGAAGGGATTGACCGTGGAGCCCAGGCAGCCGCAGCCAGCGCCGAGGAGGACGGTGGCGGCGCCGACCAGCGGGTCGAAGCCGGCAGCCATCATCGTGGCGGCGAGCAGCGCGTAGAAGGGAACGGTCTCCTCGCACATGCCGTAGGTGGTGCCACCCAGGGAGAAGACGAGCATGAGCACGGGGATGATCATGAGCTCGTTGCCCTTGAGCTTCTTGACGAGGACGGCGATGCCGTTATCGAGCGCGCCGGTCTCGGTCATCATGCCCAGGAAGCCACCGAGGATCATAACGAACAGGCATACGGGGAGCGCGTCGGCGAAACCGCGGACGGGGGCCATGAAGAAGTCATCAAAGCGGGCAGCGGTGACTTGATCAGGAACCATGCCGGAGATAGCGACGGTGATGATGGCAACAACGGCCAACAGGATAAGAAGAATGGTGAAGGAAGAAGGCATCGAGAACTTCTTCTTTTGGGTCTCAGCCATTAATCTCATCCCCCTTTCTCTAGATTGGGTACCCGCTGCCTCCCCTGTCTTCCCGTGCCGTGCTTTGACGAGGGCGCATGCGGGTTGGTACCGAACCAAAATCCAGGGGACGGGCCGTTTGAACGCCCGTCCCCTGGGAGCGAATGCTACTTCAAAGTGGCGTACATGATCGCCTTGATGGTGTGCATGCGGTTCTCGGCCTCGTCAAAGACCTTGGACTGCTTGGACTCGAAGACGGCGTCCTCGACCTCCATCTCGGTGACACCGAACTTCGCGGCGATGTCCTTGCCAATGGTGGTGTTGGTGTCGTGGAAGGCGGGCAGGCAGTGCAGGAAGATCGCGGAGGGATCGGCCATGGCCATGAGCTCGGTGGTCACGCGATAGGCCTCGAGCTGCTTGATGCGCTCGGTCCAGACCTCATCGGGCTCGCCCATGGAGACCCAGACGTCGGTGTAGATGACGTGAGCGCCGGTGCAGGCCGCCTTGGGATCATCGGTGAGGGTGATGGTGCAGCCGTTCTCCTCGGCGATCGGGGTGCAGGCCTCGACGACGTCGTCGGCGGGCATGCACTCCTTCGGGCCGCAGGCCACGAAGTTCATGCCGAGCTTGGCGCAGACGACCATGAGGGAGCGGGCGACGTTGTTCTTGGCATCGCCCATGAAGACGAGGGTCTTGCCCTTGATGTCGTAGTTGAAGTTCTCCTGGACGGTCAGGATGTCGGCGAGCATCTGGGTGGGGTGCCAGAGGTCGGTCAGACCGTTCCAAACGGGCACGCCGGACTTGGCGGCGAGCTCCTCGACGTCCTCCTGATCGAAGCCGCGGAACTCGATGCCGTCATACATGCGGCCGAGGACGCGGGCGGTGTCCTCGATGGACTCCTTCTTGCCCATCTGGGACGAACCGGGATCGAGGTAGGTGACGCCCATGCCGAGATCCATCGCGCCGACCTCGAAGGCGCAGCGGGTGCGCGTGGAGGTCTTCTGGAAGAGGAGGACGATGTTCTTGCCCTCGAGATAGCGATGGGGGGTGCCGGTGCGCTTCAGGTTCTTGAAGTCGCGGGAGAGGTTGAGCATGTACTGGATCTCCTCGGTGGTGAAATCGAGGAGCCTGAGGAAGCTACGGCCGGAGAGGTTGACTCCCATGTGTTTTTCCTTTCGATGGGAACGGATGGATCAAGTGCGTGCGGACACGCGGAAAGGCGACGGCGCGTCATTCCGATGCGCCGTCGCAAATAAGGATTTAGAGGTCCTCGCGCCAGAAGGGCATGCTCATGCAGCGCGGGCCGCCACGGCCGCGGGAAAGCTCGGCCGAGGGGATGACGAGGAGGTCGAGGCCCTCCTTGTACAGGACGTCGTTGGTGACGGTGTTGCGAGCGTAGACGCAGATCTTACCAGGGGCGACGGCGAGGGTGTTGGAGCCGTCGTTCCACTGCTCGCGAGCGGCAGCGATGGGATCGCCACCACCGCAGGGGATGAGCTTGACCTGGTCAACGCCGGTGGCGTCCTCGAGGATGTGCTCGAGGGTGTCGTTGATCTCGCGGATCTTGACCTCGCCGGGGTTGGCGCCGGCGGTGAGCTCGAAGACCTTGAGGGTGCCCATGATGGCGGGGTGGATGGTGAACTTGTCGACATCGATCTGGGTGAAGACGGTGTCGAGGTGCATCATGGCGCGGTTGTTGGGGATATCGAAGGCGAGGATGCGATCGACCTTGGAGTCGCTGTTCCAGAAGATGTTCTGGGCCATGACGTCGATGGCGGCAGCCTGGGTGCGCTGGGAGATGCCGACGGCCAGGGTGTGCTCGTTGATGTTGAGGACGTCGCCACCCTCGGTGTGGAACGCGGCGTCACGACGGAAGTACAGGGAGACATCCTTGTAATCAGGGTGATACTTGAAGATGTACTTGCCGTACAGGGTCTCGCGGTTGCGGGTGACGGAGTACATGCGGTTGAGGTTGACGCCGTTGCCGATGACCGCGAAGGGATCGCGGGTGAAATAGAGGTTGGGCATCGGGTCGATGATGAGGTCGGACTCGGACTCGGTGTTGACCAGGGAGTCGAGGGTGACGGAGGCCGCGAGGGGCATCTCGATCTCGGCCTTGGTCAGACCGGCCATCGTCTTCTGAACGAACTCGAGGTTGTCGGTGATGGAGTCGAGCTTCTCACGGACGACCTTGGGCATCTCCTTGCCCTTGATGCCGGCCTCGGCGATGTACTGATCCAGGAACTCCTGACGGGCCTCGGGAACGGCGTCGAAGACCTCGGCGACCAGCTTCTCGAGATACAGGACCTCAACGCCCTGATCCCTCAGAGTCTGCGCAAACGTGTCGTGCTCCTCCTGAGCGACCTCGAGGAACGGGACGTCGTCGAACAGAAGACGCTCGAGCTCGAAGGGCGGCAGATTGAGGAGCTCCTCGCCGGGGCGATGCAGGCAAACCTTCTTGAGCTGGCCAATCTCGCTCGGGACGTGCAGACCTTTCGTCATATGCCTCCTACCTTTCTTCCAAGGGATCGCGGCGCGACCCTCCATACACATGTCCACCCCTGACGGGGTGCCTTGCGGACACTTACCGTTATATCCATTTTTCCCCCTCCTGTCATCGAAACCGCCAAACGGTATCAAAGCGGATGGGAACGGTATAATTCAAAAAGATGACGAGTTGAGCACTGTCGCAAGTTAAAGCGGTTTACGTGCGAAAACATAGAGGTTTCAATGTGTTTTTTAGTTTCGTAATCCCAAATAATCTCAAGATAATTGAATATTGAACAACTTGTTATGTATATTATGGACAACCAAATCCAGTCTCTCACGCTTCATCTATTATTCAATGAATATGAAATAATATGCACAATTTGTTCTTTTTTGACCGTTCACCGCTTCCAACGCGCCGCTTGCGCGCACATGGAGCGCCCTTCATTCGCTCCCGGGTGTCGAATCGGGCCGCAAGCGGGCGGCATCGGCGGGCCAAAACGGTATCCTCTCCCGCGGATTAATTGAGCAGATGGCACCCGGCCCCCACCGTTCATCCCCTGGCGCACGAACGTCCTGCTACACTCAGGGACCGACGGACACAAGGAAGGGACCGCGGATGCGACTCACCATAGAATCCATGACATACGGGCCGGATGGCCTGGCCAGGAACGACGAGGGCAAGGCCGTCTTCGTCTCAGGCGGAGTCGTCGGTGATGTCGTCGAGGCCTCCATCACCGAGGAGGGCGCGTCGTTTTGCCGCGCCGTCGTCGACGAGGTCCTCGAGCCCTCCCCCGACCGAGCGACCTCCCCATGCCCTTACGCCTCTGTATGCGGGGGCTGCCCGTGGGGCGGCCTTGGCCGCAACGCCCAGCTCGCGGCCAAGGAGGGGAACCTCCGGTCGACTCTCTCGCGCATCGGGAGATTCGAGACGGAAGAGATCGAGCGCATGGTCCAACCGATCCGCTTCCGACGCGACGCCTGGGGATACCGCAACAAGATCGAGCTGGCGCCGATGATCCGCGGCGGCAGGTTCTCGCTCGGCATGCACGGACGGGATCCCGAGGAGGTCATCCGCGTCGATGCCTGTCCGCTTTTCGAGAAGCGATACCCCAAGGCCGTCAAGGGCGTCGTTGGCGCCCTCGGCTACCTTGGTAACTCGCGCGACCTGGGCATCGAGCGCGTGGGCATCCGCGCCTCGCGTCGCACGCGCGCCCTCGAGATAGCGCTCTGGACCCCAACCGGGGCGTTCCCCCGTGCCCAGGTGGCCCGGGTGCTCGGCGACGCCGTCAAACCGTCCAGCGTCGTCCGCGTCATGTCGAAGGGGGACCGTCGCGCCCGCAAGGTGGCTGGAACCGAGTCCCTCATGGGCGAGGGATCCTGGACCGAGCTCATCGGGGGCGAGACCATGCGCCTCTCCGCCCCATCCTTCTTCCAAGTGAACACCGCGGCCGCCGAGATCCTCATCGAGCTCGTCCTCGACGCGCTCCGTCCCGAGGCCGACGAGGTCGCGATGGACCTCTACTCCGGCGCGGGCACCTTCACGATCCCCCTCGCCCGGCGCTGCGAGTTCGTGTCGGCGGTCGAGTCATACGGCCCGGCCGTGCGCGACCTGCGCCGAAACCTCGACGTCGCACGGCTCCACAACGTCGACGTGATCGGTGGCGACGCGGTGCGGGAGTTCCCTGACGAGGACGCCGACGTGCTCGTCGTCGATCCGCCGCGCTGCGGTCTCGCGGAGGAGGCCATCGGGCTCATAGCCTCCACCTCGGCTCGCGACGTCGCCTATGTGTCGTGCGATCCCGCCACGCTCGCACGTGACCTTCGCCGCTTCCATGACGAGGGCACCTTCCGCGTCGTCTCGGCCGCGCCCGTCGACCTCTTCCCGCAGACCTTCCATTGCGAGACCGTGGTCCATCTCACCCGCGCCCGCTGAAGCTGGGCGGGAGGGCCCGACTGAAACGCATGCGCGAGGCATGGGTATAAGTCATCGCGTGCAACCATATATCTCCAAGTGGGAAGGAAGACCATGGCAAGTGTCGCTGTCCTCGCAGCCGATGGTTTCGAGACCATCGAGTGCCTCACGATCGTCGATATCCTCAGGAGGGGCGGTGTCCGCGCGACCCTGGTCTCGGTCATGGGCACCCGAGACGTCGTGAGCGCCCAGCAGGTGAATGTCACCTGCGACACGGTGCTCGAGGACATCGATCCCGACGATTACGACTATGTCGTCCTCCCCGGCGGCATGCCCGGAACGACCCATCTGCGCCGCGACGAGCGCGTCCGCTCGATCGTCCGCGACTTCGCCGCGCGCAAGCACGTGGCGGCCATCTGCGCCGCCCCATCCATCCTCGCCGAGCTCGGATTGCTCGAGGGGCGCAGCGCGACCTGCTTCCCTGGATTCGAGGCGGACTTCCCCGAGGGCAGCTTCGCCGGGGGGAAGCGCGTCGTCGTCGACGGGAACATCATCACCGCGAGCGCCATGGGGCAGGCGCTGCCCTTCGCCCTCGAGGTCCTGCGCGACATCGCCGGCGATCGCGCCGTCGAGAAGGTCCGCGACAGCATCCAGCTCTAAGCCCCGTCGCCTGACGCTCATTTGGGCCCCGGCTCCCATCGAGCCGGGGCCCCTTCGCATAAACCCGTCGTAAGGAGCACGATTTGATCCTCGCATCGCGATCCCCCCGCCGCATCGAGCTCATCGAGGAGGCGGGCTTCCCCGCCCGCTCGATCCCCGCGGACGTGGACGAGACCCCGCTTCCCAACGAGACCCCCCGCGACCTCGTCGAACGGCTCGCCTCATCCAAGGCGCGAGCCGTGGCCCGCGAGCTCCCCGACCGCGACGAGCTCGTTCTCGCTGCCGACACCGTCGTCTCCATCGATGGCCGTATCCTCGGCAAGCCCGTGGATGAGCACGATGCCCGCACCATGCTCCAAGCCCTCTCCGGCCGGACGCATCAGGTCATGACCGGTGTCTGCATCGTGAGCTCAAGCGCGCCGGATAGAGCCCTGAGCAGCTTCGTCGATATCACCGACGTGGAGTTCCATCCCCTCTCGACCGAGGAGATAGCGGCCTATGTCGAGGGCGGCGAGCCCATGGACAAGGCGGGGGCCTACGGGATCCAGGGCGCGGGCGGGCGCATGCTCGTCAAGCGCATAGACGGGGACTTCTACAACGTCGTGGGGCTGCCCATCTCGCGGGTGGTGCGCGAGATCCGCCAGATCCTGAAGGAGGGGATTCGATGACGACCGGGCATTTGGCATCCATTCCGATATCGGATATCGAGGGCTTCGGGATCGGGCATTGGACCGATCTTGAGGGCCCCACGGGCACGACGGCCATCGTCGCGCCGGCCGGCGCGGTGGGCGGGGTCGACGTGCGCGGCGGCGCCCCCGCCTCGCGCGAGACCGACCTCCTGAGACCCGAGAACACCGTCGACGTGGTGCACGCCGTCGTCCTCTCGGGCGGATCGGCCTTCGGGCTCGAGGCGGCCTCGGGGGTCGCACGCGAGCTCGAAGCGCAGGGCATCGGCTTGGATGTCGGATGCGCCAAGGTGCCCATCGTCTGCTCGAGTTGCCTGTTCGACCTCGCCTTGGGCGATCCCACCATCAGGCCCGGCATCGACGCGGGGATCGCCGCCGCACGGGAAGCCCTCGAGGCGGCGCGACGGGGCGGTCCCGTGGCCGAGGGCAACGTCGGGGCGGGGGCGGGGGCCACCGTGGGCAAGCTTCTTGGCCCCGATCACGCCATGAAGGGCGGCTTGGGGGCCAAGGCCCTCTCGCTCGGCCCCGTGAAAGTCGGCGCCATCAGCGCCGTCAACGCATGCGGAAACGTAATCGACCCCGCATCATCCCGTCCCATCGCGGGCATGCGCGCCAGCGCCGAGGCGATGCGCATCGTCGACATGGAGGAGGCGGCGCTCGCCGCCGCCTCCTCGATGCGCATGCCGCTCGATCGGACGAACACGACGATCTCCTGCATCATCACGAACGTTGCGCTCACGAAGGCCCAAGCCTGCAAGGTCGCCCAGATGGCATCCGATGCATACGCGCACACCATCAGGCCGACGCACACCACCAACGACGGCGACACCGTCTATGTGCTCTCGAGCAACGCGCTGGAGGATGCGCACAAGGTGCCCCTCGACCTCCTTGGACTCATCGCGACGCGCGCGCTCGAGGCGGCCATCTGCTCCGGATGCACCACCGCACAGGGGATCGGAGGCATCCCCTCATATAAAGATCTCATCGATTAGCGTTATCCTAATACGCGATCGTCTGGCTGGCGCCCCGTGTCCGACGGGGCGCTCCATGAGATTACGAAGTGAGGTATCCCATGAACGAGTCTGAAACCACATCGACCGGCGGCACAGAACCCCCGATTCGCAAGCGCGGCATCAACCTTCTCGGCTTGATCGCGCTCGTCATAAGCTCATCCATCGGATCGGGCGTCTTCGCGCTCTCGACCGATGTGTCGGCCGCCGCCGCACCGGGTCCCGCCCTCATCGCCTGGCTCATCACCGGATTCGGCTTCATGTGCCTTGCCACGACCTTCGGCAGGCTCTCCGTCATCCGCCCCGACCTCGACGGCATCGTCGCGTACGCACGCGAGGGCTTCGGGCCCTTCGTCGGCTTCGTCTCCGGATGGGGCTACTGGCTGTCCATCTGGATCGGCAACGTGGCCTTCGGCGTGATGCTGGTCACCGCCATCGGCTATTTCTTCCCGCCGTTCGCCGGCGAGCTCGGCATCCCGGGCGTCATCTTCATCTCCGTGCTCAACTGGTTCATCATCCTCCTCGTCAACCGCGGCGTCGAGGAAGCCAGCGTGCTCAACGCCATCGTGATGATCTGCAAGCTCGTCCCCATCTTCGCCTTCATAGCCACGATGCTCCTGGTCTTCGACTTCAAGGTGTTCACCGCTGACTTCTGGGGCACCCTCGCGGCCAACCTCGACCCGTCCTCCTCGGGCGGCTCCATCCCCAGCCAGATCATCAACTGCTTCATGGTCATGATGTGGGTCTTCGTCGGCATGGAGGGCGCGAGCGTCCTCGGACACCGGGCCGAGCGCAAGTCGGACGTCGGGCGCGCCACCGTCCTCGGCTGCACGGCCCTTGTCATCATCTACGTCGCCGCCTCGATCCTCCCCTACGGCTACCTCCCGCGCGAAGAGCTCATCTCCATCGGCTCCCCGTCCATGCCCTACATCTTCTCCCATGTCGTGGGACCCTGGGGAGGCGCCTTCATCTCAGCGGGACTCATCATATCCATCTTCGGGGCATGGCTCTCCTACACCATCCTCGCTTCCGAGGCCATGCACGGCATGGCTCAGATGAAGCTGCTGCCCCGCTCCTTCTCGCGCCTCAACGATCACGGGGCACCGTCGGTCTGCCTCCTCACGACCGGCGCCATGATCCAGGTTCTCTCCATCGTGATGCTCTTCTCGGAGGCCGCGTATCAATTCGCCTACTCGCTGTGCACCGCCTCGATCGTGATCAGCTGGGCCCTCGCGGCGGCATACATGGCCAAGCTCGGCTTGGGCGACAAGGCGCGCGAGGTCAGACGCGTCGACATCGCGCTCTCGAT
>JAXDWR010000055.1:0-11456 GCA_034088265.1 Collinsella sp. | reverse complement strand
GCTGAGCATCCTGCACCGTCGAATAGCGAGGCACTTTCACAGCTGCTGGGACAATCTGTCTCAGCGAGACATCCAACCGATATTATGCCAGTTTCTTGAATATGGGACTTAGGGAACCCAAGGGAACCGAAGCCCATTCCTCTCAAAAGACTCCTTTCCCGCTTTCGTGTAGAAGGCTGATGAACGTACATGGCGTAACGCCGCGGAACGCAGCGATACGGCGCGGAAAGGATAGGAGGACGCATGAGACCACAAAGCGACTGCAGCGGCTGCACTGATCAGAACCAGGCCGCGAGTGGCCCCAGCGAATGGATGACCGTAGCCGAAATGCAGGAATACATGCATGCCGGAAGGACCAAGGCCTATGAGCTCATCAAGGCCGGAGAGGTCAGGTCGTACAGGCTGGGAAGGAGGATTCTCGTGAACAGGCTGTCTCTTGACCGATACATAAAAGCAAACGGAACACTTGGCGACCAACCGAACAAATGAGGTCCGAGCCATGTTGATTGCACCCGAAGCTTCGGCGCTATCGAAGGGCGAGGCATCGTCTTGCCGCCTCAAACGAACTCGAAACGAGGCAGACGATGAATGATGCAACAGGACCTAGACCAGTGCCACCTCAGGACTACTACAGCGCCCAGCAGGTGATGGACTTGCTGAGGATAAGCAAGAGAAGGCTGTACGAGCTCGCGGAACGCGATGATGACCCGCTGCCCCTCAGGACTTTCCCAGGGGTAAAGCGTGGATCGATAGCGGATCGGAGGGAGCTCCGCGATTGGGTCCTTCGTAACACCGTCCTAGTCCGCGAGCGCGAGCAAAGGGGCTAGGAGAAAAATGAAGGACATCAAGAGCGCGGGTGATGAGCGCGCTTCCCCTGAAGGGTTCATCACGTTGCATGGGTTCATGATGAAAGGAATGGGACTCTCTGGAGTCCCGCTCCTCGTCTTTGCCCGCATCTACGGCTTCAACTCGGCAGGATTAGACTTTTATGAGAGCAAGCCCCATCTCGCAAGCTTCCTGAACACAACGGAGAGGTCCGTATACAGGGCCTTCTCGGACCTGCTCGAAAAGGGGCTGATCCAGGAGTCGGGCTCCCATCGACACGCAAGCGGCGTCGAGACGAAGTGCTACTCGGTCGTATGGTCGGCCATTCCCCCGAGGGCGAGGGGTCCAGACCCTGACAAAACGTCACCCCCTGACAAAACGTCACCCCCTGAAATCTTGTCAGTCGAAAGGGCACAGGGGGATGACGAATCTTCAGTCCCCGGGCTGACGAATTGTCAGCCGATAAGAAAGGCTGATAACAAAGGTTTCAGATAGGAAAGGCGGCCTCGTTTGAAGGACGAGAGGAATCCATTCATCACGCTCGAGGAGGCAAGGGCCAGGGGATTGAGGCACTCCGAGCCGGAACCGGTTGCCTGCACGTACTGCGGGCGGGCAACCGTTCCCCTCGGCATCGAGTACGGCGGCGAGGTCAGGTGGATCACCCATGAGCCCTGCGGCTGCCCGGAGGAGCTCGAGGCAAAGCGGAAAGAGGAGGAGAGGGAGGCCAAGGAGGCCGAGTCCAAGCTCCAATCCAAGTTCCTCAAGGCGGGTATCGCCAGGCGCTTCCTCGGCGCGAGGGTCGACCTCGAGGCATCGGCTCGGTACCTGTCTAGCTTCGGGGGAAACAGGGGAGCCGGGCTCTACATCGAGGGATGCGTGGGCTCCGGAAAGACCTACGCGGCAAGCGCCATCGCGAAGGCGTTCGTTCTGTCGGGCTACAGCGTGGCCATGGGAACGACCCTCTCAATGCTCGAGGAGATCAAGCGCAGCTACGACGACGACCGCGCGCCTGGCATCAGCCGCTATGTCGGCAGCGACGTCCTGATCATGGACGACATAGGCAAGGAGACGACCAGCTCCTGGGCCCTCACAAACCTCTTCCAAATCGTCAACTCCCGCTACGAGGACATGCTCCCGACCATATACACGTCGCAGTACGACGTAGACACGCTGCTGTCCCGGATGGCCAGATACGGGGACCGCGAGACCGCCGAGGCGATCGTCTCGAGGATCGTGCAGACCTCGACGCATGTCCGCCTGCCGAATAGGGACAGAAGGCGCGAATCCAGCTTTTTCGGTGAAGACGGAACCAAGGGAACCCAAGCGAACCTTAGGCGTCGATGACGGCAGCAGCGTCCCTCCCACTGCTGGTATAAGCGCATTTGGCGGCGAGGAAGAGCTGGTCAGCTGAAACATCCCCGCAAACGAAAACCGAGCTCGTGACTCCTAGCGCCTCGCCGCCGCCAAGCAGAGACCCACTGGGACAGATTGTCCCACCGACGAAAGGACCGACATGGAGGGCTTCGCACCCATCACCGGAGAGGAGCACGAGCTCCTCGTGGCCAAGTGCCAGGAGAACGGCTGGCTCAAGCGCGGCGGCTACGACTGGCAGGATGACCCCTTCATGGAGGAATACCCCTACGAGTTCTCCAAGGCCGAGAGCATCGAGGATCTCCGCAACGCGTTCGCGCGCGGGAACTGGGCCATCAGGCAGGGTTTCGTCTACGAGGACCTCGCCTTCATCCAGCAGGTCAACGGCGGCGACGAATGGTGGACCTGCAAGCGCTTCGACGGGGAATGGGTCGACTTCGAGAGCTGGAGCTTCGGTCGGATATCGCTAGACCCCGCGGAGTTCGAGGACGCGATGCTACATATGCGTCACGCGACCAAGGAGGAGTGCACATCCCTGCGCTACATGGACTCGAAGATACCCGAGAGGCCCCAGAGCCTCGCCGACAGGGCCCAGGGAGCCATCCAGGCGTCAGCAACGCTCGATTCCGCAACTCAGCACCGACAAGGACCCAACCACACAAGATAAGCCAGGAAACTTAGAGAAAGGCGGCATGTTATGCCAAGCGACTACGGGGACGACTCCGGCGAGAAGCTCGTCGACTGGATGCTGAGAATCGGGCAGGATGCGGGCGGCGCGGCGATGTCGGCAGGCGCCGAAAGGCTCGCAAACGCCTTCAGGAACGCGCGCGGCCAGGTCGCAGGGACCCCGGACGCCGTCGCCGAAGAACTGGAAGACGCGCCTCGGTGGGCGAAGCTCAGCATGGCTGAGTTCGAGCAGCTTCCGGAATACGAATCCATCAGGCAGCTCATCGACGAGGAACTGGACAGGGCCTCCATCGAGCATGCCTTCCACAACGATGGCGAGCGTGGCTTCCTCGTTTTCAAGGTCGAAGACGCGCCGGACGTCGACGAGGTTTTCGCGGACCTCGAGAGGAAGGCGTCCGAGGCGCTTGACGAAGCCAAGGAGAGGATCGCCCAGCCCAAGTCCAGGGATGCTGAGAGGCTCGCCGTGAAAGCCGAGCAGGCCAAGGCCGCCTCGGCCGCAAGCAAGGCAGCCCGAGAGCAGGTTCGCCAGGTGGAGCGCTTGGAGCAGAAGGCTCGATGAGAAGCGATGTGCTCTTCGCCGCCATATGCTCGGCGATCTCCTTCCTCGTCGGAAACGTCATCGCGGGCCATGCCCAGGAAACCGGGACCAACCCGCTCATGGCGGGTGGGGGATTCGCGGAAACCCTCCCCGACTCCCTTGCATCGGGCCACCTCTTCTACGCAGACACCCTCTCCGTCGCGATCGGCGCGGCCTGCGCCTGCGCGGTGTGGCTTTTCTGGGCCAGGGAGGCTGAGCGCATGGGAAACTACCGGCGCGGCGAGGAGCATGGAAGCTCCAGGTGGGCGACCGCCAAGGAGATGGGGGCCTACGCGGATTCCAAGGATCCGGACAACAACATCATCCTCTCCTCGCGATCCAAGAAGCGCTTCATCGACACGTCCCACGACCAGAGGACGGAGACCAACAACAACATGCTCGTGGTGGGAGGACCCGGAACGGGCAAGACCCGCTACTACGTCAAGCCGAACCTCTACCAGCTGAACGCCAACTACTTCATCACCGACCCGAAGGGGACGCTGATCATGGACATCGGCTGGCTCTTCGAGGAATCGGGCTACGACATCCTCACCTTCGACACCATCGACTTCTCCAGGTCCATGCACTTCAACCCTCTCGCCTACGTGCGCGACGAGAAGGGCATCCTGAAGTTCGTGGAGTGCCTCGTGAAGAACACGACGGGCGACAAGGAGCATTCCGGCGACCCCTTCTGGGAGAACGCCGAGAAGCTCCTCTACACGGCGCTGGTGGGATACCTGATCGCCCACTGCCCGCCCGAGGACCGGAACGTCGGCGGCCTCATCATGCTGCTCGCCCTCGCAGACGCCCGCGAGGACGACGAGGACTACATGAGCCCGCTCGACATGCTCTTCAACGAGATCGAGACGGGCAGGCGCCTGGCCCCCAAGGCCACGGCCACCGCCTACGACCCCGAGCGGAGGGACTTCGACGAGGGGGTCGAGGCATTCGAGTGGATCGAGGTCGGCAAGCCCGCGAAGCCGGAAGAGGACTTCTCCCTGGCCACCTACAAGCAGTTCAAGGTGGCGGCCGGCAAGACAATGAAGTCCATCATGGTCAGCTGCAACGTCCGCATGAAGCCCTTCGACATCGACGAGGTCCGCGAGATCCTCTCCTACGACGAGATGGACCTCGGCCACCTGGGCGACGCGAGCAGGAAGACCGTGGTCTTCGCGTCCATGTCGGACACGGACTCCACCTTCGACTTCCTGTTCGCGCTGCTCATGCACTTGGCGATGGACACGCTGTGCGAGGTCGCGCTCTCGAGGTTCCAGGGCCGGCTCCCGCGCCCCGTCCACTTCATGTTCGACGAGTTCGCCAACATCGGCCGGGTGCCCGACTTCGAGCGGATGATCACCGTGACGCGCAGCCGCAACATCGCCGTGTCGATGATCCTGCAGTCCCTCTCGCAGCTCAAGGAGACCTACGGCGACAACAACGCAGCCACCATCGTCAACGCCTGCGACACCTTCGTCTATCTCGGCGGCAAGTCAAACGAGACCAACAAGGAGATATCGGAGATGGTGGGCAAGCAGACCGTGAAGAACATGACGGTGAACGACTCCCGCGGAGCAAACCCCTCCACCACGAGGAACTACGGCGTGTTCGAGCGAGACCTGATACAGGCCTCCGAGATAGCGCGAATGCCGAGGGACGAGGGATTGGTGCTGATCAACGGCGCGCAGCCCTTCAAGGACAAGAAATACGACCTGCGCAAGCATCCGAGGTCGGCAAGGCTCGAAGGCCGCGGTCCGTTCGACTTCAAGGAATACAGAGCGAGGAGGTGGGCCTATGAGAGGGATTCCCTCGTAGCTGAGTGAGGGTTGCGGCAAGCGCGCGGCGCACAAGGCATCGGAACGCTTCCACACATGCCGATGCTGCCGCAGCCCCATGCAAAGGAGCACGCACGTGCCCCTGAACCCAATTCTAACACCCCGCGACAGCCCATCTTCCACATGCGGGCCAGGGGTGACGATCACATGCAAAGGAGACACATGCTAAACAACATCATCAGCCTCGTTTCGGGCTGCGTGACGTTCCTGGGCGGCTTCCTCGTCGTCTGGGGCGCGGTCAGCCTCGGCCTCGCAATCCGCGAGCAGCAGGGCGGCAGCCAGATCGCGAGCGCGATTTCCACCATCGCCGGCGGCGCGATCATCATCGCCGCATCCATCTACTTCGGACAGCTGGACACTTCCTGGCTCCCTAACTAGGAGGTTGGAATGTCCCTTCAGATCCCCGTCCAGAAGGACATCGGAGAGTACGAGGAGAAGATCGTCGGCAAGCTCAGCCTCAGGACGCTCGTCTGCGTGACCCTCGGCTTCGCAAGCGCCATAGCAACGGCGGCGATCATCTACTTCTGGATCGGCATCGAGGTCTCGAATGCCGCCTTCCCGGTCATGTGCGCAAGCCTCCCGTTCTGGCTGGCAGGCTTCTGGCGGCCTTTCGGCATGAGGCTCGAGCAATTCATCCCCAGGTTCGCCGCCCACCACCTCGATGACCAATCCCTCCTCTACAGGAGCCCGACCGACCCGGCAATCGCCGCAGTCAAGACGGGCAAGACCAACAGGCGCGCACGACGCGCAGCCAAGCGAAAGGGGGCAGAGCTCCATGAGCCAACGAAACAGCAATGACAGGAAAGCGCCGCAGGCCAGGCCCGGGATGCTGGCACTGCTCCTTGGGGGCGCCGGCAAGACCAGCAAGACCAAGAAGGCGAGCGATGAGAAGGCGAAATCCCAGAAGAGGCTCAGGAGCTCGGCGAAAGACGTATTGCGCTACATCGGCTACGACGCCATGTACAAGGACGGCATAGCCCAGGTGGAGGACGGCCTCTTCAGCCAGACCATCGAGTTCTCCGACATCAGCTACCAATCCGCAAGAAAGGAGAACCAGGAGAACGTATTCACCGTGCTATCGAGCCTCTACAACTACTTCAGCGCGGACACCTGCTTCCAGCTCACCATCGCAAACGTGCCCATCCCCGACAGGGAGATCGGCAAGAGGGCGTTCTTCGAAAAGGGCGACGAAGCGACCTCCAAGTACGTCGAGGAGTACAACGGCATCCTCAACGACAAGATGAGGGAGGGCTTCTCCAACCTCGAGCGCCACAGGTACCTGACCTACATGGTCGGCGCCGCCGACGTCGACGGCGCAATCCCAAAGCTCTCGCGCATCAAGGGCGACTGCATCCAGACCCTCTCGCGGGTCCGGTGCCAGGCGCACGCCCTCGACGGCACCGAGCGCCTGCGCGCACTCCAGTCGCAGCTCAGGCCGAAAAGCGAGTTCACCTTCGACTGGGACAAACTGTCCCACAAATCGAGCCTGCGCACCAAGGACCTCATAGCGCCCATGCTCATCGACTTCAAGCCCCAGGGCAGGGCGGACTCATTCAGGGTGGACGACGTCTATTGCCAAGTCCTGCTCATCAAGAGCTTCGGATCGGTGCTCGAAGACTACTACATCGCAAACATCATCGACCTCCCGATCCCGCTGTCCGTCAACATCCATGCCCGGCCCCTGGCTCAATCCGATGCGCTCGCCCTGGTGAAGGGCCAGCTCGACTGGATGGACAAGGAGATCATCGACGAGCAGCGAACCGCGGTGAGGAAGGGCTATGACTACACCATCCTGCCCCCCGAGCTCCGCTACTCGAAGGAGGAGGCCGAGGAGCTCCTCGACTTCCTCAGGAACAAGAACGAGAGGCTCTTCCGCTACACGGGCCTCATCTACACCTATGCGCCGACCCTGGAGGAGCTCGACAGGCAGGTCGAGCAGATCGTGAGCGTCGCCCAGGGCAACTCGCTGGGCGTGGAGCCGCTCTACCTGCGGCAGCGCGAGGCGCTCAACTCGGTGCTTCCCCTGGGCAACAACCACGTCGACGTCTTCAGGTACCTGACGACCGGCCAGATCGCCATGCAGATGCCGTTCGCCAGCCAGGAGCTGAACCAGCCCGGCGGCGGTTACTATGGCCAGTCCAAGCAGTCGGGAAACCTCGTCATCTGCGACCGGGGACTCCTTGCGAGCCCGATGGGCTTCGTTTGCGGAAAGCCCGGCAGCGGCAAGTCCTTCTCCGTCAAGAGGGAGATCACGAACACCATCCTCGCGCATCCCGGCGACGAGGTGATCATCTTCGACCCGGCCGGAGAGTACGGCAACCTCATCAGCGCCTTGGGGGGAGCGAACATCCGCCTTGCGCCGGGAACCGACACGACGCTCAACCCGTTCGACACGGCTGCCGTATCGGACCGCAGCGACGCGACCAAGCTCGCCTACAAGACAGACGCGATCCTGGCCCTCTCGTCCGCGCTCATGGCCGAGGGATCGGAGGGCCTGCCGGAGAACGACAGGTCCATCATCACGAGGTGCGTCGGCCTGGCCTACGACCGCTGCGCCCTCGAAGACAGGCTCCCGACCCTGGAGGACTTCCATGCCATCCTCGCGGAGCAGCCCGAGGCCGAGGCCAGGGACATCGCGCTTCGCTACGAGCGCTACGTCCATGGCGCCTTCAGCTTCTTCAACGGCCAGAGCAACGTCGGCTTCGAGAACAGGATCACCAACATCGACATGCACGAGCTGGGACAGAACATGAAGGTGTTCGGCATGCTCACCGCCTTGGAGATGGTGAGGAACCGTGTCATGGTCACGCCTCCCAGGGATGTCGTCACGTGGCTCTACATCGACGAGGTCCAGTCCCTCTTCGGGCACCCGACCATCGTCGACTACTTCGCCAGGCTCTGGCGCGAGGGCCGAAAGTTCGGCCTCATCTGCACCGGAATCTCCCAGAACACCTCGCACATGCTGCTCAACGCCAACGCGCGAGACATGGTGATCAACTCGGACTTCTTCCTGCTCCACAAGCAGGGCCCCGCCGACCTCGAGGCATGGACGGAGATGCTCGATCTCTCCACGGCAGAGAGGGGCTTCATCGACGAGTCCATCAAGGCCGGCGAGGGCCTCCTCGTTGCAGGCGGCATCCGAGTCCCGATCAAGGACGACTTCCCCAAGGGAGAGCTCTTCAAGCTGTTCGACACCAAGCCCGCGGCGATCGCAGAGCGCTCCATGCGCGAGGGCCCGATCGGCGGTGCGAAGTGACGAAGGCAAACGCCTTGTCCCAAAACGACGGAGCTTCCATGGCCGACCTCGTCATCAGCGAGAAGGCCACCCTGGCGAACACCGGCACCATCACCGACGACGAGGCCCAGATGCTATCGACCCTCACCGAGAGGAAGAGCGCAGCGGGCATCAGGGAAGCCGTGGAACGCACGACGGGGCAAGCGAGAGGGCATAGGCGCACCTTCGCCTCGAAGGCGGAAGAGACAGCTATCGCCGAGTCCGCAGCCGGGAAGAGCGGCATGGCCAAGGCGGCAGCTGCCAAGGAGATGCTTGCGAGGATGGCCGTCGACGAGCTCGACGACAGCGAGGAGCTCGAAGGGAGCTCCAAGGCCTACGACGCCCATCGATCCGCCAAGGCGATCAAGGGGCGTATCGCCTCGAGAAGGGCAGCCAGAAGGGCTGGGTCCAAGTCCGCCACCGCGCTGGGCGCAAAGCAGGGCGCCAGCGCAACGTCTGCCGCGGCGACGGCGGAGGCGTCCAGGGCCGCGGCGGCCCAATCCGCGGCTGCGGCCTCCCAGGCCGCAGCCTCGTCCTCCGGCGCCGCTGCGGTCGGCGCAGCAGGCGGGGCCGGCGCCTCAATCGCGCTCGGATCGCTCGCGGCCATCGCCGCCTTCGTCATCGGCGTCCTGATCGTCAGCAACCTCGTCAGCGCCCTGTTCGGCTTCTGGGAAAACGAGGCGAACAAGCAATCGCTAGATGGCCTGCCGCCCTACATCACCTACGAGATGGTCGAGGCCGCGCTCGAATGCCAGGAGAAGTACGGGCATCCCGCCGGCTGCACCCTCGCGCAGATCATCGTGGAGAGCGGCCAAGGCAACACCATGAGCAGGCTTGCGACGCGAGACCACAACCTCTTCGGCATGAAGTGGGCGGGGAGCTTCGCGGGCTGCCCCGAGGTCGCAGGAAAGAGCGCCTGGGTGACCAGCGAGGAGTACACGGCCGGCGTCCACACGGCGATCACCGCGTACTTCACGGTGTTCAAGTCCGACGTCGACTGCATCAAGTTCAGGAGCAGGGTCTTCCTTCAAGCCGGAACGTATGCGAACAACGCAACCATCCGCGAGGCCATGGAGAAGCATGACTCGGACCTCATGGCGGAGGGCCTGAAGGATGCGGGCTGGGCCACGAGCTCGACCTATGTCGAGAGCCTCAAGTCCGTGATGGACACCTACGGCCTGAGGAGGTTCGACACCATGACGGTCGAGGACCTCAAGAGCTCGAGGGCGAACGCGAACACTATCGTGGCGGCCGCTTACAGCCAGCTCGGCGTCCCATACGTATGGGGCGGTTCGACTCCCGGCAGGGGCCTGGACTGCAGCGGACTCACCCAATACTGCTACAGGCAGGCCGGGATCGCCATCAGCCATTACACGGAGAGCCAGTACAGCGAGCTCACGCACATCCCCCTGTCCCAAGCGCAGCCAGGAGACATCCTCTACAAGCCGGGGCACGTGGCCATCTACATAGGAGAGAACAAGTACATCCACGAGCCCCATACCGGAGCCGTGTGCTGCATAGGAACGGGAATCAACTACTTCACCTGCGCGCTGCGCAAGGTATGACGAAAGGAGCAAGCCCAATGAACAAGAAGAGACTCATGCTGGCGTGCGCAATCGGAGCGCTGGTGCTGCTCGCGGGCTCGGGGGTTGCCCGCTGCGCCATGCAGCCCTCGGAGGACCCGGCAACCGGGCAGGAAAAGGAATCAGCCCAGAAGGCCGATGCCGACAGCATCAAGAGCTACCTTGGAACAGCCTGGAGCGCCGACGGCGGCTCGAAGACGATGACCATCGCCGACGGGGTTGTCATCGAACGCGAGGGCGACTCCACCTCGGTGACCTACTACGAGGTCGTCTCCGAGCGATCGGACGCTGGCGGGATCTCCGTCAATGTGACCACGACGAAAACCCCGAGGGACGCCCCCGCCCAAGGCGTGATGAGGATCGATGCGTCGACCGAGGAGGTCTCCATCACCTGCGACGCCTTCGCGCTCTCGACCACCTACACCCTTGACGCGGCGCCAGACGCCAAGATCACCCTCTCTGCGCATTCGGACAAGCTCAACGAGCTCCTCGAATCAGACGACGAGAGCATCTCCAACGCGCTTTCGGCCTGGGCGTCAAAGCGCTCTCCCTACGCAACGTCCGCGGCATGGGACGGCGAGGTCTACATCGACTGCAACGGCAAGACCGTGACGACCTCGTTCACGCTCAACGACGGAGCCAGCACCCTGGTCCAGCTCCGCTACGACCAGACCACCAAAGAGCTGAGCGCCCTATGATCGCGGCGGTCAAGCGCATAGCGGGGCAGAGGGAGTTCAAGCTCGCCTTCGTCATCGCCCTGGCCTTCCTGGTCCTCACGCTCGTGCCATGCCAGAACGCCTACGCGTCGATCGCCGACGACATCAACTCGTGGCTCTGCGACCTTCTCCGCGAATGGAGCAACTGGATGTTCCACGCGCAGGTGAGCGTCCTCGGCTCGATCGGATACGAGGGAATCCTCGACGCCCCCTTCTCCTCGATGCTCCAGAGCTCGAGCGACGTCTCCATGTACGACATCGCCAGGGGCACCTGGCAGGTGGCGATACTCCCCATCGGATGCGGCGTCCTCGGCCTGGTGTTCACCTTGAAGCTCATCGAGATCTCCCAGCGCATGGACGGCAACCAGAGCATGCCGGGCGTCAAGGAGGTCGTGTTCCTGCTCGTGTTCTTCGCCGTGTTCCTGTTCCTCATCCAGAACAGCTTCGACATCATGGCCGCGATCTACGAGGTCATCGGACTTGCGGTCGACAGGGTAGAGGGACTCTTCGGAACGGGCGGGGCCATGAGCCTCGCCGAGGTCTCCATCGTCACCACCGAGGACGACGTGTCGGCCCTCATGGCAATGCTCG
>JAXDWR010000054.1:0-2685 GCA_034088265.1 Collinsella sp. | reverse complement strand
GATGCTCGATGGACCCGTCGAGACGATGGAGCACCAGGAGACGGCAGGAATCGCGCGGCTCGGCGGGGGCCTGCGCGATCAGCTCGTCGGGAAGGTTGTAGTCGAAATCATCGGTACGCATGATGCTCCTTGGGAGGCTCGGGAACTTGATCGGTGACGGCGCTATGATAGCGCTTCGCTGATGGAGGAGGGACGGGGCAGCTCACTTCCGCCGACGGGCATCGCGCTGCCGCGCGCGCTCGAGAGCGGCCTCGGCCGCCGAGAAACGGCATCCGCAGTACTGCTGCCGATACATGCCGAGCTCGCGGGAGCGTCGCGTCGCCTCGGGATACCAGGGCCTGAAATCGCGTATGACGGGCTCGAGGCCATGGGCCGCGGCAAGCCGTGACAGCACGTCGGCGCAGACGTCGTGGAGCTGGTAGGGGGACACGGCGAGCGTCGTGGAGATGTGCTCGAAGCCGCCCTCCACGGCCACGCGGCAAGCCTCGGCCAAGCGCAGCGCATAGCAGGCGCGGCACCTGCGCTCACGATCGCGTGGACCGATGCACGCGACCCCCCGCTCCCATCGATCCCGGTCTCCCGGAGCCTCGATGAGGGGGATCCCCTCGCCCTCGCACCACCAGCGAAGCTCCTCGAGGCGGCGATCATGCTCGTCGTCCGGCTGGATGTTGGGATTCGACCAGCATATGGTGGGCTCGAATCCCTCCTCGACGAGCATGCGCACGGGCTCGAGGGAGCAAGGGGCGCAGCAGGCATGCAGCAGGAGCCTCGTCATGCTCCGTCACCTCCATCCAAATCCGAATCCCGTCCGTCGTCGGCATAGAAGCAAACGCCCCAAGAGGTGTCCTCGCAGTGCGTGATGGTCCGGTCGCCGAGAATGGCGCGCGCATAGGCCCAGTCCCCCGTGCAGCCGGTGAGATGGGCGACCGAAGCCAGCAGGCCCCAGAGGGGCCACTGAAGGAGGGCCCCCGCGAAGATCAGGGCGATCGTCACGACCACGGACGGTGCGAGCGCGATGGCGAGGTACTGGCGGCGCGTGTAGACGATCCCCTCGGCGCAGGCGAAGAAGAGCCCCAATCGCCAATCGGCACCGAACCTCACCTTCGTCCCCTTCGGCGCGAAGGCCCGGAAGGCGATCGCATGGACCAGCTCGTGCGCGACCAAGGAGAGCACGACGATCGCGAAGAGCGAGAGGTTCCAGCGCCACACGGGAGCGGATCCACCCGCCGCGAACTCGATGGAGGGCGCGATGGGACAGCCGAGGCCGAGGCCCACGAGCCAGAGGGCGCATAGGGCGCCGCCGGCCAGTGCGACCATGACGGAAAGACGGGCCGCCCCCTTAAGGAAGGAGGCGTCCTCGAACGTGCGTATGCCACCGATTCTCCTCATACGGTCTAGCATACCCATTCGCCTGCTGTCATGTGCGATAATGTTTCGCCGTGCATACGAATCGTGCGAACCGCGCACGTCACCCTCGAACTCGAGACAAGGAGCCGCCCATGGCACAGATTCTCAGCCGCGACAGCAGGCCCGACTGGCCGCGTCGAGCCGTCGTCACCGCAGGTATGCCCTATGGCAACAAGGGCCTCCACTTCGGTCACGTCGGCGGCGTCTTCGTGCCCGCGGATTTCTACGCGCGGTTCTTGCGCGATCGCCTGGGCCGCGAGAACGTCATCTTCGTCTCGGGGACCGATTGCTTCGGCTCCCCCATCATGGAGGGCTTCAGGAAGAAGCTCGAGGCCGAGGGCTATGCGCACGACATATCGGACTATGTGAGGGAGAACCACGATAGCCAGGAGCGCGACCTCGCGAGCTTCGGCGTCTCCTGCGATCTCTACGCCGGAAGCGCCCTCGATCCCGCCGCCCCCATCCACGAGCGGATGACCGAGGAGATCGTCTGCCGCCTTCATGAGCGCGGCAAGCTCACCAAGCTCTCCACCAAGCAGTTCTTCGATCCCAAGGCAGGCCAATTCCTCAACGGGCGACAGGTGCTCGGGCGCTGCCCCATCCAAGGATGCAAGTCAGAGAAGGCCTATGCCGACGAATGCGACCTGGGCCACCAGTTCGAGCCCGAGGAGCTCATCGCCCCCAAGAGCGCGCTCACCGGCGAGACCCCCGAGCTCGTCCCCGTCGACAACCTCTATTTCGATCTTCCCTCCTACCTCGAATTCATGCGCGAGCACACGTCGCATCTGGAAGGCGATCCCTCGATCCGCGCGGTCGTCTCGAAGACCATGCGCGAGTGGCTCGACGCCCCGCAGCTCTACATCCAGGTGAAGTTCCGTGACGACTTCGAGGCCATCCGGACCGAGCTCCCCTCCCACGAGCTCATCGAGGCCGAAGGCGGGAAGGGGTCCTTCACCGTCGTCTTCCCCACCTGGCGCGAGCGCGATGAGGCGCACGAGGTCCTCAATCGCGCGGGCGTCCGGTTCCGATCCGGCAAGGCGCTCGTCCCGTTCCGCATCACCGGCAACGTCGAATGGGGCGTCCCCGTCCCCGACCTCGATGGCTGCCGTGGCCTCACCTGCTGGGTCTGGCCCGAGAGCCTCTGGGCGCCCATCAGCTTCACCCGCGCCGTGCTCGCACGCGATGCTGAGACCCTGCGCGCCCAAGGGGCCGACGGTGGGCTGTCCGCACCGGCACTCTCGGACGGGAGTCTCGTCCGCGCAGATGCCGAGGCGATCA
>JAXDWR010000053.1:0-51027 GCA_034088265.1 Collinsella sp. | reverse complement strand
ATTTCCGCTTCGGAATGACCAAGGCGTCCCAATACATCCCCTTCATCATCATGGGTAGCGTGTTCGCGTTCTCATTCGTGATCTCGGCGCTTCCCGATGCCGTCAAGGCGCTGGTTCGCGATAACATTGCGTTCGTTATGCAGCCCGAGAACACGGTCGTCTTCAGCTTGCTATTGATTGGCATCTCGGCGCTCTCCTATTGTGCGAGCGCCCTGGTGTCGCTCGCGGTGTGCGCCAAGCGCGACTATTGATCCTCATGGAAGATCGCCGCTGAGGGGGCCGGATCGAGAGGTCCGGCCCCCTTTCTTGACGTCGCAGGGGGCACCTCGAAGCCTAGAGGGGGGATGCGGACGTCCTGTGACCCCAGATCCAAAAAACCGTTCTCTCGAACTGCAAAATGCGGGTTATGTACGACCTCCTTGTCAAAATGCCCCGTCGAATTCAAAAGAAGCTTCCATCACCTGCGGTTTTGAGATCAAAACCAGGGGGGTTGGGCAGTCTGTGTGCAGAGAGTCGTACATATCCTGCTTTATGCAGCGCGGAAGGGCGTGAATTTGGATTTGCTCGCCCCGCACCCGACGAGATCTAGGATCACCGGAAAGCGATGGTTTCGGGAGAGCGCTCCTATGGCGGTCTCGGGCGCTCCTATGGCGGTCTCGGGAGGGTGCTCCTATCAGAGCTCGCGGGCGATGGATCGCACGATGGCGTCGGCCGCGGCGCCGACCTTGGATGCATCATCGACCTGCAGGACGATCTTCCCCTTGATACCGAACTCCGATATCTCGGAGAACATCGTCCGAGGGCCATCGATGACGGGTGAGATGTTCGAGGCCGCTTGGAGGGCGAGCTCGGATATCTGGTCAGCGAGGATGTCGATCGACTCGCTTCGCGAGACGCCGTCCTGATCCGTGCGGGGTATCGCGAAGGGGACCACGACGCGGCTCGCGGGGAGGAGATGGACGAGTGCCGTCTTGGAGATGATGGAGTTGGGGATGATGACCGTCTGGCCCAGGGAGTCGCGTATGGAGGTGTGTCGCCAGGTGACGTCTTGCACGATGCCCGATTCAGCGCCGACCTCGATGTTGTCCCCCGGTTTGACGATGCGCATGAAGGTGACCTGAAGACCTCCGATAAGGTTGCTGAGGGTGTCTTGGAAGCCAAGGGAGACGGCGATGCCGCCGACGCCGAGCGCGGCGACGATGGCGTTGACGTTGATCCCGAAGCAGGCGTCTAGGATGATGCTTCCGCCAACGATCCATATCGCGCAACGGACGATGTTGATGATGATGCTCGACGAGGGCAGCGGGGTGCTATCGCGGTTGAGCAGGTGCCGCAGGGCGCGGGCCGCGACGCATGCGGCGATATGGGTCGCGAGTGCGAGGAGGAGGGCCCAGAACACGCTCTGGACCCATTTCTGGCTGGCGATATCGAGGATCTGATCGATGAGCGTGGGCATGGGGGTCCTTCTCGGTCGGGGGTGGGGTCGAAGCTCGTCCGGGGCGACGAGGCGCATCCGGTGGCTATGGCTCCATGATAACGCCGAGCGGCGGCATCGAGGCGATTTGGGTCGCGTGCGCTACTCATCGCCATGAAGTGACCGCTGGGGTCTCCATTTCGTTAACAACTCGTATCCCCGTCTCCCGCCCTGCGTGGCCGCAGGGACGGGCGTCTATCATCAAGGCACTGTGCACGGCACCCGAACGGTGCATCTTTACGGATAAGTTGAAAGGGATGATCGCAATGAAGCGCATCGGCCTCATCAAGAAGGGCGCCGTCCTCGCTGTCACGGCTGCGGCTGCGCTGGCGCTCACCGCATGCGGGGCCGGTGGATCCGGATCGGGGAGCACGGCTGCCGGGGGCTCGTACAAGATCGGCGTCTTGCAGCTCACGGAGCATCCCGCGCTGGATGCCGCCAACAAGGGCTTCGTGAAGGCCATCGAGGATTCCGGCCTCGACGTGAAGATCGATCAGCAGAACGCTCAGAACGACCAGTCCGCCTGCCAGACGATCGCCTCCAAGTTCGTGGGCGATGGAGACGACCTGATCTTCGCCATCGCGACGCCGGCCGCCCAGGCCGCCGCCGGTGCAACCACCGACATCCCCATCGTGGGCACCGCGATCACCGACTTCGCTGCCTCTGGGCTCGTCGCCGACAACAAGGCGCCCGGCAACAACGTGACGGGCACCTCCGACCTCACGCCTGTCGCCGAGCAGATCCAGATGCTCCACAAGGTCCTCCCCGACGTCAAGACCGTCGGTCTGCTCTACGCCTCCAACGAGTCGAACTCCGAGATCCAGATCAAGATCGCAGAGGACACGCTCGATGAGCTGGGTATCGCGCACGAGCGCTTCTCCGTCTCCTCCACCAACGAGATCCAGTCGGTGGTCGAGTCCGCCGTCGGCAAGGTTGACGCCATTTACTCGCCCACGGACAACACCATCGCCCAGGGCGCCGCGCAGGTCGGTCAGATCTGCAAGGAGAACAAGATCCCGTTCATCCCCGGCGAGGAGGGCATGTGCATGGCGGGCGGCCTGTTCACGCTCTCCATCGACTACGAGCGCTTGGGCTACAACGCCGGCGAGATGGCCGTCAAGATCCTCAGGGGCGAGGCCGATCCCGCCAAGACCCCCATCGAGTACTTCCCCGATGACGAGCTCACCGTGATCAAGAACGAGGAGTTCGCCACCGCGCTGGGCATCGACCTCTCGGTGCTGGACGAGTAGTCGGACCTCTCGCGTTTCCGCGGGAAGGACGCTATCATCTTTCAGACCACGGCACCTCGGACCGGATCCCCGCGTCCGAGGTGCCTCGTTCGCTTTCAATTCCGACATTCTTCCAAGGAGGTAGATGATATGGACATCGCGCTGGCGGGCGCCGTCTCGCAGGGCGTCCTATGGGGCATCATGGTGCTCGGCGTGTTCATCACCTACAAGCTGCTCGACATCCCGGACCTCACCGTGGACGGGAGCTTCGCCACCGGCGGTTGCGTGTGCGCGGTTCTGCTGGTGAGCGGCGTCGATCCCATCGTCGCCATCCTCGCCGCGATGGTGGCGGGCGGCGTCGCCGGCGCCATCACGGGCCTCCTCCACACGGTCTTCGAGATCCCGGCCATCCTCGCCGGGATCCTCACGCAGATCGGCCTGTGGTCCATCAACCTGCGCATCATGGGCAAGTCGAACACCCCGCTCCTCATGAATCCCACCGTCTTCTCGCGCGCCAGCGAGCTCACCGGGCTCCCGCAGAGCACTGTCGCCATCGCGGTGGGCGTCGTCGCGGCGATCCTGATCATCGCGATCCTGTACTGGTTCTTTGGAACCGAGATCGGCTCGGCTCTGCGCGCCACGGGCAACAACGAGCATATGGTCCGTGCGCTCGGCGTCTCGACCTCGACGACGAAGATGATCGCCCTCATCCTCTCGAACGCCCTCGTCGGACTGTCCGGTGGTCTCATCTGCCAGAGCCAGAAGTACGCTGACATCGGCATGGGAACGGGCGCGATCGTGATCGGTCTCGCCGCGATCGTGATCGGCGAGGTGCTCGGCCGCCTGACCCCCGGCAAGCTCACCGGTTTCAAGAGCCGTCTGATCTCGGCGGTCGTCGGCTCGATCGTGTATTTCCTCATCCGTGCGCTGGTGCTCCAGATGGGCATGGATGCGAACGACATGAAGCTCCTCTCCGCTATCATCGTCGCCCTCGCGCTCTGTGTCCCGGTCGTGCTGGAGAGATACAGGCTGCGTGCGGGATACTCGAAGGGCGGTGAGGCAGATGCTTAAGCTGTCACACGTCAAGAAGACCTTCAATCGCGGTACCGTGACGGAGAAGCGGGCCCTGACGGGCGTCGACCTCGCGCTCGCCGACGGCGACTTCGTCACCGTCATCGGCGGCAACGGAGCCGGGAAATCGACCCTGCTCAACATGATCGCCGGTGTGTATCCCTTGGATTCCGGCACGATCGAGTTGGATGGCGAGGACATCTCGCGTCTGCCCGAACCCAAGCGCGCTAAGTACCTGGGCCGTGTCTTCCAAGATCCCATGCGCGGCACCGCTGCGGACATGCAGATCGAGGAGAACCTCGCGCTCGCGAAGCGCCGCGGGCAGCGTCGCACCCTGCGATGGGGCATCACCAAGGCCGAGCGGGCCGAATACGCCGACCTGCTCAAGATGCTCGGGCTCGGGCTCGAGACGCGCATGCAGGCGAAAGTCGGCCTCCTCTCCGGTGGACAGCGCCAGGCGCTCACGCTCCTGATGGCGACCCTCACCAACCCGCGCGTCCTGCTGCTCGACGAGCATACCGCGGCGCTCGATCCCAAGACCGCCGCGAAGGTCCTCGAGCTCACGGAGCAGATCGTTGTCGAGCGCGGCCTCACCACCATGATGGTCACGCACAACATGAACGATGCGATCCGCTTGGGGAATCGACTGATCATGATGCATGAGGGCCGCGTCATCTACGACGTCTCGGGCGACGAGAAGCGCGCCCTGACGGTCCCGGACCTGCTCAGGAAGTTCGAGGAGGTCTCGGGAGGCGAATTCGCGAACGACCGTATGCTGCTGGGCTGACCTCTGATCCGCAAGGAGCCCTTGTGCGCCCGCCTGGATCGTCCGGCTGTTTCGGATGACCGGGCGGGCGCATCTCCTTTCAGCCCCGCCCGCACCCGCCTTGGAGAGCGCGCACGCTCGCGGCCTGCTACAATGAACCCTTGATGCAAAATCGAAACCGTATGCAAGGAGCGTCCATGGATCGTATCAAGATCGCCCAGCTGCACGCCGATGCGGAGCGGCTCGGTGGTGCCGAGGTGACCGTCGCGGGATGGGTCAAGTCCGTCCGCGACATGAAGAACTTCGGGTTCGTGACCATCAACGACGGAAGTTGCTTCAAGGACCTGCAGGTCGTCATGAATCGCGAGACGCTCGCCAACTACGACGAGATCGCCCATCAGAACGTCTCAGCTGCGCTCGTCTGCATCGGCGAGGTCAAGCTCACGCCCGAGGCGCCCCAGCCCTTCGAGCTCACCGCCACCAAGATCGTGGTCGAGGGCGCGTCCGCTCCGGACTATCCGCTTCAGAAGAAGCGCGCGACCGTCGAGTTCCTGCGCACGCAGCAGCACCTCCGTCCGCGCACCAATCTGTTCCGCGCGGTCTTCCGCATCCGTTCGGTGGCTGCGGCGGCCATCCACACCTTCTTCCAGGAGCGCGGCTTCGTCTATGTGAACACGCCGATCATCACCGCGAGCGACTGCGAGGGCGCCGGCGAGATGTTCCACGTCACCACGCTCGACATGGCTGATGCCCCGCGCACCGAGGCGGGGGAGGTCGATTATGGGCGCGACTTCTTCGGTCAACCCGCATCCCTCACCGTCTCCGGCCAGCTCAACGCCGAGAACTTCGCGATGGCCTTCGGCGATGTTTACACCTTCGGCCCCACCTTCCGCGCGGAGAACTCCAACACGACCCGCCATGCGGCTGAGTTCTGGATGGTCGAGCCCGAGATCGCGTTCGCCGATCTCGCCGACGATATGGACCTGGCCGAGGACATGCTCAAGTTCGTGATCCGCTTCGTCATGGATCGTTGCCCCGACGAGCTCGCCATGCTCAACCGCTTCGTGGACAAGGGTCTCATCGAGCGCCTGGAGCATGTCGCCAGCTCCGATTTCGCCCGCGTGACCTACACCGAGGCCGTGAGCATCTTGGAAGAGGCCGTCGCTGCGGGTCATTCGTTCGACTACCCCGTGAGCTGGGGCATCGATCTCCAGACCGAGCACGAGCGCTTCCTCACCGAGGAGCACTTCAAGCGCCCCACCTTCGTGACCGATTATCCGGCCGAGATCAAGGCCTTCTACATGCGCCTGAACGATGACGGCAAGACCGTCGCCGCCGCCGACTGCCTGGTGCCGGGCATTGGCGAAATCGTGGGTGGAAGCCAGCGCGAGGAGCGCCTCGACGTCCTGGAGCGCCGCATCGCCGAGCTCGGTATGGACGCGGAGCAGTACAAGTACTATCTCGATCTGCGCCGTTACGGCACCTGCAAGCATGCGGGGTTCGGCCTGGGATTCGAGCGCCTGGTCATGTACCTCACGGGCGTGGGCAACATCCGCGACGTCATTCCGCACCCGCGCACGGTCGGCAACGCGGAGTTCTAGTAGGCTCCGCGCCCCATCGCGCATCGCACCCGCGTCCCGGATCCACTCTTGGACGGAAGGGTTCCCGCTTACAGCCAAGGCCTCCCCTCATCTTCTGCGGGGAGGCCTTTTGCAAAGGGTGCGATGCTGCTCAGTCGGTCTGCTACTTCCGATCCCTTATGAGGAATGTGAATGCGAGCGCGATAGCGCACATGGCAACGAGGGCGAATGAGCCGGCACTCCAGTTGGCCGAGGCGAGCTCACCGAGCGCCGCACCGACTATCGGGGCTCCGATGACCATACCGACATTTTGGGCAACTGAGATCACGCCCATGACGAACCCGGCTTTTGAGGCATCGACCATGCGTGGCGCGAGGTCATAGATGGCCGTTGGGCAGGAGACCTTGATGAAGCCGACAAGGGACAAGACCATGATCGCCCATTGCATGGTGAAGCCGAACGCCCAAAGGAAGATGATTCCATAGGCGAGCAGGCCGATGCGCAGCACCATCATGGGAGCTTGCGTCTTTTGGACGATGCTGCCGGCAAATATACCGCCGATGAGGGCGCCGATGCTGATGAAGACGGAGAGCGCGCTGGCTTCGGCGGTGGAAAGGCCAAGCCCGACTTCGATATAGGAAGGGGCGTAGGTGTTGAACGAGGACATCGCAGCTGCGAAGAACACGTAGGCGACGGAAAGCATGAGAAGCGGGTAGAGGGATTTGGAGTCGGAGCCGTCTTCAGTGGCTTGCGCGGGCGCCTCCTGTTCCGGATCGCGGACGAAGATGGCGAACACGATCATGGAGATGATGGAGAGGGCTGCGCTGAAGAGCCAGACGGCATGCCACGAGCCAAAGAACTGGCTGATGGGAACTGCGATCGGATAGATGCAGAGCATGCCCGTGGCGATCCATGTCGACCAGATGCCCAGGGGGAGACCACGCTTCTCCTCCCCGAAGATGGCTGCGATGGCGGTTGGCGCGACAACGCCGATGATGGCGACGCCGACGCCTTCGATCACGCGTGCGACGAGCAGGAGCGCGATCCCGTTCGGACCGACAAATGCCCCGATGGTGTTGCCGATGGCAGAGCATGCTAGAGCGAAGAGCCCCGATTTGAGGACCCCGAATCGTTTGAGCATGGCCGCGGCGGGAAGCCCAAGCACCACGCCGGCGATAGAGAATGACGACATGAGCCATCCGCCCGTTGCGGTGTCAGTCGAGAAAAAGGGGATCAGCACACTCATGAGCGGCGGGACCTTGAACTGTCCCATCATGACGACGATGCCAGATAAGAAGATTGCGACAAACGTTCTCCACTTCTTGAGGTTCATAGATGTCAGAGACCTTCCTAGATCGCGGTGGGCAGGAATTTAAAGTCTAGGAAGGCGAGACGGAGGCCGCTATTGACCTATTGCCGTATTTTGATACGCAATATCGCGAGACATTCAAAAGGGGACGCTGCGCAGTGAAGTGCCGAGAGGCTTTCCCAGCGCTCCCTCTATTCGTATTTGGCGCAAAGGGATACGAAATCGCTCGTATGCAAATACGACGTTTGCTCACTGGTCGCAGCGCGGCCGTTGTCGATAATGTGTGCCAGAAAGCAATTCCCAGTTCAAGAGGGTGAGATCGATGGCTTACGACGTCTCTGACCATCCTGCTGCACCCTATAGATGGGTGATTCTGTTTTTGGCGAGCTTTCAGATATTCGCGATCAACTACCTGCAATTTCAAGTATCGCCATTGGCTCATGAGCTGATACCCATTTACGACCTCGATGCGGGTCGCATCGCCAGCCTGCTGTTCGCTCCGTTGCTCTCGGGCGTTTTGCTGAGCATACCAGGGGGGATGGCGTGCGATCGTATCGGCCCGCGCGTCACCGTGGGGGTTGCCGCGATGGTGTCGGCGCTTGCTGGGTTTTATCGGGTGAATGCGGATAGCTACGGCATGCTGTTCTGCACCATGTTCATATCGGGGGCTTGTCCGGCGGTCTTGCAGGCTGCGAGCCTGAAAGTCTTCCATGTTTGGTTCAAAGGGCAGTCCAACCTCGCCATGGGCCTTTTCTTCGCCAGCGCATCTCTGGGCGGAGCGTTGGCTCAGGCGACCTCGAATCTATTCCCGGATGTTTGGAGCGCCTTCTCGTTTTCGGCTTTCATGTTCGCGACGAGCGCGGTCGGATGGGTTCTTTTTTCGCGCGACCTTCCGCCAGGATATGAGGCGCCTAAGAGCGAGGCCAACCTCGCTCATATCGTCCATGCGGCAGGATCGATCAAAGTCTGGCTCGTCGCTGCATCAGTTGGGCTGGGAATGGCGACATCAACCGCATACATGGAGTTGCTACCCCAGGCTTATATCGAAACATGGCACATCGATGCCGAGACAGCGGGGATGATGGCAGCGGTCCTAGCTCTTGGATCGATCGTTGGCTCCATGCTCGCCGCCCCGCTGCATGCGGTTTTCAAGCATCTCAAGGCTTTGCTCATCGGCATGATCTGCATGGGTTTTCTCCTTAAGATACTCAGTTGGACTTCTTTTGGATCGCTGGGATTATGGCCCATCCTCTTCGCCAACGGGATCTTTGGCGCGGCGGCAGGCCCCCTTCTGGAAGCGCTTCCAGTTCAGTTCCCTGAGATTGGGGAGGAATACGCTGGGTCTGCAGGGGGCATCATCGGTAGCGCGAGCCTGGCCTGCTCATACTTCCTCCCCGTCTGCATCTCGACACTCTCCGCCTCCAACTACGGGTTTAACATGATCGCAGAATCAGTGTTCTTCCTTCTCTCGGCGATTCCGATATTGTTTTTGAAGTTGGATGGGTGAGGATGCCATCAAATCTTGAGCTTATGATTGGTGGATGAGCCTTGCCGGGCTTTCAAGACCAGATCGAGGCGGCTCCTCGACTCTGTTTTGCGATACAGGTTCTCCAGATGCTTTCGAACGGTTGCGGGGCTGATGCAAAGCTTCGAGCTGATCTCCTCGTTGCTCTCGCCATCGAGAAGGCAGGCAAGGACTTCGCCTTCTCGCACGGTTATCCCGTGTTGCGAGAGGAAGCGAGCGATCCCCTCCTGCTTGTCGTCCGATAGGCGGTATCGGGAGAGCCGCTCTGTGATATGGGGTTCAAGGACCTCCATGATGAAGATCTCCCGATCGGTGAAGTCTCCCCGGGTCCGGTGAAGCGATATGGAGCCCAGAGGACCCCGATCGCAGGAGTATGTGCAGGTCATGCTGCGTCTTCCGCCCAGGAAATCCGCATAGTAGCGACGGGAGAGCTCGTCCTCTCCAATAAAGTCGCTCTCGCGGAAGACCCGGGACGAGTTGAGCGGGAAAAACTCAAGCATGGGGTCGTGGCGCCAGGCGCTCTCGACGTATTCCTCGAGACGTCCAGCCTCGCAATCGATTCCGATGGGCGAGATGAAGAAGTTGGGTCCCTGCTTCGCCCTGAACAGGTCGGCTAGAAAGAAGGCGGCTGATTCGTAGGGGATGAGGATCCGGATCTTCTCGAGGATGGAGCGACGCAACGTGTAGTCGTCCTCGATTCGGTTCATGCATCCTATCAGGTCAATGATTTGAAGCCACTGGCCATCAGAGAGGAGGTTTATAGGCATGTGGTCGGACGAGTCGACTTCAACGTTGTGGCCGTGCACGGCTTCCTCCTCTTCAATGGGCCTATTGGAAACGGATTATAGCAATCAGAGCCCTTGTCTGCTCGAGGTGCCTACACGCTTCACGTACATAAATACGAAGTTGCGGTAATAGCGCAGGGGGCCGCTAGAGCCGTATTCTAGCCCTGCCGGCAAAAGTAGACCAACCATCTCCAGAAGAAGGAGGGGAGTATGAACGCGGATAGGCTTTCCCCATACAGGTGGGTCGTGCTCGCGATTTCGTCCCTCATTATTTTCATCGCGGATTACATCCAGTTCCAGCTCTCGGCCCTCGCGGTCGAGGTCATGCCCTCGCTCGGCATCGATGTCGCTCAGTTTTCAGCGCTTTTGCTCGCGCCGCTTCTGGCCGGCGTCTTCGTTTCCATCCCAGGTGGCTCCTTGGCCGATAAATATGGGGCGAAGATCGTTGTCGGCATCGCGACCGCCCTCTCCGTGCTTTTTGCATTCGGTCGCCTGGTTGCGGGCGATTTCACCCTCATGCTCATCATGATGTTCGGCGTCGGTATCGCGCCGTCCGTCCTTCAGGCCGCGACGATCAAGCTCTATGGTGCTTGGTTCCAGGAGAAGATGGACTTCGCCATGGGAATCTACTTTGCGGCCGCGTGCTGCGGAATCGCAGCGGGTCTTGCGACGTCGGCCTACTTCCCGAGTGTCGAATCGGCCTATCTTTGGTCCTCCGTTGCCTTCGCGGCCATCTTGGTGCTTTGGTTCGTGTTGGCGAAGAACCAGCCCGATGGGGTCGAGCTCCCGCCTGCGGAGTCCGTCATGGAGTACTTCGGTGTCGCCATCAAGAACAAGTACGTCTGGCTCATCGCCATCGCGACCGGCCTTGGCATGGCGACCGCCACAAATTATTCCGGAATCCTTCCTCAGGCCATGGTCGAGGTCCGTGGAGTGGACATCGCGAGCGCCAACAACATGGCTGCCTTCCTGACGATTGCCTCCATTTTCGGCTCCATTGTCGGACCCATGCTGTGCCAGAGGTCCGGCAAGACCCGTCTCGTCCTTCTCGCCATCACCGCGCTCGGCGGCGTGGTCATGATCGCGAACTGGTACTCCCCGCTCGGAATCGTCCTGTGGATCCTTCTGCTGTTCAATGGCATCTTCTCGGCGGCGACCGGTCCCATCCTGCAGTCCCTGCCGTTCCAGCTTCCTGAGATCGGCCTCAAGTACGCCGCGTCCGCGGGCGGGGTCATCGGCTCTGTGAGCCTCATCATCTCGTATGTCCTCCCCATCGGAATCGGCATGGTCGCCGGCACCGACTACTCCTTCAACTTCATCCTCGAGGGCATCTTCTTCGCTCTTGGAGTGGTTCCGATCATCATGCTTCCGAAATCCCTTGATCATGGCCCGAGCTCGATGGAAGCCACGGAAGGGGAGGTGTAGGTCATGGGCATCGATCGCATTCTTCTTTCGAATGCCGTTTTCACCGGCAACTCCTTGATGCCTTTTCCCGGAGGCGTGGCCATCAGCGGCAACAAGATCGTTGGCGTTGGATCCAAGGAGGACATGGTCGCGCTCGGTTCGGACACAACCGAGATCGAGGATTTTGGTGACCGACTGATCATGCCGGGGTTCAATGACTCCCACCTTCACTTCGCTTCTGGATCTGCGATGGATGATCCGGATTTCTGCGTCAACTTGATGGACTGCAGGAGCGAGGCCGAGTGTGCCGAGAAGGTGCGCGCTTTCTGCGAGCGGCATCCCGACCGTGAATGGGTGTATGGCTTGGGATGGGACACGGCGATGTGGGAGGACCACACCCCCCCAACGAAGGCCTCCCTCGACGCCTTCTCTCCCGATCAGGCGATTTGCCTGAGCAGCTTCGATCACCACGCCGTCTGGTCGAATAGCGCCGCGCTGGACAGGGTGGGCATCGACGCCGACACGCCCCAGCCCGAAGGCGGGGAGATCGTGCATGATGACGCAGGAGAACCGACGGGTCTCCTGCTAGGACAACCCGCCTCAATGAAGGTCTCGATTCCGGCGCTCTACGTTGACGGCCTCGACAAGTCGATCGCTCGCCTGCTGGGCATCTTCAAGTCGCTTGGCATCACCGCGGTGGGGGATATGTTCCCACGCGATCTCTCCAATGAAGACATCTATGAGATCTATAAGAACATAGAGGACAGGGGGGAGCTCACATGCCGTGTGACCGTGTTCCCCTCCTTGTTTGAGATCGCGGACGCCCTGAAGTTGCGCAACGCTTTGTGCAGCGATCGGTTGCGCATCGGTGGAGTCAAACAGGTGCTCGACGGTGTGATCGAAGCCCATACCGCCTTCATGCTTGAACCCTACGAAGGTGGGGATTTCCGCGGCGAGACGAATCTGCCCAAGGACCAGTTCATCGACCTCGTCTGCCAGGCTGATGCCTCAGGCCTGCCGGTAAGGGTGCACTGCATAGGCGATGCGGCGGCTCGTCTAGCCCTCGATGCCCACGAGAGGGCTCAGAAGCTCAACGGCAAGAAGGGCCTTCATCATTGTCTTGAGCATATCGAGACCATTGCCGACGAGGATATCGAGCGCATGGCTCGTTTGGATATCTCTGGATGCGTACAGCCCCTCCATGCCACATTCGGCTCGTCAACGGGTTTTTACAATGCCTGCATTGGCGATGAGCGGGCAAGTCGCTGCTGGCGTTTCCGCAATATCCTCGATGAGGGTGTTCGTCTGGGCATTTCAACGGATTTTCCGGCCGCGCCGTTGCTCGATCCCCTTCAGGTGGTCTATGCCTCTGTCTCGAGATGCATGCCGGACGGGAGTCCCTCGGAGGGCTTCCATAAGGAGTATGCGCTCACGCTTGGTGAGACGCTCCAGTGCATGACCCAGGGTTCCGCGTGGGTTGAGAGCTTCGAGACCAAGATCGGGACGCTGGAGCCCGGCAAGCTCGCCGACATCGTCGTCCTCGACCGGGATCTGTTCAAGGTTGAAGATGTGCACGAGATTGCTGAGTCCTCGGTGATCCTTACGATGATGGATGGCGAGGTCATCTATCGCGTTTGACGCGATGCGATCATTTCATTATGACGTTTCAAGGGCCGGGGCGCGTATATGCCCTGGCCCTTGCTTCTTAGGGCTGGTCGAGCCCGAGCGCCTCGATTGCTCGGGCGAGCTCTGTGCGGATCGCGATGTGCTGTGGGCAGGCCCGTTCGCATGCCCCGCACTCAATGCACTCCGTCGCGGATGCCCGGCCATGGCGTTCCACGAGCCAGCGTTCCTGGCTCTTGGCCCGATCGAGGTTCCCATAGAGCGTGAGCATGTTGGCGGCGGTGAACGTTCCCGACACCCCGACGCCCCGAGGGCAGACCTTGGCGCAGTAATCGCAGGTGGTGCACGGGACGATGGGGATGGCCTCCAGTGCTGCCCGCGCGCGGGAGATCGTCTGCTCCTGCTGCGCGGTCAGTCCGTGGAAGCCCCTCATGAAGGAGAGGTTGTCCTCCATCTGGGCGATGTCGCTCATGCCGGAGAGCACCGTGATCACCCCAGGGAGGTTCGCGGCGAAGCGGATGGCCCAGCTCGCGGGTGATGCCTTGGGGTCAGCCTCGGCAAGGATGTCCAGCACAGGGCGCGGGGGGCGTGCGAGCAACCCGCCTTTCACCGGCTCCATGACCACGATGGGCTTCCCGTGTCCGCGCGCCACCTCGTAACATGCGCGCGATTCGACGGCGGGGTTCTCCCAATCGGCGTAGTTGATCTGAAGCTGCACGAAATCGACCTCTGGATGTGCGGAGAGCAGCGCATCGAGCTCCTTCGGGGTCGAGTGGAACGAGAAGCCTGCGTGGCGGATCGCGCCCTCCGCCTTTTGCGCATCGATCCAGTCCCACATGCCGAACCGATCGAAGGCCGCCGTCCTACCCTCTCCGAGGTTGTGGAGCAGATAGAAGTCGAAGAACCCGGCCCCCGTGCGCTCGAGGGAGGTGCGGAATTGGGCCACGGCGTCTTCCCGGGTATCGCAGTCGATCCATGCGGCGCACTTGGTCGCGAGCTGGAAGCTCTCGCGCGGATATCGCTCGACAAGCGCGCGTCGCGTCGCCTCCTCGCTGCCGTCGTAGGCCCAGGCGGTGTCGAAATACGTGAAGCCCGCGGCCATGAACATATCGACCATCTGCTTGGTCTGCTCGATGTCGATATCCTGCCCTATCTTGGGAAGGCGCATGAGTCCGAAGCCGAGCTTGCCGATGGAATCGGGTTCGAGTGCCATGCGGGCCCCTTTCCGAGATGTGGTCTTGTGGGACGGGTTGTCGGGAGTTATTGTGCCCTGTCTGGGAAGAGCCTATGCTACTCAGGTACATTTGCCCACCGATGCGCTCAGAGGCGCGCATGCAAGGAAGGCGAGAGCATGATCATCGAACAACGTGCCCTTTGGGGCGACGAGCCCACCGCAGAGCATCCTGCCACCTACACGGCGTATCTCGCCGCCAAGATGCCTGATTCCTCATGCGGCCTTCGTCCGGCCGTGGTCATATGCGGGGGCGGCGGATTCACCCATATCGCCCCTCATGAGCAGGAGCCCGTCGCGCTCGAGTTCCTCGCCCGTGGATACCAGGCGTTTGTGCTCGATTACGTCACGAGCTCGACCGGAGATGTCTCCTACCCCAACCCCCAGGCCGATCTTGCGAAGATGATCGCCACGGTTCGCCTGAACGCGGGGGAGTGGGGCGTCGATCCCGAGCGCGTCGTCGCGGTCGGTTTCTCGGCAGGCGGCTTCATCTGCGCGTCCCTTGCGACGGATTGGCGCGGCGGCCCCTTCGCGGCCCTTGCGGGATGCCGTCCCGAAGATGCGCGTCCCGACGCGGTGGTGCTCGGCTATCCGGTCATCGATTTCGCTTACTTGCGCGATCAACAGACCCGCGATCCCCGCATCGATCTTCGGGTTCCCAAGACCGGGGGCAAGACCGGTCGCGATCTGCTCAATGAGTTCCTCGCCATGGTGACGGGGGGCGAGGCGACCGACGAGCATCTGGCTCAGATATGTCCGACCAACAAGGTGTCGCGCGGCATGCCCCCCACATTCGTGTGGTGCGCGGCGGATGACAAGACCGCCCCAGCGGCCCAGGTCTATCCCTTTGCGTGCCGTATGGCCGAGGAGGGCGTCGTCCATGAGATGCATGTCTTTGGAGAGGGCGGCCATGGCCTCTCCGTCGCAAACCGCCGAACCGAGTGCGATAACGCCGATCGCCAGGCGGCGGTTCGCCCTTGGCTGGACCTCGCCTTCGCGTTCCTTGTCCGCGTCGGCATCCAGTGATCCTGCCTCGCGAGGGGGTTTGTGGACATAGGCGCGGCTGATCGGGGTCCCGATGGCGCCAGATCCAAAAAACGGTATCGTCCAGCTGCAAAATGAGGGTAATGTACGACTTCTTTCGGGCGCCGTGGAAATAGGCGAAATCGAGCTCAAGAAACCCCAGTTGGTGGGAGATGGAATGCGCCTCTTTCAGCCCGCTGGAAGACGGAGTCGTACATTTCCCCGTTTAAACAGTTCGAGGGCTCCAAATTGGAGCCCTCGATACGAAAACTGGCTTATATGACCTCGACTTGGCAGCTGCGCATGGTCGAGAGGGCGGCTTCATGTGCCGCTGGCGTGACTCCGGCGCAAAGCGAGCCTTCCACCCGGAGGGGCACCTCGGGCAGATGGGCTTTCACGATGAGGGCGTTGCTCACCACGCATATGTCCGTGCAGACGCCCACGAGCTCGATGGAGGAGATCGGTTCCGCCTCGTGCTGCTCCACAAGCCATTCGGCCAGGTCAAGAGACCCGAAGGCATCCTTCTCGAAGACGAGCGCACCGCGCTCCGCTCGAATCTCCTCGAGCTCGGGGACAAGCTCCCATCCGGGGGTGCCGGCCTCGCAGTGGGGCACCGGCAGGTGTGCGCCCTCTTGCGTATCGAGGTAGTTGGCGCCATGGGTGTCCTTGGTGAAGACGACCGTGCCCTCGAACGAGGCCGCGCGTTGGGCGACGGCCCCAACGATGTCGCGCGCTTCGGGTGTCCCAAGCGCTCCGTTGACGAAGTCGTTTTGCATATCGATGACGATGAGGAAATCGTTGGCCATGGCGCTCTCCTTTGCACGGCTGGGAGGACGCCGCCATTGTATCATCAGCTCCCATTGGCCCCGTCGGCCCGCTTCCCCGTGCGCGGATGTCGTTTTAGCGCCATAATGGCTGGAGTCGATGATTAGGAGCTATGGATGTACGACAACGGAATGGTTTTCGGCCGCAACGACGCCTGCTGGTGCGGGAGCGGCAAGAAGTACAAGAAATGTCACCTGGCGATCGATGAGCGCCTCAACTCCCTTTGGGAGCAGGGGGAGGAGGTGCTGCCGCGCGACCTGCTCAAGACGGTCGATGACATCGAGGGGATCCGTCGAAGCGCCGCGGTGAACGTGGGTGCCCTCGACCTGGTGGCGGAGCGCATTGCGCCCGGGTGCACCACGGCCGACATCGATCGCTGGGTGCATGATTACACGGTCGAGCATGGTGCCACTCCGGCGCCCCTTGGCTACGAAGGGTTCCCCAAGAGCGTCTGCACATCGGTGAACGGGGTCGTCTGCCACGGCATACCCTCCGAGGGGGAGGTCCTTCACGAGGGGGACATCGTCAACGTGGACTGCTCGACGATCCTCGACGGGTATTTCTCCGACTCGTCGCGCATGTTCTGCATCGGGGAGGTCTCCGAGGAGCGCCGTCGCCTGGTCGATGAGGTCAAGGCATGCATGGAGGCCGGTCTCGCGGCGGTGAGGCCGTGGGGGCATCTCGGCGACGTGGCCCATGCGGTCCAGATGCGGGCCGAGGCGGCTGGTCTGTCGGTCGTTCGCGAGTTCGGCGGACATGGCATAGGCAACGAGTTTCACGAGGATCCCTTCGTGGGATTCGTCGGGAAGGAGGGCGAGGGCGTCGTCTTGGCCCCTGGCTTCTGCTTCACCATCGAGCCCATGATTAACGCGGGTGCCCCCGACATCGATGTGAGCGATCCGAACGGTTGGACGGTCCGCACCGCCGACGGATCGGACTCCGCGCAATGGGAGGTCCAGCTTGTGGTGACGAACGACGGGTACGAGCTCCTTAGCTGGTAGCGTCATTCGAGACGGCGCCTTGGTCCTGCGGGAACCGTGCAGGGGAGGGAAGGCGGGCCGGACGGCCTGGCGGTCGGTCGGCCCGCCTCGTCTAGCCCCTCTCCGGGGGGCGCAGGCTGGTGAGCGCCGAGTAGTCCGTCTCGGCGGTCGAGTGGCGCATCTCGCCTGGGGCGTACCAGTCGAGCGCGCAATCGATCCACGCGTTCCAGAAGGGCCACTCATGGGCCCCGATATCCGGCTCGTGGTAGGTCACGTCGAAGCCGGCATCTCCAAGCAGCTGGGCGACGTCGCGGTTGCTCTGGCAGAGGTTGTCATGCTCGCCGCAGGCACCATAGAAGCGTGGTTTGGGGAGGTCGGGGTCGTTGCGGAACCGGTCGACCAGAGCCACGTAGTCCTTCTCGGACCCGATGACCGTGTCAAGGTCGCCGAAGAAGCGCTCGTAGTAGCGCTTCTTGCGCGGCGAGCGCGACTCGACCGCCTCGAGGACGCGATCGCGCATGAACGCGCCGGAGAGCGCGATGATGCTGCCGAAGCGGTCGGGACGCAGCAGCCCGTTTATCACCGCTGTGTACGCTCCGATGGATATGCCCGCAAGGGCCGTGTCCTCGCGTTTTGAGGAGAGCGGCAGCAGCCGACGGGTGAAGTCCACGAGCTCCTCGCTGATGAACTTACCATGCCACTCGTCTATCTCGGGCTTGTTGAGATAGAGCCCGTCCTCGCCCGAGGGCATGATGACGGCGACGTCGCGCGCCTCGGCGGTCTGGACCACATGGGTCCGGTCGATCCAGTCGACATCCTGGCCAAAGAGGCCATGGAGCAGGTAGACGGTGCGATAGGGTCCGCGCCGCCGCTTGGCGAGTCTCTCCCCGTCCATCTTGTCGGCGGGGATGACGGCGGTGAGCATGACGTTGCGCTTGAGGTAGCGCGAATAGAAATCGATGCGCAGCAGTGCCATGGCGTCTCCTTTCTAGCGGGGCAGCCAGTCGAGCGCCTGGGGCAGGACGCTGTTCCAGAACTCCCAGTCGTGGCCTCCGGATAGCTCGCGATGATCCACCTCGAGGCCCACGGAGCGGAGCCGTTCGGCCAGGACGCGGTTGGGATGGGCGAGCGGATCGGACGATCCGCAGGCCATGAAGACGCGCGGGCGGGGTCGGTCGCAATAGACGAGGTCGGCGGCGAGGCGCGCCGGGTCCTTCTGGCTGCCGACCAGCTGGGAGAGGTCGCCGAAGGTCGACTCGAGGAAAGGGCGGCTCAAGAAGAAGATGTCATCGGTGATGACGCTCTCCACGCTGTCCGCGACCATGGCGGAGGAGAGCGAGATGATGGAGCCGAAGGTCTCGCAGTACCTGAGCCCGGCTCGCAGCGCCCCATAGGCACCCATGGAGATCCCCCCGATGAAGGTGTCCTCGCGTCGCGTCGATAGGGGAAGGATGCGTCGGGTCACGGACACGAGCTCCTGGCCCACGAAGCGGCCGTAATAGTTGTGGGTCTCGGGTTGATCGAGGTAGAAGGCGTTGTAGCCCGAGGGCATCACCACGGCGAGGTTCCGCTCGGTCGCCCAAGTGCAGATGCGGGATTCCGAGATCCAGTCAGTGTGGTTGCCCGTGATCCCATGGAGCAGGTAGAGGGTCTTGAACGGCGGCTTCTCGGGAGGATAGGGGGCGCGGTCCCATGCGCGCTCGTCTTGGCGGAGCGCGGCGTCGGAGGCAAGGGCGTCGCCCATGCCGTCGAAGGGAAGGATCATGTCGATCGTGGTCGTGCGCATGAGGGAGGACGAGAAGTAATCGATGCTGATCTGCGCCATGGGGCCTCCTCGCTTCGCGGTTCAGGAGATGCGGCGCGATGTGGTCGGGCGCCGGCAGCTCGCCATGGGAGCTATTGTAGCGCTCGGAAAAGGGGCGACGGGCCAAAGACCCGCAGGTTGAAGATATTGTACGAGTGACCATGAACGGCTTTGGGGAGGGGAGGGATCCCTCAAGGATGGCGAATCCCCCACGCGCTCCCCTCGCGATGAAGCCGCGATGGAAGAGCCTTCTGTGCCCCCCGGCAAGGCCTCGGCGGGGTATAACTCGGCGGGATATAACGTGGTCCAACGGATCGCGTGGGAAGGAGGCCCCTTGAGTCTTTTGGAATATCTCGAGAACGAGATGCGGCCATTCTCCGTGCTGCCTCTCTCCGCGGTCGACTCCCTCGCGCTCTCCCAGCTCGCGATGATCGACGGCGCGGGGATCATCCCCTCCCTGCGAGAGCGGTCCATCCTCCGCTTGCGGCGCGTGGGCGGCCTCGATGGCGGGGCGGACGACGGCGCCGCCGTGGCCCCGCGCCTCCTCGATCGGGTCGATGCCATCGCCGATCGCGTCCATGCCGTCGCGACGCGGGGTGCCCGCATGGCCGATCTTCTCGTCGCCGAGGGCTATGACTCCATGTTCACGGGGCTCGATCAGGTCAACATCAAGCGCGAACTGTCCCTGGTCGCCGCGAGCCCCCGCTTTCGCGAGCTCGAGCTCCGTGATCACGTATCGATCTTCGACGAGAGGGCTCACGTCCAGTTCTCGGCGACCTGCTATGTCATGCCGGGGGAGTGGGCATATGTGGGATTCCGGGGCACGGATGCCTCGTTCACGGGATGGCGGGAGGATTTCGACATGGCGATCGCCCCGCCGGTCCCGGCCCAGCGGATGGCCGCGGCGTACCTGGAGTCGGTCGGCCGCCATCTGCCGCGTCGCATCTACGTTGGCGGCCACTCCAAAGGCGGCAACCTGGCCGTCTATGCAGCAGCGAGTTGCACCGCTGCCCTGCGGTCCCGGATCGCGCGCGTCTTCGACCACGACGGACCCGGATTCAAGCCCGGTCTCATCGACGCGGCTCGCCTCCGCCCCGCCCTCGAGGAGCTCGAAGATCGCCTCGATCGAACCGTGCCCGTGGATTCGGTCGTGGGGATGCTCATGGAGCCCTGCGCCCCCGCTCGCGCGGTCTGGTCCGACGCCGCGGGGATCGATCAGCACAGCGTCTTCAGCTGGCGGATCGAGGCGGGCGAGCTCGTCTGCGCTCCGGATGTGAGCGCCTCGGCTCGGGGGACGCACGAGGTCATGGCCGATTGGCTCGCCTCGTTCCCCGACGAGGAGCTCCCGCGCTTCGTCGATGCGCTCTTCCGGGCCCTCGAGGCCTCCGGGGCCCAGGGGGTCGGGCAGATCCTCGGTGGGGGACCGCGGGCCGGACAGCGCATCGCCGAGGCGATGCGCAATATCGATCAGACTGATCGCGATGTCCTCGTCCCCGCATTCGGACGGTTGGCGTCCATCGCGGCGGAGCGGATCGCACGGGGCGCCGTGGCGGGGGTGGCCCAGGGCATCGAATCCCTCTTCCCATGATGAGCGCGGGCGGATCCCGATCCCCTCGCATCCGGGTGTCCTAGCGCGCCGAATCCCCCATGAGCCGGTACATCCATCGTGGGATGGGACAGCGGGCCTCGATGAGGTCGTCACGTCCCGGGTTGGCCGGATCCTTGAAGAGCTCGGCGGCCTCCCCGACGGTCGCCCCCGCCCTCACGGCCCCGATGAGGCGATCGATCGCCTCCGATCTCGAGCGGCGTAAGAAGCCCATGCGCGGCTGTCGCGCGTGGCGCGCGATGAGCGCCCCACCCGCCACGGCGAGCGCCCCGCACCAGCGGATCCCAAGATGCTGACAGGCCGACTCGAGTTCGGGGATGATGGCTTTCGCCCCTTGCGGGTCCGCATCCAAGACGATGACGACGGCGTAGAGGCGCGCCCCCTTGGCGATCGTCCCGGGTCCCGCCGCAGCGATCCGAGCCTCCATCTCGATCGCCGGGGCATTGGGCGCGGCGTCGCAAAGCGCTGCGACCACCGTGTCGCAAGGGTCGCCCTCAAGGGGTTCTTTCGTGCCGTCGACCCATATGAACGATGGACCCTCCTCTCCCCGCGTCCTCGCGAGGGAGCCCCCCGAGAGGCGATCGTAGGCGAGCAGCGCGTCCCTCAGGTCCTCCAGCAGGTGCTCCCCAGCCGCGACCATGGCCTGCGGGCAGGTGTTGATGAGGGCGATGCGCTGTGGGAGTCTCGAGACGTCCGCCATGTCGATCCTTTGGGGCTCGCGTTGGTTCCAAGGACCCCATTATGCCCCAACGAGCCGCGGGTGCCATGTCGTCGTGCGCGACCTGCTTCACCGCGATGCAGTATCCTTGTGCACGAGAAGAGATGGAGATCGGAACGGAGGCCCGCCATGCGCAAACCCATGAACCGGTCGCTCGCACGGCTCGAGCCCAGCGGCATACGCCGCATCAACGCGCTTGCCGCCGAGCATCCCGGCTGCATCGCCTTGGCTCTCGGGGAGCCGGAGTTCGACACACCCGCCTCGGTGCGCGAGGCGGCCAAGGCGGCCCTCGACCGCGGCGAGACCCACTACCCGCCCAACAACGGCACCTTGGATGCCCGTCGCGCCATCGCATCGCATATGGCCGAGGAGGAGGGGCTCCGCTTCGCTCCCGACGAGGTCATCCTCACCGACGGGGCCACCGAGGCCCTGTCCTCGACCCTCGCGGCCATGCTCGATCCAGGTGACGAGGTCATCGTCCCCACGCCCGCCTTCGGTCTCTACGAGTCCATCGTGCGCATGCACCATGCCCGTGCGATCCCCCTCGACACGACCCACCATGGGTTCCAGATCGATGCCGCCACCCTGCGCGCGGTCTGCTCCGACCGGACCAAGGCGATCGTCATCTGCTCGCCCAACAATCCGACGGGTTGCGTCCTCGATGCCCGCTCCCTCGATGCAGTCGCCCGCATGGCTGAGGAGACGGGGGCCTATGTGATATGCGACGACGTTTACCATCGCCTGGTCTACGAGGAGGGCGTCGAGCGTTTCGCGGCCCGCCATCCCGAGCTCCGCGCTCAGACGGTGATCGTCGACAGCTTCTCAAAGCCTTGGGCCATGACGGGATGGAGGCTGGGATGGGTCGCGGCCGATGCGGAGGTCCTCGCCCAGATCGCCAAGGCCCACCAATATCTGGTCTCCTCCGCCGTCTCCTTCGTCATGCCCGCCGTCCAGACGGCCTTGGGGATAGATCCCGCTCCAGCGATCGAGGTCTACCGGGCCCGCCGAGACCGCGTCCTGGCGCAGCTCGCGTTCATGGGCCTGCCGGTCGTGGAGCCCAAGGGGGCCTTCTACGCGTTCCCGTCCATCGCCCCAACGGGTCTTGAATCGGGGGAGTTCTGCGAGCGCGCGATACGTGAGGTCGGGGTGGCGCTCGTCCCGGGAACCTGCTTTGGCGCGGAGGGGCACGTCCGCCTCTCGTATTGCGTATCTGATGAGGATCTGGACGAGGGGATGCGGCGCTTGGCGGCGTTCGTCGCCGGGCTGTGACTTCTCAGCCCCTTGCGTTTCGGGCTTGGGGCCGATCGATCTTGTGTGGATGCCGTGGGCGCGCGGGGCGCTGGTGACCAGCGGGCTTGACGCCTCGCGGCCGTGCGGGCATACTGCTAACGTTCACGCACGAATCCGCTGCCAGAGACAGCAGGTGCCAAGGGAGGCAACAAACCGCCCGCGGCTTAATGGGATATCCCGCCAGCCGAGGTGGTCGAGCAGTATGTCTTCTCGCCCCCGTCGCTCTTGCAGCACGGGGGTTTTCTTTTTCGAGACACAACCCCCGCCATGTCAGGCGCGGTCGTGCCCGAGAAAGAATGAAGGAGGTGTGCATATGCCAAAGCAGTACAAGATCGATATGGTCGCGGAGATCGAGTCCAACGTCGAGAACAACGCCGGCGTCTTCGTGGTCTCCTACAACGGCCTCACCGTCAAGCAGGCTCAGGAGCTGCGTCATCAGCTTCGTGAGTGCGGCGCCGAGATGAAGGTTTACAAGAACAACCTCGTCCGCATCGCTCTCGAGAACAAGGAGCAGCCCAACCTCGACGAGATCCTGGTCGGCCCGCTGGCTTACGTGTTCTACGAGAACGAGCCCGTCGAGGCCGCCAAGGCGCTCAAGGAGTTCGCCAAGAAGTCCAAGGGCGTCCTCGAGATCAAGGGTGGTATCTCCGAGGGTCAGGCTGTCACCGCCGAGGAGGTCAGCGCCATCGCGGATCTCCCCACCAAGGATCAGCTCCTGGGTCAGATCGCCGGTCTCATCAACGGCTTCGCTCGCGACATCGCTGTCTGCGTCAACGGCGTTTCCAGCGGTCTCGCCCGCACCGTTCAGCAGATTTCCGAGCAGAAGGCGGCTTAACGGCCACCTTCGCGCGGGCTCCCGGGCCCGCACCTTTGGCGCCCCGCGCCGTGTTTCTGTTTGATCTCCCTGCATAGGGCAGGGAAACCGAAAGGACTTAGAAATGGCTAAGCTTACCAACGAAGAGATCATCGAGGCCCTGAAGGAAATGACCCTTCTCGAGGCTTCCGAGCTCGTGAAGGCGATCGAGGAGACCTTCGGCGTCTCCGCCGCCGCCCCCGCCGCCGTCGTCGCCGGCCCAGCTGCCCCCCCCGAGGAGGCCGAGGAGAAGACCGAGTTCGACGTCGTGCTCGAGGGCTTCGGTGACCACAAGATCCAGGTCATCAAGGTCGTCCGTGAGCTCACCTCCCTTGGCCTCAAGGAGGCCAAGGAGGTCGTCGAGGGCGCTCCCAAGGCCGTTCTCGAGGGTGTCAAGAAGGAGGACGCCGAGGCCGCCAAGGAGAAGCTCGAGGCTGCCGGCGCCGCCGTCACCATCAAGTAGTTTCCCGCAGGCGATTCGCCTGCTGGCTACCCGCGTCTGATATGCGCGATGAAAACGGGGTTCGGGAAACCGGGCCCCGTTTTTCCATATCTCGCCACATATACCTTGCAAATGAATAAACGAACCTCGAAAGCCAGACACGCTTCCCGAAAACCCTTTAGGGTGGTATCTCTAAGCAAATACCAGATTAACAGGCAAAACATTCGTGCTCTATCTCTGCACCTTGCGTGGATGAACCGTTCATGCGGAAATCCATACCGTTCACCGAGAAACCTATCTCTGAATATGGCGACATCTGTACGCAGTGAAAATTTCATATAACAAGAATATTTCTTCAATAATATCCATATCTGTTTCCCAGAGGGACGAAAGGCGGCATGCGAAAACGCATGCTAGGCTCTTGTGTCCCCAAATCCCCCTCCATTCTTCATCCATGCATCAAACATGGTGTTCTATGAGTTCCAGGCGAATCGTCTCTCATTGGAACGATGGGTTTATTTCTATACAGTTGACAGGATCCGTCATATTGGAGGCCCGTGTCCCGTTTGGATGCGGTGGAGAGGCAAAGGAGAGGATATGACGTTACAGGCGAAGCGATCGCTGTGCGCGCTCATCGTGCTCGCGCTCACCTTGGTGGGCGTCGGGCTGCATGGAGCGCTTCCGGCGTTCGCAGCGGGGGGCAACCTCGCCCTGAACAAGCCGGTCACGGCGAGCGAGGACGATGAAAAAATGCCCGCAGGTAGCTTGACCGACGGGGATCCGAGCACCCGTTGGTCTGCAGAGGCGGGCCCCACGCAATGGGCCTATGTCGATTTGGGTGAATCCACCCAGGTCGCCCGCATCAAGCTCACGTGGGAGTCCGATAAGGAGCATGCCGCCGATTTCAAGCTCTATGTCTCGGATGACACCGAGGCCTGGGGCGAGCCGGTCAAGACCGTCACGGGTAACGACGGCAAGATCTCCGATATCACGCTCGATGCGCCTGCGACCGGTCGCTATGTGAAGCTCGAGGTGACCAAGATCTCGAACTATCCCAACGTTTCCTGCGGCGAGATGGAGGTCTATGGCGAGGCAGGAGGCGACCCCGCTGTCGAGCCCCGCAACCTCGCGCTCAAAAAGACCACCAAGGCGAGCGTGGATTACAATCGCGAGGACGGCGCCCGTGCCGTCGATGGCAAGAGGAAGGACGGGAAGACCGATCGCTGGATGACCGAGGCCCAGCCCGTGCAGTGGGTGTATGTCGATCTTGGTCAGAGCGAGGCCATCAAGCACTTCGAGATCTACTGGGAGGGCGCGCAGAACTACGCCACCGACTTCAAGGTCTACGTATCCGACTCCACCGATGAGTGGGGGGAGCCCGTCGTCAAGGAGCAGGGCAACAAGCTCGCGCAGAACGGCATCACGCTCCAGAGCCCCGTCAAGGGCCGCTACGTGAAGCTCGAAGTCGAGAAGATGAGCTCTCCGTGGGGTGTCTCCTGCATGGAGTTCGAGGTTTGGAACGAGGTTCCGCCCGCGCCCGATAAGGAGCCCGCGGACTACCTGAACGACATCACGATCGATCCGGTGACCGCGGAGACCGAGAAGCTCGGCTATAAGCTTCCTGAAGCTCCCGAGGGCTACGAGATCAAGTACAACGGCACCGACTACGAGCAGGTCATCGATCTGGATGGCACGATCTTCCATCCCGTCTCGGATGTGACGGTCAAGGCCTCCTTCAAGATCACGAACAAGACTGACAACACCGACTACGCTTTCAAGGAGTTCGAGGTCAAAGTCCCGGGCAGCATGACTGCGGCCGAGGGTGCCAATGCGGCCCCGTCCATCCTCCCCGAGCTTCGCGAGTGGGTCGGTGGCACCGGCAGCTTCAAGGCCTCCGATGCCAAACGCGTGCTCTATGCGGACGCCTCGCTCAAGGTCATGGCCGAGGAATTCGCCCGTGACTTCGCCAAGGTGACGGGCGTCGAGCTCAAGGTGGTCGAGGGGACGTCCGCACAGGGCGGGGACATCCTCTTCACCCTCACGAAGGACACCTCCCTTGGACTCAAGGATGAGGGGTATCTGCTCGAGGCCAAGGCCGACAAGATCGTCGTCACGGCCGAGCAGGTCGCTGGTGCCAACTGGGGTGGCAAGACCATTCTGCAGGGCATGACGACGGGCAGTGGGTCATTCCCGGTCGGAACCTCGCGCGACTATCCGCTCTACAAGGTTCGCGGTTTCATCCTCGACGTGGGTCGCAAGACCTTCACGCTCGATTGGCTCAAGATGATGACCGAGCAGATGGCCTGGTTCAAGATGAACGATTTCCAGATCCATCTGAACGACAACCTCATCCCGCTCGAGTACTACACCAACAAGGGCGAGGACGCCATGCAGGCGTACTCCGGCTTCCGTCTTGAGTCCGACGTCAAGAAGGGCGGCGACAACGGGAGGAACCAGGCCGACCTCACCTCGACCGACGTGTGGTACACCAAGGCCGACTTCAAGGACTATATCGAGCACTCCAAGGCGCTCGGCGTGAACATCATCCCCGAGATCGACACCCCCGCGCACTCCTTGGCTCTCACCAAGGTGCGTCCCGACCTTCGCTTTGGCACCAATGGTCGCCAGAACGACCACCTCGACCTGCGCGGCGACAAGTTCGATCAGAGCCTGAGCTTCGTCAAGGGCATCTTCGATGAGTACATGCTCGGCGGCGAGGACGCCGTCTTCGCCGGCGCCGACGTGGTTCACATCGGTGCGGACGAGTACAACGTCGGCAATCCCGCGGAGTCCGGTCCCCTCTATCGCAAGTTCGTCAACGAGATGTTCGACTATGCTCGTGCGAACGGGCACACTCCGCGCGTCTGGGGCTCCCTGTCCCAGTACACCCAAGGCGACCCCATCAAGGTCGACGGCGGCGAGGGCCAGCCCCGCGCCCAGATCAACCTGTGGAACTGGGGCTACGCGAACATGGACAAGATGTACGAGATGGGCTTCGATCTCATCGACTGCAACGACGGCCATTTCTACATCGTGCCCAATGCGGGTTACTACTACGATTACCTCAACAAGAACACGGTCTACACCGATCCGCTCAACTCGATCGGTGAGTGCGTGATCCCCGCGGGCGACCCGCAGGTGATCGGCGGCGCCTTCGCCGTGTGGAACGACATGACCGACTACCTGGAGAACGGCATCACCGAGTACGACGTCTATCACCGAGTCAACGACGCCATGGGTCTCTTCGCCGCCAACTCCTGGGGACGCGGGACGCTCGGCACGGACGAGGCCAGCGCCCTCGCGAAGAAGCTCGGCGATGATCCCACCACCAATTTCCACTATGAGGCCGCTGCGGACGCCGAGGGATTCTACGCCCAGTGGAACATGGATGACCTCTCCGATGCCACCGACATGGGCCGCGACCTCGTCGCAACCGGCACCAGTGCCCAGATCGCCACGGTCGATGGGCGCAAGGCGCTCAAGCTCGATGGCGGCGACTCCCACCTCTCCGTCGCCGACAAGGCTCTGACCACCGTCGGTCTTGGCAACGACATCCGTGTCAAGGTGAAGCGCACCAGCGCATCGACCGACCCCCAGGTCCTCTTCGAGTCCGATTACGGTCAGATCATGGCCGTCCAGGAGGGCACCGGCAAGGTCGGCTTCACCCGCGAGAACCATGCGTTCTCCTTCGATTACGAGCTTCCCGTCAACGAGTGGGTCGAGCTGGAGTTCAAGAACGAGCTCACCAAGACCCACCTTTTGGTGAACGGCGAGCTCGTCGACACCTTGGGTGATGGCGACAAGGCCGCGGAGGGCAAGCCGCTCAAGGCAACCACGATGTTCCCCGTCGAGCGCATCGGTTCCGCGACCAACTCGTTCGTGGGCTATGTCGACGATGTCCGCATCTCCACCGTTGGGGAGTTCTCCTCCACGATGGAGCTCGATTACGCGGTCCTCAACGCCGAGGCCGTTCTGTCCGAGCAGGATGTCCCCGGTCTGCGCGAGCTGCTCGACCAGGCCTATGAGGTCTTCAAGGAGGGCAAGCCGGAAGCCGCCAGGATCTCCGAGCTCGCCGACCAGATCAACGCCATGCTCACGGGTGAGGACGGCAAGCCCAACTACGACCTTGCCGACTACTGCCGTCTCGACGCCTACAGCCAGCTCCAGGGCGGCGACATCCACGATGCGCTGATGGGCCTCTTCACTCCGAGTTCCACCTCGCACCTCAACGCCGCCTGGTCCCTGGTTCGCAAGAACCTCCCCGTCTCCATGCAGGAGACGGTCGACAGCTACGAGAACGCCATCGTGGGCGCGCTCGACGGCATGGAGCTCAATGGCTCCGCTGACCTCAGCTTCATCGATCAGTCCACCCTGACCGCCACCGCCTCCGATTACCAGCATGATGGTTCAGATCCCAAGAACGTCCTCGATGGGAACTTGGGGACCATGTGGCATAGCGACTGGTCCATGACGACAGGCGAGCACTGGCTCACGCTCACCTCGAACGATCCCATGGACGTCAACGGCATCTCCTACACGCCGCGCCAGTCCGGGGCCAATGGCAACATCAAGAAGTATCGTGTCGAGGTGAGTACGGACGGCACGACCTTCAACGCCGTCAAGGAGGGTAACCTCGACGTGAAGGGCACCGACCCGATCACGATCGAGTTCGATCGTCAGAACGGCGTCAAGGCGGTCAAGCTCGTCTGGGTCGAGGCCGTCAATGGCAACGCGGCGGCGGCTGAGATCAACCTCCTCAACGCCGGGGCCGCTCCCGACTATGAGGGCCTGCAGCAGCTCGTCGACTTCGCGGGCTCCATCAAGAAGGATGGTCCTTGCGATCATGATGACTTCACGGCCGAGACCTGGGACGCCCTTCAGCAGCAGATCGAGGCGGCCAAGGCCTGCATCGACGAGCAGTCTGGCGACGTGAACTCCGTCTTCACCCTCAAGGGAGAGCTTGCGAAGGCCGTCATGGGGCTGCGCCTGTCCGGCGGTGCCGATCCCGAGCCGGGTTACTTCACGGTGACGATCGATGACCGCGTTCCCGGCCACGAGGATATCGTCCTCAAGGTCAAGGAGGGCGACACCGTCCCCGCCCAGCCCGACCCCGAGCTTGCGGGCTGGAAGTTCACCGGCTGGTTCACCGATGGCCATGAGGGCGGCTGGAAGGATAAGTGGGACTTCAACACCCCGGTCACCAGCGACCTCACCCTCACGGCCCAGTGGGTCAAGGACGGCGACGGCTCCACCGTCGAGCCCGATGATCCCTCCGGCCCTGTCAACCCGTCCAAGCCCGGCACCGATGGCTCCCTCGCCCAGACCGGCGACAACACCATGCTCTACGTCGGTGGCATCGCCGTCGTGGCCGTGGTCGCGATCGTCGCGGGCATAGCCCTCAGCCGCAGGAACAAGCGCGGCTGACACGGCTGCCCGAATGGTTGATCGTCCCGCACGGATGATCTGATTCCGAGCGCCCCACCGATCCGCTGCGATCGATGGGGCGCTTTCCCGTCTCTTGATGATCCCAGGGCGGCGATCTCGCGATTTATGGGTTCAGGTTGTGGGAACCTGCGTATTTACCCTGCATTTTTCTAGATACGATGGTGTTTTCGGGTCCAACCGCTATGCTTTCAAGATGGTTACACCGATGGTTTCGCGACAATCTTGGTCGCGTGGTGGGTGCGCCCAGGGGCGCGCCATGCAAATGAAAGGAAGACCATGAAGGCGATCATCCCCGCTGCCGGCCTGGGCACCCGATTCCTCCCGGCCACCAAGTGCACTCCCAAAGAGATGCTTCCGGTGCTCGACAAGCCGGTCATCCAGTACGTCGTCGAGGAGGCGCTCGAGCCCAGCGAGGTCGACGGCGCGGTCATCGTCACATCCCCGGGCAAGCCTGAGCTGCTGAGCTACTTCCAGCCCGACCGCTCCCTCGAGGGCCTGCTGCGCGAGCGTGGCAAGAACGCCTACGCCGACGCGATCGCCAACGCCGGCAATCTCCCCGTCGACTTCCGCTATCAGTACGAGCCCCGCGGCCTTGGCCACGCCATCCGTTCGGTCGCGGACGCGGTGGCGGGGGAGAGCTTCCTCGTCCTGCTCGGTGACTACGTGGTCCCCTCGCGTGACATCTGCACCCGCATGCTCGAGGTCTCCCGCGCCCACGCGGGCGCTTCGGTGATCGCCGTGGCCCCCTGCTCACCCTCCGATGTCTCCCGCTACGGCGTGATCGCCGGCGAGCGCTGCGACACCCTGACCGGCTTTGGCGGAGCGGGCGACTGCGAGCCCGGTGCCGTCTGGCGCGTCTCGGGCCTTGTTGAGAAGCCGTCCCCCGAGGAGGCCCCCTCCAACCTCTATATCGTGGGCCGCTACCTGCTGTCCCCGCTCGTCATGGACCTGCTGGCCGATCAGGAGCCCGGCAAGGGCGGCGAGATCCAGCTCACCGACGCCATGGCCCGCTCGCTTGAGCGCGAGGCCATGTACGCGGTCGTCATCGATCCGCTCTCCGGCTATGACACGGGCACCCCTTCCGGGTGGATCGCCACGAACGCGCTCATGGCCGCCTCCGACCCTCGCTTCGCAGGGGAATTCTGGGAGGCCATCGAGGAGCGCGGCGGCCTCATGAGGGGCTGACCGACCTTCCTCCAGACCCTTTTCGTCAGTCGAACCTTGTGCCCCGGTTGGCATTGCCAGCCGGGGCATTTTCGCTGGTAGCTAAAGTGAAGGACCACTTTTATCGCCATATGCATAGCCTTTTTGTGGGGATTCATTCATACTATTGTGTTGGATTGGTGCAGGATGAATGAAGCCTCCATGGCCATGGTGCCGACGCTTCCCTGTGCCGGAATACCCAATGCGATCAGAAAGGAACATCGCATGAAACGATCGACGGCGGACTTATTGATCAGGGGAGGTGTGGGCATCGTCTTCGCATCGACACTCGCATTCGCGAGCGCGGCCACTCCGGCCATGGCATATGCCGATGCGGCCCAGGCCTCGAGCTACCAGGGAACGCTGAAAAGCGTGGTCGATGCCAAGCGCGACGCCGATAGGAACTACGTCGCCTATGTGACGTTCAACGACAACGTGACGGCCAAGATCACCTTCCTCGAGCAGGGCATCTTCCGTTACAACGTCGATCTGTCGGGCGAGTTCTCGCCCTACGCCGCCCCGCGCAGCGCAGATCACGTGGCCCGTATCCAGGCTCAGCCCGACACCTCGGACAAATACCAGCATCCCGAGGTGACCGTCACGGACACGGGGACGGCGTTCGAGATCACGGATGGCGCCATCACCATTTCCTTCGACAAGTCCTCGGCCAAGATGACCGTCAAGTCCAAGGACAAGGTCGTCTTCGAAGAGGAAGAGGCCCTCACCCTCACCAAACAATCCACCACGCAGACGCTCTCCACCGGCAGTGGGGAGTCTTTTTTTGGCGGTGGCACGCAGAACGGTCGCTTCAACCACACCGGTGACGCCATCAACATCAAGAACGAGTCGAGTTGGACGGACGGTGGCGTCTCGTCTCCCAATCCCTTCTACTGGACGAGCGACGGTTACGGCGTCCTTCGCAACACCTTCGCCCAGGGCAGGTACGATTTCGGCTCCTCGACCGACGGCGTCGTCTCCACGACCCATGACGAGGGCGAGTTCGACGCCTACTACTTCGTCTCCGACGATGCCGGCTCGGCGAGCGTGACCCCGGTCGCCCAGGATCTCCTCCAGGGCTACTTCAAGGTGACGGGCGACCCGGTCCTTCTGCCCGAGTACGCCTTCTATCTGGGGCACTATAACGCCTACAACCGCGATGCCTGGTCCGCCGAGCAGAAGGACGGCTATAGGAAGTGGCAGTTCAAGGGGCACGATGCGGCGACCGATCCCAACGCGGGCGAGATCGTCTACGAGCGCGGCGGCACCGGCGTCGGCGCGAAGCCCAACGAGCTGATCGAGACCCTGAACGGCACCGGTCCCACGTTCCGCACCGAGAACGTGCCCGAGGGCGTCACCTACTCGCCTGACTTCTCGGCTCGCCGTGTCATCGACCGGTACCAGGGGATGGACATGCCCATCGGTTACCTGCTGCCCAACGACGGCTATGGCGCCGGGTATGGCCAGAACGGCTACAACGTGACCGGGGGCGTAAACGAGGATGGCACGAGCTCCGCGGAACGCCTCGAGGCCGTCGCGAAGAACGTCGAGAACCTCAAGGACTTCACCGCATACGCGAACGACAAGGGTCTCGCCACCGGTCTCTGGACCCAGTCCGACCTGACCCCCGACAGCAAGCCCCAGACGCCGTGGCACACCCTGCGCGACTTTGAGTCCGAGGTCACCAAGGGCGGCGTCACGACCCTGAAGACGGACGTAGCATGGGTCGGTGCCGGCTACTCCTTCGGCCTGAACGGCACCAAGTTCGCCTACGACACCGTGACCGAGAAGGCTAACTTCCGCCCCAACATCGTCTCCCTCGACGGTTGGGCGGGCACGCAGCGCTTCGCGGGCATCTGGACCGGAGACCAGACCGGTGGCGACTGGGAGTACATCCGCTTCCACATCCCCACCTATATCGGCCAGAGCCTCTCGGGCAACCCCAACATCGGTTCCGACATGGACGGCATCTTCGGCGGCAGCCCCCTCATCGCCACCCGCGATTATCAGTGGAAGAGCTTCACGCCGCTCATGCTCGACATGGATGGCTGGGGAGCCTATGCCAAGTCCCCCTTCACCCACGGTGATCCCTACACGGGTGTCTCGCGCTTGTACCTCAAGCTCAAGAGCCAGCTCATGCCCTACATCTACACCACTGCGGCGTCGGCTGCCAACATCGATACCGGCAACGGCGATGCGGGCCTGCCCATCATCCGCGCGATGATGTTCTCCGACGATTCCGCGTTCGCTGCCAGCGAGGCCACGAAGTACCAGTACACGCTGGGCGAGGACTTCCTCGTCGCCCCGGTGTACCAGAACACCGCGGCCGACGAGGCGGGCAATGACGTGCGCAACGGCATCTACCTCCCCGGTGACGAGAACACCATCTGGATCGATTACTTCACCGGCAAGCAGTATCGCGGCGGGCAGGTGCTCAACAACTTCGACGCGCCCCTCTGGAAGCTCCCGCTGTTCGTCAAGGCGAACGCCATCGTCCCCATGTACGAGCCGAACAACAACCCGGACAAGGTGACGGAGTCCAACCCCGGCGGCCTCGACAAGACCAAGCGCATCGTCGAGTTCTTCGCCACCACGGGCGACAACACCTACACGCTCTTCGAGGACACCGGCACGTTCGCCAAGAACGATATCGACACGTCCGATGCCGAGTACGGCAAGGAGGGCAACGTCTCCTACGGCGAGCATGTCTCCACGGTCTTCTCCTCCTCCGTCAAGGAGGGTACCGCCACCTTCGAGGCCAAGCAGTCCCAGGGCGGCTATGAGGGATATGACGCGAAGCGCGACAGCACGTTCGTGGTGAACGTCTCCGCCAAGCCCGAGAAGGTCGTTGCCAAGAACGGCCAAAGCGAGCTCAAGACCACGGAGGTCTCCTCCAGGGCCGAATTCGACAAGGCCGCACCCAAAGATGGCGAGGCCGTGGTGTTCTACGACGAGAAGCCCAACCTCAACTACAACGCCTTCGCCGATGACGAGGCCGTCCGCAACGAGGGCTTCAGCAAGACCGAGATCACGACGACCCCCAAGCTCTTCGTCAAGTTCGCCAAGACCGACGTCAACGCCAACGCGCAGACCCTCGTCCTGACCGGATTCAAGAACGACGGCAACCTCCCGGCGAACCAGCTCGACGAGAGCCTCGCCGTCCCGCAGCTCCATACGCCGGGTGATGAGGACAAGACCCCCACGAGCATCAAGATGACATGGGACAAGGTCGAGGGGGCCACGGGGTACGACATCGAGTTCGATGGGACCGTCAACAGCATCCCCTCCGCCGACATCACCGAGTACCTGGCGAGCGACCTCGCCTACCACAGCACCCATACGTTCCGGATCCGCACGCGCGCCGCGAGCGGCTACTCCAAGTGGAGCGAGGAGCTCCCCGTGCAGACGCTCGAGGATCCGTGGCGCAACGTCCCCACGCCCGTCGACACCGATTGGGAGGGCGATTACTACGGTGGCTTCAAGGAGGGCATCGCCTTCGACCATCAGCTCAATGACGCCCACTTCCACTCCGGTGGCAACGACATCGGCAAGAAGCTGACGGTCGACTACGGCAAGGCCTACACCTTCGAGAAGCTCGAGTACTACCCCCGCAGCGACGCCGGCAACGGCACCGTCAGCAGGATGCAGATCGAGACGAGTCTCGATGGCAACCACTGGAAGGACCACGGTGCGTTCGATTGGGCTGTCAGCGGGGATGTCAAGACGGCCGACCTCGGTCTGACCAAGGCCCGTTACGTGCGCCTCACCCCGCTTGCCTCGGTGGGCAACTTCTTCTCCGCCCGTGAGATCGCCATCTACAAACAGGACGGTACGGTGGGCATGGAGGTCGGCTCCATCAACGGTGATGCCACGCTGGACAATGCCGACTACGATCACCTCAAGGGCAACTGCCTCGGTCGCGAGAACCGTGGCGGCGACGAGGAGCAGTTCCAGACCCACATCGCCAAGAACGCCGCCGACTTCAACGGCAACGACGCCTACGACGTCTACGACATGGCCTTCACGATGTTCAAGCTCGATGGCGGCACCAAGAAGAAGGACAAGCTCGGTGGCAACATCGTCGTGATCCCGAGCGCGAGCGAGGTCAAGACCGGTGACGTGATCGATGTCGACCTGTACGTCGACGACATCAAGAACGCCAACGCCCTCGGAGCCCTTGTCAACTTCAAGAGCGCCGACTTCCAGTTCGTGGGCGACTCCATCTCCCAGAACCCTTACACCTCGAGCATGGAGAACCTCTCGATCGCCAAGACCAGCTTCAGCGACGGGCTCCAGTCGGTGAATCTCGCGCTTGTGAACCGCGGTGACAAGGATCTCTATTCGGGCACCGGCGCGGTCGTCTCCTTCAAGCTCAAGGCGCTCCATGACGGCAAGGTCGAGCTACCCTCGACCGCGTGGGCGGTCGGGCCCACCTATGACTTCGTCGAGGTCGTCAACGACGGAGAGGTCACGCTTCCCGAAAAGCCGACCCCGACCGAAAGCGAGTATGGTCAGGATGCCTTCGACATCTCGATCACGAACGACTTGCTGCCGAAAGACGATGGCACCAACGTCACGAAGCTGATCCAGCAGGGTTCCTTCAACGCTCTGTTCGATAACGACGAGGCGTCGAACGGCTTCGAGTTCAAATGGGATCTCCCATCCAACTACGTGGACGGTGAGCTGCCGAAATACGTGAAGCTCCCGACCACCATGACCTTCACCTTCAAGACGCCCTCCGTCCTCGACAAGGTCGAGGTGCTGAACCGTCAGGGTGGCAACGGCACGGTGAGCTCCATGGATGCGACCATCGTCTACGAGGATGGCGCAAAGGACAACTTCACCTTCGACGCCACCCAGGATGTCTTCGTGCTCGAGCCCACGGCGGACCACGCTGGCAAGAAGGCGGTCTCCGTGGCCATCACCCCGAAGACTTCCGCGGGCCAGGCCCACGCGTCCGATCCGGCCAACCGGATGCTGACGCTTCGCGAGATCAACTTCAAGTACACCACGGGTGTCGCCGCGGTCGAGAAGGTCGAGCTGGGCGAGAACGCGAAGAGCCTCCACGTGGGCGATCTCTCGCGTGTCCAGGCCAAGGTCCTTCCCGAGTCCGTCGGCTACCCCTACCTCATCGTGACGAGCTCGGATCCGTCGGTCGCGAGCGTGTCCATGGTGCCCGCTGGCGAGGGGGTCGCGAACTACATCCGCGCCAACAAGCCCGGCACCACCACCATCACGGTCGCGTCCGCCTTGGATGAGACCAAGACGGCCACCTACGACCTGACGGTCGAGGAGGGCGTCGATGCCTCCAAGCTCCAGGATGCCCTCGAGACGGCACGTGGCTACAGCGCGGATGCCTACACGGAGGAGAGCTACGGCAAGCTCGCCGAGGCGGTCTCCGCAGCCGAGAAGCTCCTTGCGAGCGGAAGCTACAGCAAGCAGGATGTCGCCCAGGCGACGATCGCCATCGAGAAGGCCATCGAGGGCCTGAAGATGCGCCCGGTCGACGAGTCCCGCCTCATCAACAAGGACGCCGATTCCGGCGTCAAGGTCATCGGGGCCAGCAGCGCGGCCTCCGAGTCCCCCTATGAGGACGCCCTTGACTACAACGAGGGCACCTTCTGGCACTCCAGCTACAGCGACGCCGAGCTCCTTCCCGACTATCTGCTCTTCGATCTGGGAGACCTCTACGACCTGACCGATGTGACCTTCCTGCCGCGTCAGGACGGCGGAACCAACGGCGACATCTTCGAGGCCAAGCTCTATGTGGCCGACACCGCCGAGGCGCTCGAGGGCGAGGATGCGGGAACCTACGTGGGAACCTTCACCTTCGACAACAACGGCAGGATCCTCAACAACCGCACCGAGTACCAGCAGATGGCGTTCGGGGCCACGCCCGCCCGCTTCGTGAAGTTCGTGGCGACGAAGGCCGGTGGCGATCAGGCGGATGCCTATGCGAGCGCCGCGGAGTTCCGCTTCTACGGCTCCAAGCATGAGGAGCCGAGCGTCGCAGACAAGACCGCTCTCAAGGAGCTCGTGGACAAGTTCGAGGCCGAGGGCCTTAAGCCCGAGGACCACACCCCCGAGACCTGGAAGCCCTATGAGCTCGCGCTGAGCGACGCCAAGGCGACCCTCGCGGATCCGAACGCGACCCAGGCCGAGGTCGACTCCCAGCTCGCCGCGCTCCAAAGCGCTCATGACGCGCTCGAGAAGGCCGAGGTCCCGCCGGTCGATGCGCCCACGCGCGAGGATCTGTCCTCGCTCATCGACAAGGCGACCAAGCTCGACACGACGGGCAAGACGCCCGGCTCGGTCCAGGCGCTCAAGGACGCGATCGAGTTCGCCAACAAGGTGGTCTCCGACCCCGATGCGTCCCCCGAGCAGATCAAGGCAGCATATGACCAGCTTGCCGCTGCTATCGAGGGGCTGACGAACGCCTCGGGCGGCCAGGGCGGCCAGGGTGGCAACCAGGGTGGAAGCCAGGGCGGCTCGACGGACGGCACACTCGCTGCGACGGGTGACGCCTCGCTGTTCGCGGCTCTCGCCACGGGTCTCGGCGCATTCGTCGCTGGGGGCTTTGGTATCAGGGGGCTTCGCAAGAAGCGTGACTGATCCTTTGGATCGATAGATCGACCCTTGTCATGGGGGCGACGGCTCTTCGGGCCGCCGCCCCCTTTTTCGTCTTGATGCCCGTCGCGGTTCAGGGAAAAGGGGGAGCCGATGCGCGCTCGGGCGGGGGAGGGGGGAGCCCTCCACGAGAAGAACATGAACATATGTTCTATTTAAGCGATCTAGCTGCTATTTTGTTGTGAGATTTTTTTGCTACTGCAAATCGCCTGTTGAGTCAAGGCTTTTCTTGTCGAGCGGGAAGCACCTGCTAAACTAATAGGTTGCGATATATGGCGGAATATGCCGATGCCACGATGCGCCACCGCGCACCAGTGTAGCCTTCGGGCCGCCGCCGAACAAGCCGCATTTTCCCAAAGAAGGAGGGAACGCCTGGTGAGTGATGCAAAAGCCACCCAGCCGGTAACGGCAACAGAGCGCACGCGCGTCAACTTCGGAAAGATCCCCGAGGTGATGGAGCTGCCGAACCTCATCTCCGTCCAAAAGGAGAGCTTTCAGCGCTTCATGACCGATGGGCTCCGCGAGGCCTTCAAGGAGTCCAGCCCCATCCAGAGCCAAAACCATGTCCTGGAGGTCACCTTCGGTGAGCACCAGTTCGGCGACCCCGCCCACAGCGTGGACGAGTGCCGCGAGAAGGACATGACCTATCAGGCGCCGCTGCTGGCCGATGTCCGCCTCACGAACAAGGAGACGGGCGAGATCAAGGAGCAGCTCGTCTTCATGGGCGACTTCCCCATGATGACCGAGCAGGGAACCTTCATCATCAACGGCACCGAGCGCATCGTCGTCTCGCAGCTGGTTCGCTCGCCGGGCGTCTACTACAGCTCCGAGATGGACGGCGGCAAGCAGGTCTACAAGGCGCAGATCATCCCGGCCCGCGGCGCGTGGCTGGAGTTCGAGGTCGACAAGCGCGACCAGCTCGTCGTCTCCATCGATCGCAAGCGCAAGCAGTCCGCCACGATGTTCCTGCGCGCCCTCGGCATCGCCACGACCAACGACGAGATCATCGAGATGCTCGGCGACGACGACGTCGTGAAGCGCACGATCGAGCGCGACACCGCCCTCACCCGTGAGGACGCCCTGATCGAGATCTACCGCCGCCTGCGCCCCGGCGAGCCGCCGACCGTCGACGCCTCCCGCAGCCTCCTCGAGGGCCTGCTCTTCAACCCGCAGCGCTACGACCTCGCCCGTGTGGGTCGCTACAAGGTCAACAAGAAGCTCGAGCTCGACACCACCGAGGACGTCACCGTGCTCACCGACGAGGACATCGTCGCCACGCTGCGCTACCTCCTGGAGCTCGCCTCCGGCACCCCCGGTTTCAAGACCGATGACATCGACCACTTCGGCAACCGCCGCATCCGCACGGTCGGCGAGCTGGTGGCCAACCAGTTCCGCATCGGCATGAGCCGCATGGAGCGCGTCGTCCGCGAGCGCATGAGCTCCCAGGACGCCGACGAGATCACCCCTCAGTCGCTCATCAACATCCGTCCCATCGTGGCCGCCATCAAGGAGTTCTTCGGCTCCTCGCAGCTGTCCCAGTTCATGGACCAGTCCAACCCCCTGACCGGCCTCACCCACAAGCGCCGCCTCTCCGCGCTCGGCCCGGGCGGCCTCGCCGGCCACAAGTCGGGTTCGAGCCGCCGCACCAACGTGCCGACCGCCGTCCGCGACGTCCACAACTCGCACTACTCGCGCATGTGCCCGATCGAGACCCCCGAAGGCCCCAACATCGGTCTGATCGGCTCGCTCTCCCTCTACGCGCGCGTCAATGAGTACGGCTTCATCGAGGCTCCGTATCGTCGCGTCGAGAACGGCGTCGCCACCGACCAGATCGACTGGATGACCGCCGACGAGGAAGAGGACCACATCATCGCGCCGGCCAACACGCCGCTCGATCCCAAGACCGGCGAGTTCGTCTCGCTCGACGCCGAGGGCAACCTCGTCCGCCCGCACACCATCGTGGCCCGCACCCGCGACTTCGACGGCTCCTTCGGCGCCCCCGCCGACGTGCCCGTCGAGGATGTCGACTACATGGACGTCTCCCCGCGCCAGATGATCTCCGTCGCGGCGACCCTGATCCCGTTCCTCGAGCACGACGACGCCAAGCGTACCCTCATGGGCGCCAACATGCAGCGCCAGGCCGTGCCGCTGGTCCATCCCGCCGCCCCCTACGTGGGCACCGGCATGGAGCGCCGTGCCGCCCTGGACTCCGGCGAGGTCACCCTGGCCCGCCACGCCGGCGAGGTCATCTTCGCCGACGCCGCCAAGATCACCGTCAAGTACGACGGCGGCATGGACGAGTACCGCCTGCCCAAGTACCAGCGCTCCAACCAGTCCACCTGCATCAACCATCGCCCGCTCGTCCGCGTGGGCGACGTGGTCGTCGAGGGCCAGCCCCTCGCTGACGGCCCCAGCACCGACCACGGCGAGCTCGCCCTCGGCCAGAATCTCACCGTCGCGTACATGAGCTGGGAGGGCTACAACTATGAGGACGCCATCGTGGTGTCCGAGCGCGTCGTCGCCGAGGACCTGCTGACCACCATCAACATCTCTCGTCACGAGATCGACGCCCGCGACACCAAGCTCGGTCCCGAGGAGATCACCCGCGAGATCCCCAACCTCTCCGAGGACATGCTCGCCAACCTCGATGAGGACGGCATCATTCGCATCGGCGCCGAGGTCGGCCCCGGCGACATCCTCGTCGGCAAGGTCACGCCCAAGGGCGAGAGCGCTCTGACCGCCGAGGAGCGCCTGCTGCGCGCCATCTTCGGTGCGAAGGCCCACGACGTTCGCGACACCTCCCTCAAGATGCCCCACGGCGCCTACGGCCGCGTCATCGACGTCGTCCGCTTCAGCCGTGAGAACGGCGACGATCTCGCTCCGGGCGTGAACGAGATGGTCCGCGTCTACGTCGCGCAGCGCCGCAAGATCCAGCAGGGCGACAAGATCGCCGGCCGCCACGGCAACAAGGGCGTCATCTCCGAGATCCTCCCCGTCGAGGACATGCCCTATATGGCCGACGGCACCCCGGTTGACGTCATCCTGAACCCGCTCGGCGTCCCCTCCCGTATGAACGTCGGCCAGCTCCTCGAGTGCCACCTCGGCTGGGCCGCCGCCTCGGGCTGGGATCCCGACAACGCCGATTCCGACAAGTACGTCCCCGGCCCGTTCTTCACCGCGACGCCCGTCTTCGATGGCGCCAAGGAGGACGAGATCGCCGAGGTCATCCGTCGCGCCAATAAGAACATGGTCAACCTCGCGAGCGAGCGCTTCGGCGACCACATGCGCACCGAGTTCGTCACGCAGCTCGACGAGCGTGGCAAGACCCGCCTGTTCGACGGTCGCTCGGGTGAGGAGTTCCGCGAGCCCATCACCGTGGGCACCTCCTACATCCTGAAGCTCGGCCACATGGTCGATGACAAGATCCACGCGCGCTCGACCGGCCCCTACAGCCTCGTCACCCAGCAGCCGCTCGGCGGCAAGGCCCAGTTCGGCGGCCAGCGCTTCGGTGAGATGGAGGTCTGGGCGCTCTACGCCTACGGCGCCTCCAACGTCCTCCAGGAGATCCTCACCGTCAAGTCCGACGACACGATCGGTCGCGTGAAGACCTACGAGGCCATCGTCAAGGGCGACAACGTCCCCATGGCCGGCATCCCCGAGTCGTTCAAGGTCCTGGTGAAGGAGATTCGCTCGCTCGCCCTCGACATCGAGCCGCTCCGCGACGCCGATCCCTCTCACGTCACCGCCGACGACGACGCCGACGAGTCCGCGATCGACGGGTCCGGCATCCTTCCCTCCATCGATGAGGTCGACACCTCCGCCGAGGCCGCCGAGGCGCTCATCGGCGAGCTGACCGCCTCCACCACTGATAAGGAGTAGAGACTGTGGCAGATTTCGAAGCTACCGATTTTGACGCGGTGAAGATCTCGCTTGCCAGCGCCGACAAGATCCGCTCCTGGTCTTACGGCGAGGTCAAGAAGCCCGAGACCATCAACTACCGCACCCTCAAGCCCGAGAAGGACGGCCTGTTCTGCGAGAAGATCTTCGGTCCCGCGAAGGACTGGGAGTGCTCCTGCGGCAAGTACAAGGGCATTCGCTTCAAGGGCATCGTCTGCGAGCGCTGCGGCGTCGAGGTCACCTCGGCGAAGGTCCGCCGCGAGCGCATGGGCCACATCGAGCTCGCCGCGCCGGTGAGCCACATCTGGTATTTCAAGAGCCCCACGAGCTTCCCTATGAGCCGTCTTCTGGACATCAAGTCCAAGGATCTCGAGAAGGTGCTCTACTTCGCCAGCTACATCATCACCCATGTCGACTATGAGGCCCGCGAGGCCGACGCCGACGATCTGCGCGAGGAGCTCGCGGCCGATCTCGAGGAGATCGACGCCGAGTGCGCCCGTCAGATCGAGAGCCTGAAGGAGCAGGGCAACCCCGAGAACTTCGATGAGTTCTCCGACGAGGAGCCCCTCACCCAGGAGGAGATCGCTGCGGGCATCATCGACATCGAGGAGGAGTGCAAGGACGAGAAGCAGCTCCGCTCCGATGCCTTCCAGGCGTTCATGAAGCTGAGCGAGCGCGATCTCATCTCCGATGAGCCCCTGTTCCGCGAGATGAAGCGCTACTACTCCATGTATTTCAGCGGCGACATGGGCGCCGAGGCCGTCCGCGACCTCCTGGCCGCGATCGACCTCAAGGCCGAGTCCAAGGCCCTGAAGGCCATCATCGCCGACGAGGACGGCCAGAAGCAGAAGCGCGAGAAGGCCGTCAAGCGCCTCGAGGTCGTCGACGCCTTCCTCAAGGGCGACAACGACCCCTCCAACATGATCCTCGACGTCATCCCGGTGATCCCGCCCGATCTGCGCCCGATGGTCCAGCTCGACGGCGGTCGTTTCGCGGCGTCCGACCTCAACGACCTCTATCGTCGCGTCATCAACCGTAACAACCGCCTCAAGCGCCTCCTCGATCTCGACGCCCCGGCGATCATCGTGAACAACGAGAAGCGCATGCTCCAGGAGGCCGTCGACGCCCTGTTCGACAACGGCCGTCGTGGCCGTCCGGTCTCCGGGCGCGGTGGGCGTCCGCTCAAGTCGCTCGCCGAGGCCCTCAAGGGCAAGCAGGGCCGCTTCCGTCAGAACCTGCTCGGCAAGCGCGTCGACTACTCCGGCCGCTCCGTCATCGTCACCGACCCCAAGCTCAAGCTGCACCAGTGCGGCCTGCCCAAGACGATGGCGCTCGAGCTCTTCAAGCCCTTCGTCATGAAGCGTCTGGTCGAGCTCGGCAAGGTTGAGAATATCAAGGGCGCCAAGCGCTCGATCGATCGCGGCGCCAGCTTCGTGTGGGACATCCTCGAGGAGGTCATCGACGGCCGCCTCGTCCTGCTCAACCGCGCCCCGACGCTGCACCGTCTCTCCATCCAGGCCTTCGAGCCGGTTCTCGTCGAGGGTAAGGCCATCCACCTGCACCCGCTGGTCTGCGCCCCCTTCAACGCGGACTTCGACGGCGACCAGATGTCGGTCCACGTCCCCCTGAGCCTCCAGGCCCAGGCCGAGGCCCGCGTCCTCATGCTCTCCGCCAACAACCTGCGCTCGCCCGCTTCCGGCAAGCCCGTCAACGTGCCCTCGCAGGACATGATCATCGGTGTCTACTACCTCACCCAGGCCCGCGAGGGCCTCGAGGGCGAGGGCCACGTCTTCGCGAGCTTCGATGACGCGCTCAACGCCTACGACGCCCGCTCCGAGGTCGACCTCCAGGCCAAGATCCAGGTGCGTGTCTCCGAGGCCGAGGCCAACTATGTCGCCGAGGACGGGACCAAGTACTTCCGCGTCAAGAACAGCCGCGACGAGTTCGTTGACTACGACGTCTCCAACAAGAGGACCGCGCGCTTCGAGACGACGATCGGCCGCATCATCTTCAACCGCCAGTGCCTGCCCGCCGACTACGAGTTCATCAACTTCAAGATGGTCAAGGGCGATGTGGGCAAGCTCGTCGCCAACTGCTGCGACCGCTACCCGCAGGCAGAGGTCGGTCCGATCCTCGACGCCATCAAGTTCGCGGGCTTCCACTTCGCGACCCGCGCCGGCCTGACGATCTCTCTCTGGGACGCCCTCATCCCCGAGGACAAACCCGAGATCCTCGAGCGCGCCCAGGCCAACGTCGATCAGATCAACGAGTACTACCTCGAGGGCTTCGTCAACGAGCAGGAGCGTCACACCGAGGTCGTCAACGAGTGGACCGCCGCCACCGACGAGGTCGCCGCGAAGATGCTCGCCATGTTCGACGAGGAGAACCCGATCTACATGATGGCCGATTCCGGCGCCCGTGGTTCCAAGGCCCAGCTGCGTCAGCTCGGCGGCATGCGCGGCCTCATGGCCGACATGTCCGGCGAGACGATCGACCTTCCCATCAAGGCGAACTTCCGCGAGGGCCTGCTGCCGCTCGAGTACTTCATCTCGACCTATGGCGCGCGCAAGGGCCTCGTCGACACCGCGTCCCACACCTCCGACTCCGGTTACCTGACTCGTCGTCTCGTCGATGTGGCCCAGGACGTCATCGTCCGCGAGGAGGACTGCGGCACGGATGAGGGCTGCACCTACAACCTGATCGTCCCTGGCACCGACCAGCTCAACGCCGATCTCGTCGGCCGCTGCTTCGCCGAGGACGCCGTGGCCGAGGACGGCACCGTCCTGTTCGCCAAGGACGCCTACATCGAGTCCACGGGCGACATCCAGAGGCTCCTCGACGCGGGTATCCAGAAGGTCACCCTCCGCGCGCTCCTGACCTGCCGTTCCAAGTACGGCGTCTGCCAGAAGTGCTATGGCTGGGATCTCTCCACCCGTCGCCCCGTCGCGATCGGCACCGCCGTCGGCATCATCGCCGCCCAGTCGATCGGCGAGCCCGGCACCCAGCTCACGATGCGTACGATCCACTCCGGTGGCGTCGCGGGCGTCGACGACATCACCCAGGGTCTGCCCACGGTCGGCCGCATGTTCGACGTCGTCGGCAACGTCAACGAGAAGATTCTCGGCCGCGAGGCCGACCTGGCGTCGTTCTCCGGTCATCTCGAGATCAAGCCCGAGAAGTCCGAGTACGTCCTCACGCTCACCGACTCCTCGGATCACACCCGTGTCCTCGAGGAGAAGCGCGTCCCCGCGTCCGTCCGCTTCATGCCCGGCATCGAGGATGGCTGCGAGGTCCGCGCCGGCGACCAGATCACCAAGGGCTTCGTGAACTTCCGCAACCTGCGCAAGCTCACGGACATCGAGAGCACCATGCACACGTTCGTCGAGAACGTCAAGGACGTCTACACCAGCCAGGGCGTCGACCTCAACGACAAGCACATCGAGGTCATCGCACGCCAGATGCTGCGCCGCGTCCAGATCACCAACCCCGGTGACTCCAGCTACCTGCTGGGCCAGTACGTCGATCGCTACGAGTTCGCCGACGAGGTCGAGCGCGTCGCCCGCCTGGGCGGCACCGCGCCCGCTGCCGAGCCCGCGATCCTCGGCACCCTCAAGGTCGCGTCGTCGATCGACTCCTGGTTGTCCTCCGCGTCGTTCATCCGCACCGCGGGCGTCCTCACCGAGGCCGCCATCGAGGGCAAGGTCGACCACCTGCTCGACCTCAAGTCCAACGTCATCGTCGGCAAGAAGATCCCCGTCGGCACCGGCCTCAAGCCGTACTCCGAGGCTGGTCTGACCTATCGCACCGCCGATGGCTATGTGAATGTCGGTGGAGCCACCGCCCCCGGCTCCAAGGCTCTGCCCGACTGGGCCCCCGAGGAGCTCAAGCAGCTCGACGAGCAGCTCCCGCAGCAGCTCGATTGGGCCTGCTACGACGAGTACGGGACCGGCGACGGCTCCATCACCCGCAATGGCCGCACCATCTCCGCGGACGATGCCCAGCTCTACCTCTTCGACGACCTCGGCGTCTCCCAGCGCTGGACCAACAAGTTCAGCGAGGTCGGCATCGAGACCGTGGGCGACCTCATGGGCCGTTCCGAGGAGGACCTCCTTCGCATCGATGGCATCGGCGCGAAGGCGATCGAGGAGCTGCGCGACGGCCTCGAGGCCCGCAACCTGCTCTTCATCCTCGACAACGTCGAGGATATGGCGGATGAGGAGGATCTCTCCCAGCTGCTGCAGATGGTCTTCAGCCCCGATGGCCCCGACGACATCCTGCTTGGCACGAGCGCCCCGCGCCACCACTATGACTCCGATGAGGAGCTGCTCGGCGCCCCCGCTGAGGCGGCCAAATCCGCTGGCTCCGATGCCATCATCAACGAGGACATGGCCTCGATCGATGAGCTGCTCAATCAGCTGGTCGATCAGGATGACGGGGACGACCCCGACGATCCCAACGGCCATAACTCCTACGAGGAGTAGCGCCCTCGCGCCGATTGCATAGCGCTCTAGGCGGACCCGTTCCCATTTGGGGGCGGGTCCGCTCGCGTCTTGGACATATAATGGCCTTCGACTCACAACGAGAGGGGATGGCAATGGAAGATCTCATGCAGCAGCTGGGAAGCCAGATCGGTCTGCTTCTCATCTTGGCGATCTCCGTCGCGATGGGTGCCGGTTTCTACAAGGTCAACCATCGACGCGCCGATCGCGCCAAGGGGCGCAAGCGCCGCAAGCGCTGACGGCCTCGAATCGGGTCCCTGCCCGCATGTTCGGCATGGAATGCTTCGAATCCGGTGATATGGGGCGCTTGGCATATGTTCTACGAGGAGCGAGGCGGGGGATGCGCGACATCCCCCGCCTCGCTTTGGCGTCAAGATGCCGCCAGTGCCAAGAATCGGGGCTCTCGAACTGAAAAAGTGGGGCAATGTACGACTTCAATCGCAAGCACGCTGAAAGAGCCTCGATAGTCCGATTCGATCCTGCGCAAACGTCGATCACAAAAGGGCGTTCGGGAGGCCGCGTGGCAAGAGGCCGTACATTACCTCGCTTTTACAGTCCGCGAGTCCCGAATCCTGGCGCTCGTCGCATAATGGGCCAATCGGGGATGGCGACGAGCGCCTGCTGGTGGATGGGGCCTGCCGGTTTCGTCCAGATCTGTGCGTGACACGCCGAGGTGGCGGGTCGGGAGGGGGAAGTATGGAGATTCCAAGCAATCGGATCGAATAAAGGATACGCCCGGTAGCGTGGTCTGTTGACACCGCAGACAGACACTCGTATTCTGTCGAATTGCGTGTTTCGTAGGCGGATGCTGACGCCTCGATTCAAGCCGTTGCACAAAGTAAAAGCTGGAATCATCGCGAAGAAGGAGAACGTTTTGCCTACTATCAACCAGCTCGTTCGCCAGGGCCGCAGGTCCGTCCCCAAGAAGTCCAAGAACGCCGCCCTGCAGCACAACGCCCAGAAGCGTGGCGTCTGCACCCGCGTCTTCACCACCTCCCCCAAGAAGCCGAACTCGGCTCTTCGTAAGGTCGCCCGCGTGCGCCTTGTCAACGGCATCGAGGTCACCGCTTACATCCCCGGCGAGGGTCACAACCTCCAGGAGCACTCCATCGTCCTCATCCGCGGCGGCCGCGTTCGCGACCTCCCCGGTGTTCGTTATCACATCATCCGTGGCGCTTACGATGCCGCTCCGGTCAACAACCGCAAGCAGTCCCGTTCCAAGTACGGTGCTAAGCGCCCCAAGTAGGCCACTAGCCTGATCTAACCCAACGAACAGAGGAGATTTCACATGCCGCGTCGTGCAGCAAAGAATAATCGCCGCGAGGTTATGCCGGATGCTGTCTACAACAACCGCCTCGTGACCCAGCTCATCAACAAGGTCCTCCTGGACGGCAAGAAGTCCACCGCCGAGCGCGTTGTCTATGGCGCCTTCGACATCGTGGCCGCCAAGTCCGAGGGCGACGCCCTCGCCGTCTTCAAGAAGGCCATGGACAACGTCCGTCCGACCCTCGAGGTCAAGCCCAAGCGCGTCGGTGGCGCCACCTATCAGGTCCCGATGGAGGTCAACTCCCGTCGTTCGACCCAGCTCGCCATCCGCTGGATCGTCAACTTCTCCCGCTCCCGCAAGGAGAAGACCATGGCCGAGCGTCTCGCCAACGAGATCCTCGATGCCTCCAACGGCGTCGGCGCTTCCGTCAAGAAGCGCGAGGATGTCTTCAAGATGGCCGAGGCCAACCGTGCGTTCTCTCACTACCGCTGGTAATTTCAGGAAGGAACTGACTCATGGCTAAGCCCAAGTACAAGCTTTCCGAGACCCGCAACATCGGCATCATGGCCCACATCGATGCCGGTAAGACCACCACGACCGAGCGCATCCTCTACTACACCGGCAAGACCCACAAGATCGGTGAGGTCCACGAGGGCGCTGCCACCATGGACTGGATGGTTCAGGAGCAGGAGCGCGGCGTTACCATTCAGTCCGCCGCCACCACCTGCTTCTGGAAGAAGGATGACAAGGATTACCGCATCCAGATCATCGACACCCCGGGCCACGTCGACTTCACCGCTGAGGTCGAGCGCTCCCTGCGCGTCCTCGATGGTGCCGTCGCCGTCTTCGACGCCGTCGCCGGCGTCCAGCCGCAGTCCGAGACCGTGTGGCGCCAGGCCCGCAACTTCAACGTCCCCCGTATCGCGTTCATCAACAAGTATGACCGCATCGGTGCCGATTTCTTCCATGCCATCGAGACCATGAAGGAGCGCCTGAACGCCAACGCCGTGGCGATCCAGGTCCCCATGGGCGCCGAGGACAACTTCTGGGGCGTCATCGACCTCGTCACCATGACCGCCTGGGACTTCAAGGCCGACGACAAGGGCATGACCTATCCCGAGCCCATGGCCGAGATCCCCGCTGAGTTCGCCGAGATCGCCGAGGAGAAGCGCGCCGAGCTGCTCGACGCCGCCTCCAACTACGATGACGAGCTCATGATGCTCGTTCTCGAGGATGAGGAGATCCCCGAGGACATGCTCAAGGCCGCCATCCGCAAGGGCACCCTCGCCAACGAGCTCAACCCCGTCCTCGTGGGCTCCGCCTACAAGAACAAGGGCGTCCAGGAGCTGCTCGACGCTGTCGTCGACTACCTCCCCAGCCCGCTCGACGTCCCCGCCGTCGATGGCACCAACCCCAAGACCGGTGACACCGAGACCCGCGAGGCCGACGCGAAGGCCCCCTTCGCCGCTCTCGCCTTCAAGATCGCGACCGACCCCTTCGTCGGCAAGCTTACCTTCTTCCGCGTCTACTCCGGTCACGTTGACGCTGGCTCCTACGTCGCCAACGCCACCTCCGGCAGCCGCGAGCGCTTCGGCCGCATCCTTGAGATGAACGCCAACGACCGCGTCGACGTCGACGGCGCCTCCGCCGGTGACATCCTCGCCGCCGTCGGTCTCAAGAACACCACCACCGGTGACACCCTCTGCGAGGAGGGCAAGGAGCTCATCCTCGAGCAGATCGAGTTCGCCAAGCCCGTCATCGACGTCGCCATCGAGCCCAAGAGCAAGGCCGAGCAGGACAAGATGTCCATCGCCCTGACCAAGCTCGCCGAGGAGGACCCGACCTTCCAGGTGTCCACCAACCACGAGACCGGCCAGACCATCATCGCCGGCATGGGCGAGCTGCACCTCGAGATCATCGTCGACCGTCTGCTCCGCGAGTTCAAGGTCGACGCCAACGTCGGCAAGCCCCAGGTCGCCTACCGCGAGGCTCCCGGCCACGATGTCGAGAAGGCCGAGGGCAAGTTCGTCCGCCAGTCCGGTGGTCGCGGTCAGTACGGCCATGCGGTCATCAAGCTCGAGAAGATGGAAGAGGGCTTTGGCTACGAGTTCGTCAACGCCATCGTCGGCGGCGTCGTTCCCAAGGACTACATCCCGTCCATCGACAAGGGCATCCAGGAGGCTCTGAACACGGGCGTCATCGCCGGCTATCCGGTCGTCGACGTCAAGGTCACCCTCTTCGACGGTTCCTACCACGAGGTCGACTCCTCCGAGGCCGCCTTCAAGATCGCCGGTTCCATGGCCATCAAGGACGCCCTCAAGAAGTCCGACCCCATCCTCCTCGAGCCCTACATGTCTGTCGAGGTCGAGACCCCCGAGCAGTACATGGGCGACGTCATGGGCAACCTCTCCGGTCGCCGTGGCAAGATCGAGGGCATGGACGATCGTGGCGGCAGCAAGGTCATCCGCGCCAAGGTGCCGCTGGGCGAGATGTTCGGCTATGCGACCGATCTTCGCTCCCAGACCCAGGGCCGTGCATCCTACACGATGCAGTTCGACTCCTACGAGCCGGCGCCCAAGTCCATCACGGACGAGGTCATGAGCAAGAACGGCACGAACTAAGTCGCTCGCTCGCACTAGTAACACCGCGAGGGTGCCCTCGCTATCCATTGGAGGTTAAAGTTGTCTAGCCAGAAGATCAGGATCCGCCTCAAGGGCTATGATCACGAGGTCGTCGACCAGTCCGCGAAGCTCATCGTTGACACCGCTCAGAAGACCGGTGCCCGTGTTTCCGGCCCCATCCCCCTGCCCACCGAGCGCAACCTCTACACGGTCATCCGCTCCCCGCACGTGGACAAGGACTCCCGTGAGCAGTTCGAGATGCGCACCCACAAGCGCCTCATCGACATCCTCGACCCCACCTCGGGCACCGTTGATTCGCTCATGCGTCTCGATCTCCCCGCTGGCGTCGACATCGACATCAAGCTCTAAGCTTTTTGCTCGATAGTGCGATTTGTAAGGCCGCAGCCCTAAGGGTTGCGGCCTTTTTTGTATCGATGGGGTAAAGGGTCTACACTACTGAGCTATTCGACAAACGGGTGTATGAGTAAAACTGTTGGGGGCAGATATAGATGGTCGAGTGGATCGTTCGTCGTGCGCAGGGCGACCGTGCGCGCGTGGGCACGTTGGCGGGCGTGGTGTGTATTCTCGCCAATGTGGCGCTATGCGCTGCGAAGGGTGCAATTGGCGTGCTGTCGGGATCGGTTTCGATTGTGGCGGACGCCATGAACAACCTGTCCGATGCCAGCTCAAACATCGTGAGCGTGCTTGGCTTTAAGCTGGCGGGCAAGCCGGCAGACCCCGAGCACCCTTACGGCCATGGCCGCTACGAGTATCTCTCGGGTCTGGTCGTGGCGGCGCTCGTGCTGCTCATCGGCCTCGAACTGGTGAAGACCTCGTTTGAGCGTATCGTCCACCCCGAACCCGTCGAGTTCTCGCTTGCCCTGGTGGCAGTCTTGGCGCTTTCGATGGTTGTTAAACTGTGGATGGCGGCTCTCAACCAAAAGCTCGGTGACCGTATTGAGTCTGAGACGCTGCATGCGACCGCGCAGGATTCCAAGAACGATGTCCTTGCCACAGGCGCCGTGTTAGCGTGCGCAATTGTTTCGCAGGTGACGCATATCAATCTTGATGCTTGGGTCGGCCTTGCCGTTGGCGCCTATATTGGCTGGAGCGGTTTTGAACTCATCCAGGATACGGTGAGCCCGCTTTTGGGTCAGGCGCCCGATCCCAAGCTGGTCGAACATATTCGCGGCAAGATCATGAGCTACCCTGGCGTTTTGGGCGTTCATGACCTAATGGTTCACGACTACGGTCCGGGCAGGAAGTTCGCAAGCGCTCACGCCGAGATGGCGGCCGAGGCCAGCCCGCTGGAAAGTCATGACACGCTCGATAACATTGAACAGGCATTTAGGGACGAAGACGACATGATTGTCACGCTTCACTACGATCCCATCGTGATTGATGACCCCAAGGTGGCGAGCATGCGCTTGCGCATTCACGCCATGGCCCAACAGATCGATAGCCGCCTTTCGATTCATGACCTGCGCTGTGTGCCGGGTCCTACGCACACCAACGTGATCTTTGACTGTGTGCGTCCCTCGGATTTGGGCATGGGGGCCGATGAGCTCAAGCACGCGTTGGCCCAGAGGGTCGAATCGGAATATCCCAAGTCGATTGCCAAGATTACGATCGACGATGACTACGTAGGGCATACCCACGAGTAGGTCTGCGCCGGCAAAGCACGTTATACAGAAGGGGAGAATATGAAGAGGCTGTATCTGCTCCGCCACGGCCAGACGGAATTCAACGTAAAAAAGCTCGTCCAGGGTCGCTGTGATTCACCGCTTACCGATTTGGGCCGTCAACAGGCCCAAGCGGCAGCCGAATGGATCAAAGCCCACGGCGTTGTCCCCGACAAAGTGGTCTCATCGCCTTTAGGCCGAGCTATGGACACGGCAAGTCTCGTCGCATGCGAGATCCTCGGTCCGGATGC
>JAXDWR010000052.1:0-28553 GCA_034088265.1 Collinsella sp. | reverse complement strand
AGGATGATGGCGTTGGCGATGCCGTGGGGCAGGTGATGGAAGGCGCCGAGCTTGTGGGCCATGGAGTGGTTGAGGCCGAGGAAGGCGTTGGCGAAGGCCATGCCGGCCATGCAGGAGGCGTTGTGCATCTCCTCGCGGGCGTGGGGATCGGCGGCGCCCTTCTCATAGGCGGAAGGCAGGTTGTCGAAGACCAGCTTGGCGGCCTTCATCGAGAGGCCCTTGGTGTAGTCGGAGGCCATGATCGAGACGAAGGACTCGATGGCGTGGGTCATGACGTCGATGCCGGACGCGGCGGTGAGGCCACGCGGGGCGGTCATGGCGTTGTCGACGTCGACGACAGCCATGTTGGGGAGCAGGGCGTAGTCGGCGAGCGGCCACTTGATGCCGGTCTCCTTGTCGGTGATGATGGCGAAGGGGGTCACCTCGGAGCCGGTGCCGGAGGAGGTGGGGACGGCCACGAAGTAGGCCTTCTTGCCCATCTCGGGGAAGGTGAAGACGCGCTTGCGGATGTCCATGAAGTCCATGGCCATGTCCTCGAAGTTGCACTCGGGGTGCTCGTACATCATCCACATGATCTTGCCGGCGTCCATGGCCGAGCCGCCGCCGACGGCGATGATGACGTCGGGCTCGAAGAGGGCCATCTGGGCGGCGCCGCGGCGCGCGCACTGCAGCGAGGGGTCGGGCTCGACGTCGTAGAAGCAGTCGTGCGCGATGCCCATCTCATCGAGCTTGGCCTCGATGGCGCGGGTGTTGCCGTTCTTGAAGAGGAACTGGTCGGTGACGATGAAGGCGCGCTTCTTGCCCATGACGCGCCCGAGCTCGTCGAGGGCGACGGGCGTGCAGCCCTTCTTGAAGTAGACCTTTTCGGGAGCCCTGAACCAGAGCATGTTCTCGCGGCGCTCGGCCACGGTCTTGACGTTGATCAAGTGCTTCACCCCAACGTTCTCAGAGACGGAGTTGCCACCCCAGGAGCCGCAGCCCAGGGTGAGGGAGGGCTTCATGCCGAAGTTATACAGGTCACCGATGCCGCCCTGCGAGGAGGGGGTGTTGATGACGATGCGGCACGCCTTCATGGTGTGCTCGAAGAGGGAGATCTTCTCGGCCTCGGCGGGATGCACGTAGAGGGACGCGGTGTGGCCCGGGCCGCCCGCGAGGACCAGGTGCTCGGCCTTGTCGACGGCCTCCTGGAAGGACTTGGCGCTGTACATGGCGAGGACGGGGGAGAGCTTCTCGTGGGAGAACTCCTCCTTCTCGGGATCGGTCGAGGTCACCTCGGCGATGAGGATCTTGGTGCGCGGCGAGACCTCGATGCCGGCGAGCTCGGCGATCTTGGCGGCGGGCATGCCGGGGATGCGGTGGTCGAGCGCGCCGTTCTTGAACATGGCGTCGCGCAGGGCCTCCATCTCGGCGCCCTTCTTGACGAAGTAGCAGCCGCGACGGGTGAACTCGGCCTTGACCTCGTCATAGATGCTCTCGAGGACCGTGACGGACTGCTCGGAGGCGCAGATCATGCCGTTGTCGAAGGTCTTGGAGTGGATGATGGAGTTGACGGCGAGCTTGATGTCGGCGGTCTCGTCGATGACGACGGGGGTGTTGCCCGCGCCGACGCCCAGGGCGGGCTTGCCGGAGGAGTAGGCGGCCTTGACCATGCCCGGACCGCCGGTCGCGAGGATGATATCGACATCGCGCATCACCATGTTGGTGAGGTCGATGGAGGGGACGTCGACCCAGCCGATGATGTCCTCGGGGGCACCGGCCTTGATGGCGGCGTCGAGGACGAGCTTGGCCGCGGCGATGGTGCACTTGGCGGCCGCGGGATGCGGGCTGATGATGATGGCGTTGCGGGTCTTCAGGCAGATGAGGCACTTGAAGATCGCGGTGGAGGTGGGGTTGGTGGTCGGGATGACCGCGCCCACGAGGCCGATGGGCTCGGCGATCTTGGTGATGCCGTACGCCTCGTCGCGCTCGATGACGCCACAGGTCTTGGTGTCCTTGTAAGCGTTGTAGATGTACTCGGCGGCGTAGTGGTTCTTGATCACCTTGTCCTCGAGGACGCCACGGCCGGTCTCCTCGACGGCCATCTTGGCCAGCGGGATGCGAGCCTTGTTGGCTGCGAGCGCTGCCTCGTAGAAGATCTTGTCGACCTGCTCCTGCGTGAACTTAGCAAAAATCCCTTGGGCCTCGCGCATGCGCGCGAGCTTGGCCTCAAGGGATTCAACCGAGTCGACGATCTGGGGATCAGGTTGCACGTTTGGTTTCTTTGCCATACAGCTCTCCTTAAGCGGTGGCCTACCCAACATCTTGCATAGTAGCGAGTCGGGGGGCCGCTGTCACACAAACAGGATGAAAATTAAGTTTTGAAGCGTTCCAAATTACGAATAATCCAAATTAGAGCACCTTATTCAGAGAGAACATACTTGCGTATTGAGCGGGCATATCACCTAAACATGCTCATAAAACAGTGTATGAGTTCTCTTATGACTCAGATTCGCCATGCATCACCAAATTGGGGTGACAAGAAATTGAAACGTTCAAATCAATTCTGAGACAATGCGGCATGGTGAAAAGGGCATCCGGCGGGGCCGTGTCGAAAGGGGGACATCCAACAGGACGGTGTCGACCGGGACCGATGGCTGCGCGGGCGATCCTGCGTTTGCCGGACGGACGGGGCGGTGCACAGGGAGACGGGCGCGCCCCAAGGTCCCTGGGAAGGCGGACTGGGTGAAAAAAGGCCCCGCCGAGGCGGGGCCTGTTCGTTCGATGTGCCCGGCGCTGCTTCGCCGACGCGTTCGCTCGAGAGGGAAGAGAAGACCTAGGAGCGTGCGACCTTGGCGGCCTTGAGGCAGCTGGTGCAGACGTTCATCTTGCGACGATGACCGTCGACGACGACGTACACGCGCTGGATGTTCGGACGGAACGTGCGGTTGGTGACGCGGTGAGAGTGGCTGATGGAGCGACCAGCAACGGGGTGCTTACCGCAGATTTCGCAAACTTTGGACATTTCTATACCCTCCTTGGGCGGCGTGGTTTCGATGCCGCGTGAACAAACAGGAATGAACTATAGCACAGAAGCGATGGAATGTGCGCAATCTACATATTGACCATGGGAGTTTTTCCCAAAAGCGCCAAAGGCCCTCGGGTCTGGGGCTATCGGGAGGCCATGCGGTGTTCCCGACATCTTATCAAGGTACCGAATGAATGGAGGTCCTATGGTGATCCGCGAACTTGCGAATGCGCGGATTATCACGGGGCAGGCAGGAGAGAATTGAACGGTCGAAAAGCTGGGAACCAGAAGAGGGGGATGGCTCGTGAGGATCTTCACCTTCCTGAGACGGCATGAGATCAACCTTGTGATCGCGCTCGCCTTGCTGCTCATCCAAGCCAACTGCGAGCTCACGCTGCCGACCATCATGAGTCGCATCGTCGACACCGGGATCGGATCGGGCGGCATCGAGTCCGTCGTTCCCGACGTCATCGACGAGTCGGGCATGGATGACGTGAGGCTCTTCCTATCCGACGACGAGATCGCGCGCCTCGACGCCGCCTATGCCCTCGAGGACGGGGTGTATCGCTTCGAGGGGGACGAGGAGGCTCGCTCCGAGCTCGAGGGGTTCCTGGGGGAGGCCGAGATGCTTGCCCAGTCACTCGAGCAGGGCGTCTCCGCCGATTCGCTTCCCAGTGCGGGCGATGGCCGTCCGGAAGCCCCGAGTCTGCCCATGACGGGCACCCTCACCGCCGATGCGCTTCATGAGATGGTGTCGGCGGGAGTGGTCTCCAAGCAGGATCTCCTCGCCATGCGCGAGGGCGTGGGGGACCATCTTGGCGAGAACGGGCCGGCCATCATCAAGGGTCGGGCCATCGAGTTCGTCCGTTCCGCATACGATCGCGCCGGCGTAGATCTCGAGGCGGTCCAGACCGGCTACCTCGCTCGGGAGGGCGTCCATATGCTCGCGTATGCCGCCGTCGCCGCGCTCTGCGCCATCCTCGCCGCCCTCAACGCCTCCCACACGGCCGCGCAGATAGCCCGCGACCTTCGCCACGACATGTATGCGCGCGTGCTCTCGTTCTCGCCCGCGGAGACGGGCAGGTTCTCGGTGGCATCGCTCATCACGCGCGGGACCAACGACATCCAACAGGTCCAGGTCATGCTCGTCATGTGCATGCGCGTGGTGCTCTATGCCCCATGCATGGGCATCGGGGCCGTCTGGCGGGTGCTCACGTTTGGCGACACGGGGCTCCAGTGGATCGTCGTGGCCTCGATCGCGACCATAGCCGTGGTCATCGGGGTGCTGATGGGGCTCACGATGCCCAGGTTCCGCATGATGCAGAAGCTCGTGGATCAAAACAACCTCGTCGCGCGCGAGATCCTGACGGGGATCATGCCGATCCGCGCGTTTGGGCGCTCCCGCTATGAGGAGCGGCGCTATGACGAGGCCAACACCGAGCTGACGGGGACTTATATCTTCACCAACCGCGCCATGTCCTTCATGATGCCCGCCATGATGCTGATCATGAACGTGACGTCCGTCGCCATCGTGTGGTTTGGAGCCCAGGGCATCGATGCTGGGACGCTGCAGGTGGGCGATCTCATGGCATATATGAATTACACCATCCAGGTGATCATGAGCTTCATGATCATCACCATGATCTCGGTCATGCTCCCCCGTGCCGACGTGGCCGCCGAGCGCATCATCGAGGTGCTGGAGACATCCCCCTCGATCTCCGATCCCGCACTTGCTCCCGCCGGCGGGGCCCATCCCGGTCCCGATGGATGGGTCGGATCGCTCTCGTTCGAAGATGTGGGCTTCACCTATCCGGGCGCCGACGCCCCCACGATCGAGCATGTCTCGATGCGGATAGATCCGGGGCAGACGCTCGGCATCATCGGATCGACGGGATCGGGGAAGTCCACGCTGGTGCAGCTCATACCCCGACTGTTCGACGCCACGGAGGGCTCCGTCAAGATCGACGGCGTCGACGTGCGCGATATAGGCCTCAAGGAGCTCAGATCCCTGATAGGGTTCGTGCCCCAGAAGGGTGTGCTGTTCTCGGGGACGATCGGGGACAACATCAAGTTCGGGGATCCCTCGCTCGACGACGGCGCGATGCGCGAGGCCGCGGAGATCGCGCAGGCCACAGACTTCATCGAGGGGAAGGCCGATGGCTTCGACGCTGCGGTCTCGCAAGGGGGATCCAATGTCTCCGGCGGTCAGCGCCAGCGCCTCGCGATCGCGCGCGCCCTCGCGATCAAGCCCAAGATCCTCGTCTTCGACGACTCGTTCTCGGCCCTCGACTACAAGACCGACGCCGCGCTTCGTGCGGCCCTGTCGCGCAGTGCCGCCGATGCGACCACCGTCATCGTGGCGCAGCGCATCGCCACGATCATGCACGCCGACCGCATCCTCGTGCTCGAAGAGGGGCGCATGGTGGGCCTCGGCACCCACGAGACGCTCCTGCGAACCTGCCCCGAGTACCTCGAGATCGCCTCGAGCCAGCTGTCCGAGGAGGAGCTGGGGATCGATTCCCGTGGGGGCGCGGTCCTCGATGGGGGTTGCGCCATCGCCGAGGGCGATGGTTTTGGGAAGGGAGGCGATCTTTGATGCCGGGACCCATGGGACATAGGGGGCCTGCCGCGGAGCGGGCCAAGGATTTCAAAGGCACGCTCAGGAGGCTCTTCTCCTATATCGCCCAAGAGAGGTTCAAGCTCCTCATAGCGATCGTGTTCGCGGTCGGTTCGGTGGCCTTCAACGTCATGGGGCCCCGCGTCTTGGGAGAGGCGACCACCGAGCTCTTCCAAGGGATCTCCCAGAAGATCGCGGGGAGGGGCGATGTCGACTTCGCCGCTGTCGGGGCCATACTCGGCCATGCCCTCACCATCTATATAAGTGCGTCGGCGTTCAACCTTATCCAAGGGTGGCTCATGACCGGCATCACGCAGCGGGTGTGCTACCGCCTGAGGCGCGAGATCATCGAGAAAGTCGGCAGGATGCCCCTCGGGTACTTTGAGCGGGGGAGCGTCGGCGACGTCCTCTCAAGGGTGACCAACGACATCGACACGCTCGGCCAGTCGCTCAACCAGAGCGTGACGCAGCTCATCACTTCCACCGCCCAGATCATCGGCGTCGCCTACCAGATGATCTCGCTCTCCCTCACGCTGGCGGGTGTCACGTTCCTCACGGTCCCCGTCTCGCTCATCGCGGTCGTGCTCGTCGTGCGAGCGTCCCAGAAGCACTTCCGTCGCCAGCAGGCTTATCTGGGCCAGGTCGACGGCGTCATCGAGGAGAGCTTCTCGGGACAGACCGTGATCCAGGTGTTCAACCGGGAGGAGCGCACCCTCGAGGACTTCGACAAAGTCAACGACAGGCTCTTCGATTCCGGATGGCGCTCGCAATTCCTCTCCGGCTTGATGCAGCCGATTATGAACTTCGTCGCCAATCTCGGCTACGTTGCCGTCGTGGTCGTGGGCGCGTTCCTGGCCATAGGCGGCGCGGTCCAGATCGGCGACATCCAGGCGTTCATGCAGTACGTTCGCAACTTCACGCAACCCATCACGCAGCTCTCCCAGGTGTCCAACATGCTCCAGATGCTCTCCGCGGCCGCCGAGCGCGTCTTCGAGTTCCTTGCCGAGGAAGAGGAGATCTCCGCTGAGGGCGCACGGGCGCTTCCTGCATGCAAAGGGGCGGTCTCCTTCGACCACGTTCGCTTCGGCTATGTCGATGACCGGATCATCATCAAGGATTTCAGCCGGGAGGTCGCTCCCGGCCAGACCGTCGCCATCGTGGGCCCCACCGGGGCCGGGAAGACCACGCTCATGAAGCTCCTCATGCGCTTCTACGATGTGAACGACGGATCAATATCGATCGATGGCATCGATATACGCGACCTCGATCGCGATGCGCTGAGGTCGAACTTCGCGATGGTCCTCCAAGACACCTGGCTGTTCAAGGGGACGGTGCGCGAGAACATCCGCTATGGCGACATCGAGGCGACCGATGAGGATGTCGAGCGCGCCGCGCGCGCCGCGTTCGCGGACCACTTCATCCGCACCCTGCCCGGAGGCTATGACTTCGAGCTCAACGAGGATGCCAGCAACGTGAGCCAGGGTCAGAAGCAGCTGCTCACCATCGCCCGCGCCATCCTCGCGGACCGGCCCATCCTCATCCTCGACGAGGCCACCTCCAACGTCGACACGCGCACCGAGGAGCGCATACAGCGGGCGATGGACAACCTCATGGTCGGTCGGACCAGTTTCGTCATAGCCCATCGCCTGAGTACGATCAAGAACGCCGACGTCATCCTCGTCTTGAGGGATGGCGACATCGTGGAGTCGGGGACGCACGCAGAGCTGCTCGCGGCCAAGGGTTTCTACGCTGATCTCTACAACTCCCAGTTCACCCACGACTCCTGATGCCCCACCCCATCCGGCCCGCATCCTCCGCGCGGGCCGGATGGCGCATGTCGGCAAGGTCGGTATTCGGGATATTGGATGTGCGCGATCCGGCCTCATTGAAAATCCCGGGGCGCGGGAGGGTGAATCATGTATAATCCCTTTCGACCTTTAAGCGCGTACGAGATACCGCAAGGACCCATATAACCGCACCGAGCCCATGCTCTCCCTGCGGACCAACTTGCCGATGTCTCCTCCGCGCCTGCGGTCGGGCATCTATTTTTTTGCGCCGGAAGGCAGCTTCACGGCACAACGAGCAGGGAAGGAGATCGATGGGCACGTCTTCACCCAAAGCGGTCATCATGGATGAGGTCGCCGTCCAGCGTGCGATCACCCGCATCGCGCACGAGATCGTCGAGCGCAACGAGGGTTGTGAAAACCTCGCCATCGTCGGCATCGTCACCAGGGGCGACATCCTGGCGAGGGAGCTGGCCGTGCAGATCAAGCAGATCGAGGGGGCCGAGGTTCCCCTGGGGAGCTTGGACATCAGCTTCTATCGCGATGACTTCCTCACGCACATAGCCCCCGAGGTTCATGAAACCAAGATCCCGTTCAACGTCGATGGAAAGCGCATCGTCCTCGTCGATGACGTCCTCTACACCGGCCGCACGATTCGCGCCGCCCTCGACGCCATCATGGATCTGGGCCGTCCGAGCAGCATCGAGCTCGCCGTCCTCGTCGACCGCGGCCACCGCGAGCTTCCCATCAGCCCGGATTTCGTTGGCAAGAACGTCCCCTCCTCCCACGAGGAGAACGTGCGCCTGTATTGCAAGAGCGTCGACGGCCGCACGTCCGTCGAGATTACGGAAGTGGAGCCGGGCGCACGCGTGGGCTCTGCGCCGCTGGGAGGCGAATAGCCCATGTTCAACAACCACAAGCACCTCATCGACATCTCTGAGTACTCCGATAGCGAGCTCATGACCATCCTCCAGACCGCCAAGGCGTTCTCCGAGGTCAACGAGCGCGCCATCAAGAAGGTCCCCACGCTCAAGGGCAAGACGATCGTCAACATGTTCAACGAGCCCTCGACGCGCACTCGCAGCTCCTTCGAACTCGCCGAGAAGCGCCTCTCCGCCGACACCCTCAACTTCGGCGGCTCCTCCACGTCGACCGTGAAGGGCGAGAGCCTCATCGACACCGTCATGACGCTCGACGCCTACAAGATCGACTGCATCGTCGTCCGTGACAAGCATGCCGGCGCCCCCTACATCGTGAGCCAGGCCAGCCCCGCCGTCGTCATCGACGCCGGCGACGGCAAGCACGGGCACCCCACCCAGGCCCTCCTCGACCTCTACTCCATCTGGGAGCGCAAGGGCGACTTCCAGGGCCTCAAGGTCGGCGTCGTCGGCGACATCGGCCACTCCCGCGTGTGCGGCTCGCTCATCCCCGCCCTCAAGATCATGGGCGCCGAGGTGACCGTCGTCGCCCCGGGCACGCTCCTGCCGCCCTGCCCCGAGGTCCTCGGTGCCGACCATGTGAGCTACTGCCTCGATGACGTCCTGCCCGATCTGGACGTCGTCTACATGCTCCGCATCCAGCGCGAGCGCCTGGAGGGCGCGCCCTTCCCGAGCCTGCGCGAGTACCACCAGCTCTTCGGCCTGACGAAGGCCCGCGAGCGCCTTATGAAGCCCGACGCCATCATCTGCCACCCCGGTCCGATCAACCGCGGCGTCGAGTTCGATTCCTACATGCCCGACCATCCGGAGCGCTCGGTCATCCTCGACCAGGTCTACGCCGGTATCTGCGTGCGCATGGCTGCTCTGTATCTGCTGCTTGGAGGTGCCGATAATGGCCTTGCTTCTTAAGAACGCCCACGTCGTCGACCCGTCTGTCGAGCTTGACGGCGTCGTCGACGTCCTCATCGAGGACGATCGCATCGCTCAGGTGGGGGAGGGCCTTGTCGCCGACGGCGCCGAGGTCGTCGACCTCGCCGGCAAGTACCTGCTCCCCGGCCTCGTCGACATGCACGTGCATCTTCGCGAGCCCGGCTTCGAGACCAAGGGCGACATCGAGTCCGAGACCGCCGCGGCGGCCAAGGGCGGCTTCACGGGCGTCTGCTCGATGCCCAACACCGACCCGGTGGCCGACAACGGCGTGGTGATCGAGTACATCAAGTCCGTCGCCGCCGCGCGCGCCCACTGCCGCGTCTTCCCCTCGGGTGCCATGACCCGCGGCCTCAAGGGCGAGATCATCGCCGAGATGGGCGACATGGTCGCTCACGGCTGCGTGGCCTTCACCGATGACGGTCACGGCGTCCAGGGTGCCGGCATGATGCGCCGCGCCATGGACTACGGCAAGATGTTCGACAAGGTGTTCATGAGCCACTGCCAGGACGATGACCTGGTCGGCGACGGCCAGATCAACGAGGGCGTCGTCTCCACCAGGCTCGGCCTGCTCGGCTGGCCGGCGGAGGGCGAGGAGCTCCAGATCGCCCGCGACATCATGCTCGCCGAGCTCACGGGCGCCAAGCTCCACATCCAGCACATCTCCACGGCCCGCGGCCTCGAGATGGTCCGCGCCGCCAAGGCCAAAGGCCTGCCCGTCACCTGCGAGGCCACGCCGCACCACCTCTTCCTCACCGAGGAGGCCATCGACGGCACCTACAACACCTGCTTCAAGGTCAACCCGCCCCTGCGCACCGCCTCCGACGCCGAGGCCCTCGTCGCGGGCATCCTCGATGGCACGGTCGACGCCATCGCGACCGACCATGCGCCGCACGCGGATTGGGAGAAGTCCCGTGAGTTCGAGCTCGCGCCCTTCGGCATGACCGGTCTCGAGACCGCGCTCGCACTCGTCAACACCAAGCTCGTCAAGGCTGGTGTCATCGACCTCGCCCGCGTCGTCGAGCTCATGGCGATCAATCCCCGCCGGATCCTCGGCCTCGAGCCGGTCTCCGTCTCAGCGGGCAGCCTCGCCGACCTCACGGTCCTCGACGCCGACGCTTCTTGGACCGTCTCCGAGGACGACTTCGTCAGCCATGCCAAGAACTCCGGCTTCAAGGGCTGGGAGCTCACCGGTCGTGCCACCGACGTGTTCGTCGGGGGCAGGCAGACGCTCAAGGACGGCGTCGTCTGCTAGATTTGCTAAGATAGCTTCACGCAGAGGCCGTGTCACGCATCCGCGCGGCACGGCCTCGTTTCAGTTCCACCGACGGGTAAGGAGTGCACATGCCTACGCCTTCACCTGCTCGCATGCATGACTTCACGGTTGTCTCGAACGAGCGCATCGCCGACGGCGTGTTCTCGCTCGTCATCGAGGCCCCGCGGCTTGCGAGCGCGTTGAAACCAGGACAGTTCGTCAACGTCCGCGTTCCCGGAAACGCCATGAGCCTGCTCAGGATACCCCTGAGCTACGCCTCCGCCGATCCGGGGAAGGGGACCGTCGAGATCTGGTACGCGGTCGTCGGTGAGGGGACGCGTCGCATGTCCGCTTGGGAGCCCGGATTCTCGAGCGATCTGCTCGGGCCCGGGGGCCACGGATGGTCCGCTCCCGCCGATTGCCGTCGTGCCCTGCTCGTGGGTGGCGGCATCGGGGTCCCGCCCGTGCTCTGCCTCGCCCGCGATCTGGCCTCCCGCGGTGTTTCCTTCGACGCCTGCATCGGTGCGGCCAGCTTCGGCAAGCTGGTCGGCGCTCCCGAGTTCACCGAGGCGGGGTGCGGGGTCCTTCGCGTCGCGACCGACGATGGGACCGGTGGGCCGGCCGTGCACCACGGCTTCGTCACCGAGCCCGTCGCCGAGCTGCTCGCCTCGGGCGACTACGACTATGTGGCGACCTGCGGTCCCGCTGTCATGATGAAGCGCGTCGCCGAGCTCGCCGCCGCGTCCGGGGTCTATTGCGAGGCCTCGCTCGAGCGCATGATGAGCTGCGGTTTCGGCGCTTGCAACACCTGCAACGTCGAGACGGTCGACGGGATGAAGGGCGCCTGCATGTGCGGGCCCGTTTTCGATGCGACTAAGGTGGTGACCTGGTGAGCAAGGTGAATATGGCCGTCGATTTCGGCGGCGTGAAGATGAAGAACCCCATCAACACCGCTTCCGGCACGTTTGGATACGGCTGGCAGTTCAGCGAGCTCCTCGACGTCTCCAGGCTCGGTGCCATCACCACGAAGGGATGCGCCGCCGAGCCCTGGCCCGGGAACCCGGCGCCCCGCATGACCGAGGTCCCCGGTGGCATGATGAACTCCGTCGGCCTCCAGAACCCCGGCGTCGCCGCCTTCGCGGCGGAGTCCGGTCCCTGGCTCGCCGAGCTCACCGGGAAGGGCACCCAGGTCATCTGCCAGGTCGCCGGCCATTCGACCGAGGAGTACGTCCGGGCGCTCGAGCTCTTCTGCGAGCTCTGCCCCTGGGCGGCCGGTTTCGAGATCAACGTGAGCTGCCCCAACATCGCCGCGGGCGGCATCGCCTGCGGGTCCACCCCCGAGGGAGCCGCCGACGTCATGAGGGCCTGCCGCAAGGTGACCGACAAGCCGCTCTTCGTCAAGATGGCCCCGGTCCGCATCCCCGAGATCTCCCGTGCGCTCGAGGCCGAGGGCGCCAACGGCCTCACGGTGATCAACTCGATCCCCGGCATGGCGATCGACGTCCACACCCGCCGCTCCAAGCTCTCCAAGCCCACCGGAGGACTCTCGGGTCCCCTGTGCCACCCCATCGCGGTCCGCATGGTCTGGGAGGCCGCCTCGTCGGTCGACATCCCGGTCTGCGGCGTGGGCGGCGTCATGTCCGGTGAGGACGCGGCCGAGATGATCTTGGCGGGCGCCTGCTGTGTCGCCGTCGGCATGGCGAGCTTCGTCGACCCCACCGCCCCGGTGCGCATCCTCGAGGAGCTCGAGACGTGGGCGGAGTCCCAGGGCGTTTCGGACATCAACGAGCTGATTGGAGCCTTCGAATGCTAGAGACCGACGCGCGCGATCGGATCATCGTCGCCATCGACTGCGGGCGCGACCGTGCCCTCGAGCTCGCTGACGCCCTGTCGGGTCATGCGGTGTGGCTCAAGGTGGGCATGACCCTCTTCTACGCCGAGGGCCCCTCCATCGTCCAGGAGTTCAAGTGCCGCGGGTTCAAGGTGTTCCTCGACCTCAAGTTCCACGACATCCCGCATCAGGTCCGTGGTGCCGCCCGCTCCGCGGCCCTGGCCGGAGCCGATCTCATGTCCGTGCATGGCCTTGGCTCAGGTGCCATGCTCGCGGCCTGCCGTGAGGGCGCGGAGGAGTCCGCCCAGGTCAGGGGTGATCGTCCCCAGCTCGTCGCCATCACCGTGCTCACGAGCATGAGCCAGGATTCCCTCGCCGAGATCGGCGTCGACCTCCCCGTCGAGGACGAGGCCGCGCGCCTCGCCTCCCTCGCTCGCGACAACGGGATCGACGGCGTCGTGTGCTCTCCGCGCGAGGCCTCGGCCATGCGCGCCCTGGTCGGCCCCGACGGGCTCGTCGTGACGCCCGGCGTCCGTCCGGCCGGTGCCGAGCTCGGCGATCAGACGAGGGTGGCGACCCCGTCTTCCGCCATCAACTCGGGCGCGAGCCATATCGTCGTCGGGCGTCCCATAACGGGTGCCGACGATCCCGTGGCGGCGTTCGAGGCGATCGTGCACGAGCTTGTCCAAGAGGTTTGCTAGTTATATCGGCACCCCTATTTTCCTGCGGTAACTTCGCGCAGGTTCTATGGATTGGCGATATTTCCGCAAGTAAACGGGCTGTTTTGCTTGAATCTCGTCCGCCCTTGGACTAACCTATAGGGCTGTTCGAGGTTTGGATTGCCTTTTTGCAGGTAAAACCATCCTTTTCCATCTATCCATCTTCATTTGGAGGTTCTAATGGCTCTTCCTCAGCTCACCGACGAACAGCGCAAGGCTGCTCTTGAGAAGGCCGCTGCCGCTCGTCACGCCCGTGCTGAGCTTCGCGAGAAGATCAAGAAGGGTGAGGTCACCCTCGAGTCCGTCCTCAACTCCGAGGACCCGATCGCCTCTCGTATGAAGGTCTCCACCCTCATCGAGTCCCTTCCCGGTTACGGCAAGGCCAAGGCCGCCAAGATCATGGACGAGCTCGGCATCTCGCCCACGCGCCGCGTCCAGGGTCTCGGCGTTCGTCAGCGCGAGCAGCTCCTCGAAGAGCTCACCAAATAAGTGGGCGACATCGAGCCCAAGCTCTTTGTGATTTCCGGACCGTCGGGTGCGGGGAAGGGCACGCTGGTCGCGCGCGTTCGCGATCGTGTTCCCGGCCTCGGCCTGACGGTTTCCGCTACCACAAGGAAGCCGCGCGCCGGTGAGATCGACGGCGTCAACTACCATTTCATCTCCGAGGATGAGTTCACCCGGCGGATCGAGAACGGGGAATTCATCGAGTGGGCCCAGGTCCATGACCATCGCTACGGCACGCTCGTCAGCGAGGTGTCCTCCAAGCTCGCCAGCGGCCACTCGCTCATCCTCGAGATCGATGTCCAGGGCGCCCTCATGGTGAAGGAGCGCTTCCCAGAGGCGATCCTCATCTTCATCGAGCCCCCCTCGCTCGAGATCCTCGAGCAACGCCTCGTCGGCAGGGGGACCGAGACGGAGGAGTCCATCGCCTTGCGTCTCTCGAATGCCGAGCACGAGCTCTCGCTCGCGGACCGCTATGATGTCCGCCTGGTCAACGATGACCTCGATCGAGCCACTGACGAGCTGGTCAGCACGCTCGAGAACTACGAAAGGAACTGAACCCCGTGTCTGTCGTAAAGCCCAACATCGACGATCTTCTCGAGAAGACCGATAACAACCGCTTCCTCCTCGCCTCGCTCGCATCCAAGCGCGCCTGCGATATCAACAGCATGCTTCGCGAGCAGCACAGCCGCGTCCTCGCCGTCCAGGACGTCGATGACATCACCATCACCGTCTCCGGCAAGGACACCATCTCCATGGCGATGAACGAGATCGTGGACGGTGATATCTCCTTCGAGCACGATCGCTATGAGGAGGCTCTCGGCCACAAGCCCATGGAGGCGTAAGGACATGGCGAGCCGCGTCTGCCTGGTGCACTATCACGAGATAGGGCTCAAGGGCAAGAACAGGGCGCGCTTCGAGCGCATCCTCATGGATAACATCAAGGCGGCCCTGGCCGCCTTTCCCATAGCGACCGTGACCCGGATCTCCGGCCACATCCTGGTTGCCTTCTCGGTTTCCGGCGAGGCCGAGCGCGCATTCGACATCATCCGGACCGTCCCGGGGGTGGCACGCGTCTCCCTGGCCTTCCACACCAATCGCGAGCCCGCCGAATACGAGCGGGCCGCTATCCGTGCCTTGGAGGAGTTCGGGCCCTTCGAGACCTTCAAGGTCGTGGCCCGTCGCTCCAACACCGACTACGAGCTCTCGTCCATGGAGCTCAACAAGAAGGTCGGTGAGGTCCTCTGCAACGCCTTCCCCGATAAGCGCGTCAAGATGAAGGGCTGCGATGCCCAGGTCCACGTGCTCGTCGTCCAGGGGAGCGTCTATGTCTACGCGCGCAGCGAGCGCGGCGTGGGCGGCCTTCCGCAGGGAAGCGCGAGCAAGGTCGTGACCTTGCTCTCCTCGGGCATCGACTCCCCGGTGGCCACATGGCTCCTCGCCCGTCGCGGCGCGGTGCCGGTTCCCGTCCACTTCTCCGGCAGGCCGCAGACGGCGGACACGAGCGAGTACCTTTGCCGCGACATCATCGAGGCCATGGGGCCCGGTGTTCAGATCGGCCGCATGTACGTGGTGCCCTTCGGTGACTGCCAGCGCGAGATCTCCATCGCGTGCCCGAGCGATCTCCGTGTGATCATGTATCGCCGCGTCATGTACGCCGTCGCTGAGCGGATCGCCGCACTCGAAGGCGCCAAGGCGATCGTCACCGGCGAATCCCTCGGTCAGGTGGCCTCCCAGACCCTCGAGAACATCATGGCCGTCAACGAGGTCGTCCGCATCCCCGTCTTCAGGCCGCTCATCGGCTCCGACAAGCAGGAGATCATCGCACGTGCCGAGGAGATCGGCACCTACGACATCTCCACCCAGGTCGCACCCGACTGCTGCACGCTCTTCATGCCCAGGCGGCCCGAGACCCACGCCAAGCTCGACGAGGTCCACGCCGCGTGGGAGATGTTCGACCACGATGCCATGATCGACCAGCTCGTCGCCAACGTCGAGTACATCGATTTCCCGTCCTCCACGTACAAGCCCCCGCGCTGCATGCGCGAGCGCCACAGCGAGCTCGGCGTCCGGTACCGGGGCGACGCGAGCTGACATATCCCTGACATGACCTAGCGCGATTTAGGTTCTCGACGGGGCCCGATGCGGTGGAGGTACCGCGTCGGGCCCCGTTCTTGCTCCGTGCTGTGTTGGGCCATATATGCCGCCCTGTGAGAGGGGGCGCTACTTTCACAGCTTCCCCCGTCCCGCCGGCCCTCGCCATCGCATGATGCTGGGGAGGGGGTGCTCGGATGCAGACAAGAGGGAATGCCTTGAGGGGAATGGGGTCTTGGGTCTCTGCGAAAGGGGTGCATGGGGCGCTCGCCCTGATCTTGCTCGCAGGGGTTTTGCTCGCGGTGGCGCTCGGTGCCCTAGCAGGGGGTGCTGGGGGCTCCTTCGAGGTGAGGCGCGGATCCGACACCTTGGAGACGATTGAAGGGGACGATGACGACGCCAGCGCCGAGGCAGGGTCTGTCGAGGAGCCCGAACCCCTCGTCGTGGATGTGTCGGGAGCGGTCGCGAATCCGGGCGTCTATGACATGGAGCCCAATTCCCGGGTGGACGATGCGCTGGGGCGCGCGGGAGGTCTCAGCGAGGATGCGGATGTATCGGGGATCAATCGGGCCTCCAAGCTCGTTGACGGCCAGAAGATCTATGTGCCGCGTCTGGGCGAATCGTCGCCTCCCCAATCGGGCCCTTCGGTGACCTCGGCGGGTTCGGGTTTGGTGAGCATCAACCAGGCGGGCGTCGAGGAGCTCGACACGCTCGACGGCATAGGCCCCTCCACTGCCGCCGCCATCGTCCGGGATCGCGAGGAGAACGGTCCCTTCAAGACGCTCGAGGACCTCATGCGCGTGAGCGGCATTGGGGAGAAGCGCTTTCAGAACATCAAGGACTCGATATGCCTGTAGGGGACCAGCCCGTTCCCCGTCCGCTCGTTCCCACCTCGGCGGCGGGTGCCGTCTCGAGCATCCTTGTCTCCATCGCGGTCTTGGGGTCGGTATGGGCCACCTATGCGAGGACATCGCTCGCCCAGCCCTCGCCCCTCGCGCTGCTGTTGCCCGTCGCCTTGGCCATAGGGGGCATGGTCGGGCGCCACCGGCTTCCGGGGCGCCTAGGCGAGGCTGCGGGATGGATCGCGGTCGGATGCGTCGTGGCGCTCGCGTCGTGCGCGCTTTGGACCCTCTCCATGCGCTCATCCCTCGCCGCGTTCTCGCGTCTTGGATCTGGGGGCGTGTACATAGAGGTGGAGGGGGATCCCCGTGCGGGAGATCGGGGGGATTCATGGATGGGGAGCGTCTCGCCGCGCGAGGGGGGAGCGGGCGTGCGCGCCCGCATCGAGGTTCCCGAGCGTCTGGAGACCGGATCGCGTGCGCTCTGCATCGCGCGCGGGGCCTCTTTGGATGACGGCCTCTGGGCGCGCTCGCTGTTCTTCAAGGGCTGTTCGGGCACGGTGCGCGTCGTCGAGGTCCTCGAGGTTGATCGGCCTCGCCCGTCTCCCATTGCTGGGCTTCGTGCACGCGTGCTCGAGTTGATAGACCCCGGTGCCTCCGACGCGCGGGCCCTGGTGTCGGGGGTCGTGTGCGGGCGCATGACGGAGCTCTCGGGCTCAGAGGTCGAGGGGGCCTTCTCCCGATCGGGGCTCACGCATCTCATCGCGGTGTCGGGCAGCCATCTGGCCTGCATCGTCTCCCTGATCGATGTGGCGTTGGTGCGCCTGTTCGGGGCATCGTGGTCGCGGGCATCCATCCTCATGGCGGTCATGGGGGCATATGTGGTCTTCACGGGCGCGGCGCCCTCGGCGACGAGGAGCCTGGTCATGGTGTGCTGCACGATGCTCGCCAGAGGGTTGGGGAGAAGGCCCCATGCGCTCTCCGGGCTCGCCATTGCCGTCATGGTCATGGTCGCGCTCGATCCCGGCACCTGCTTTGACCTTGGGTTCAGGCTGTCTGCGGCGAGCGTGCTGTTCATCTCCCTGTTCTCGGGCTACATCGCCGGCTGCATGGCCTCGCATGGCATCCCCTCGGGCATCTCCGAGGCCTTGGCGCTCACGATCTCCGCCCAATGGGCGACGATCCCGCTGACGGTGCCGATCTTTGGAAGCCTCTCGCTCGTCGCGCCGTTGGCGAACCTCGTGGTGGGGCCCGTTATGAGCGGCTTGCTCGTCATGGGTCTCGCGATCCTCCCCGCGGTCCTGCTTGTCCCGGCCCTGCGCTTTGCGGTCGATTTGCTGTTGGGGTTGTCCAACGCGGCCATATTCCTCGCGCGCGTGTTCTCGGGCGTGCCCTTCGCCGCGATTCCCGTATCGATGGGGCCAGTCTGGGTGTTGGTCGTCTACTTGGCGGCGGTGCTCCTCTACGTGGCGTGGCCGCACGTGAGCTTGCGCGCCATCGGGCTCATCTCCTTCGTAGGGGCGGCGCTCGCCCTCATCCATGTGCTCCGTACTTGCGTCCTCGTCCCTCCGCAGGTCGTCGTCCTCGATGTGGGGCAGGGCGACGCCATCCTCATCCGCGATGGCCCCGCCGCCGTTCTTGTCGATGCCGGGGTCGATCGATCGGTTGTGGATGCCCTCGCTCGAAACGGCGTCATGCGGCTCGACGCCGTCGTCATAACCCACTGGGACAAGGATCACTGGGGAGGCCTTCCCTTTGTGTGGGAGACGGTCCCGTGCGGACGCGTCATCGTCGCGAAGGGCGCCGCCCAGGGGGTGCCGGACGAGCTGGAGGGCATGACCATGGGGTCTATCGATGAGGTGGGTGTGGGAGACGAGCTTTGCGTGGGATCCTTCTCGTGCAAGGTGGTGTGGCCGAGAGAGCCGGTGACGGGGGAGGGGAACGCCTCATCGCTCGGGCTCGACGTGACGTATAGCTCGGGAGGGGCGCGCATGGATCTCATGCTGGCAGGGGACGCGGAGGTGCCCCAGGAGCGGGAATTCGTTGGGGAGGTGGGGGATGTCGACATCCTCAAGCTCGGGCACCACGGATCGAAGGAGTCGGTTGACCGGGAGATCCTGGAGGTCCTGCGTCCCGAGGTGGCGATCGCGAGCGCGGGGGAGGGGAACGCCTACGGGCACCCCACGGAGTCGTGCGTGAGATCGGTGGAGGACTTCGGGGCCCGATTCATCTGCACAATAGAGGCGGGGGACATCACGGTGTCCCCGCGAAGGGAGGGCATTCTCGTTGGGACGTCGCGGCCCGTCGCGATAGAATAGCCAACATGTCACCGGGCCGGATTAGAACGGAGGCGCGATCCATGGCGCGACAGGAGCTGTTCCCCGCATATCTCATCGTCGGTGCCGACGAGTTCAAGCGCTCCAACGCGGTGGCTCGCATGCGCGCGAGGCTCGAGGAGAGCGGCATGGCCGACTTCAACCTCGACGAGCGCGACATGACGCGTGACCCCCAGATCGACGACATCATCGCCTCGCTCAACACGCTTCCCATGGGCTCGGATTTCCGTCTTGTCATCCTCGATGGGTGCGACAAACTCCCCAAGACAGTGAGCGAGCCGCTCGTCTCCTATCTCTCCGATCCGTCGCCCACGACCGTCTGCCTCCTTGTGGCCGAGAAGCTCGCGAAGAACACCCGTCTCTACAAGGCGGTCGCCGCCTTGGGGCCCAAGACGATCGTGGACTGCACGCCCAAGAAGGCGTGGGAGCTTCCCAAGCAGGTCGTTTCCATGGCGCGCAACCATGGCATGCAGATCGACATGGCGGCGGCTGAGGAGCTGGTGAGCAGGGCTGGCGAGAACACGCGTCTGCTCGACAACGAGCTGCGCAAGCTCTCGCAGATGGTCGAGGGGCAGGTGATCCGCCTAGAGGATGTGGAGCGACACGTCGTGCGGACCGCCGAGGTGAAGCCCTGGGATCTTCTGGATGCGGTCTCGGCCCGCGATATGCCCCGCGCCCTCGAGCTGCTCTCCCTTCAGCCCGACAGGAGCGAGATCAGGCTGTTCGCGCTTTTGGTTGGCAGGATCAGGGAGCTCATCGTGGCGAAGTCCCTCGACGCGCGCGGCGCGGCCTCCTCGCTCGCTTCGACGCTGGGGGTTCAGGGCTGGCAGGTGAAGAACCATGTTCGCTGGGCGCGGAAGTTCAAGATGTCGGAGCTGCTCCATGCCCTCGAGACCGCGGTGGACACCGAGGAGGCCCTCAAGGGATCGCGCGACTCCGCCCTCGCGCTGCGCCTCTGGATCATCTCGATCATCCAGGGGTGATCGATCGATGTAGGGGACAGGAGCAGAGAAGATACAGGACTTGAGTGCTGCTTAGTCAAAGCAGCGCCGTAGATGGCGCTCAGAGAACCCTTGATTGTTTTGATGAAAAATCCTGCCGAGTAACAAGCTTTCAAAAGTAAAACGTTCCAACGCCAATGAGTAAATTGTTCTACCATTTTGGCAAATAATAAGCTGGCCAACGAATTAGGGGCGCCGATGAAAGATCGATTCAGCATCACGACGTATTCTGTTCAGAGTATCCTTGGGCTCATTGACCATGGGGATATCGCTATCCCTGAGATCCAGAGGCCGTTCGTGTGGGACAGCACCAAGGTGCGCGATCTCATGGACTCCCTCTATCACGGATACCCGACGGGATACCTCATCACTTGGAAGAACCCTGATGTGAAGGTTAAGGGCGGCGGGACTGCTGAGGGTAAGACGGTCCTTATCGACGGGCAACAGCGCGTCACCGCCATGATGGCGGCTCTTGCCGGTTTGCCCGTTCTCAACGACGACTACGAGTCCAAGCGAATCAAGATAGCCTTCAACCCTCTCTATGATGGTGAAGACACGCCCTTTGCTGTGCTCACGCCGGTCATCGACAGAGACCCAGCTTGGATATCCGACATCTCCGCGCTCTTCGCACCAGACTTCAAATACTTGAAGTTCATTACCGGCTACATCGCAGCGAACGAAGGATGCGATCCGGACATCGTCAGCTCGCGGATCGACGATCTGAAGGCCATAGCCGCACGACAGTTGGGCTGCATAGCGGTCGATGCCGATTGCAGTATCGACGAGGTCACCGAGATCTTCATCCGCATAAACTCAAAGGGCGCGGTCCTTTCCCAGGCCGACTTCGCAATGTCCAAGATCGCCGCAGACGAGGAGCACGGCGGGAACATGCTGCGCAAGGCGATCGACTACTACTGCCATCTCGCTGTGAAGCCCGAGTTCTGGGATACCATCAGGTCTCATGACGAGGAGTTTATGGCATCGGAGTACGCAGGTAGGGCAGAGTGGCTCAAAGACGACAAGGACGACATCTACGACCCCGACTACAACGACGTGCTTCGTGTTGCGTTCATGCATATGTTCAGTCGTGGCAAGCTCGCCGACCTGGTCTCCCTGCTCTCGGGTCGAGACTTCAAGGAGCGCGACTACAAGAGTGAGATTGCAGATGAGTCATTTATGAAACTGCGCGACGGCGTGGTTCGTTTCATGTCCAAGGGTAACTTCCAAGATTTTACGGCGGCATTGCGCTCGGCCGGGTTCGTCTCCTCTTCCATCATGTCGTCCAAGGGCGCGGTCAACTTCGCCTACAACCTCTACCTGACGTTGCGCGAGGACCCCTCCATCCCGGCGACCGACGTGAAGCGCTGGGTGCAGCGCTGGTACGTCATGTCGGTGCTCACGGGACGCTACTCGGGATCGTCGGAGTCCATCATGGACCGAGACATCCGCCGCATCGCCGAGCAGGGTTTCATCCCGTTCTATGAGGAGATTGCCGCCTCGCGTCTCTCCGATACGTTCTGGGAGGTTGAGCTGCCTCAGAACTTGGTGACGACGTCTGTCAGAACCGGCGCATGGATGGTTTATGTGGCATCTCAGGCGCGCGCCGCCGACAACACGCCCTTCACCAACGGATTCAAGGTCGCCGACATCATCGGTAACGTGGGCGACATCCACCACATCTTCCCCAAAGCGTATTTGCAAGAAAAGCTGAACGCTCCGCAGCGCCTCTACAACCAAGTAGCCAACTACACCTTCCTGGAGAAGCGCATCAACATCGCCATCGGGAAGAAGAGCCCGAAAGAGTACTTCGGCATTGCGAGAGATGCGATCTCATCCGGTGAGGGCTACTTCGGTGACATCGCTGACCTTGGGACGCTTCACTCCAACTTGAGGGCGAACTGCATTCCCGAAGGGATCTTCGAGATGGAGGCAACGGATTACGAGGAGTTCCTCGCGCAAAGGCGGCGGCTTATGGCCAGGAAGATCGAGCGGTATTTCAAAAGCCTATAGCTGAAGAGCGGCAGTGTGTAGAGGTCGCTTTTCGAGGTTGAGTTTGAAAGGGACGTTCCTGGGGCGTCCCCTTCGCTTTTTGAAGTGCCCTTGAGATTCCATAGCTCCCGGCAACGCAGGCTCCTTATCCTCACGGTTTTGGCTTTTCAGTTCAGTAGCATCAGATGCGATGCGCTGGCCCCTTCGCATCCAAACAAAAAGGACCCCGATTGCTCGGGGTCCCATGCGCGCGATTGTGCCGAGGTCGGTTTGACTAGGCGATGGTGTTGACCAGCTTCTGAACGCCGGACTTGCGGTTGGCGGCCTGGTTCTTGTGGATGACACCCTTGGCGACGGCCTTGTCGAGGGCGCGGTAGGCGCGAGTGGCAGCAGCGGAAGCGGCAGCCTTGTCGCCAGCCTCGACGGCGGTACGAACATGCTTGATGAGCGTCTTGAGCTCGGAGCGGATCGCCTTGTTGCGGATGCGAGCGATCTCATTGGTGCGGATACGCTTCTTCTGAGACTTGATGTTTGCCACTGGTGGTTTTCCTTTCGAATTCTTACAAAAAGCCTACTTATCCGGCCTCTGAGACACGGTTGAGGTCATACAGCCATGGAAGTATAGCACTCAAGGGCCTGCAAGAGAAGTGCGCGCACTGTGGAATAGCCGTGAATCTGCACGGTCCGTGCACATCAACCACCTCGCACGACCCGTCGAACATGCGCTATCATAGCGCCCATGAACACTACAGACACCTCACATATCAGGAATTTCTCCATCATCGCCCATATCGACCACGGCAAGTCGACGATCTCGGACCGGATCCTCGAGCTCACCCGCACGGTCGAGGAGCGCGACATGGAGTCCCAGCTCCTCGACACCATGGACATCGAGCGTGAGCGCGGCATCACCATCAAGAGCAACGCCGTGCGCGTCATGTACGATGCCGACGACGGGGAGACCTACCAGTTCAACCTCATCGACACCCCCGGCCACGTCGACTTCACCTACGAGGTCTCGCGCTCCCTCGCGGCATGCGAGGGCGCCGTGCTCGTCGTCGACGCCACCCAGGGGGTCGAGGCCCAGACCGTCTCCAACGCGAGCCTCGCGATGAACGCGGACCTCGACATCGTCCCGGCGATCAACAAGATCGATCTCCCCTCGGCCCATCCCGACGAGGTCAAGATAGAGATCGAGGACGAGCTCGCGGTCCCCGCGGACGACGCGGTCTGCGTCTCCGGCAAGACCGGCGAGGGCATCCACGACCTCCTCGAGGCCATCGTCTTCCTCGTCTCGCCCCCCAAGGGCGATTCGTCCGCCCCGCTCAAGGCGCTCATCCTCGACTCCTACTTCGACGAATACCGCGGCGTCGTCGCCACGGTCCGCGTCTTCGATGGCCACATCGAGAAGGGGCAGATGCTCCGCATGATGCAGGGCGGCGAGGACTTCCTCGTCGACGGCGTGGGCGTCAAGCGCCCCGCCGAGACCCCGGTCGACGCCATCGGTGTCGGCGAGGTTGGCTTCGTGGTCACCGGCCTCAAGGACCCCGAGGCGGTCCACGTCGGCGACACCCTCACCTCCCGCGACCATCCCTGCGCCGAGCCGCTCCCCGGATACCGCGAGGCCAAGCCCATGGTCTACACCGGTCTCTTCCCGGTTGACAACAAGGACTACGAGAACCTCCGCGACGCCCTCGAGAAGCTCCGTGTGAACGACCCCTCGCTCACCTGGAGTCCCGAGACCTCCGTCGCGCTCGGCTTCGGCTTCCGCGTGGGCTTCCTCGGCCTGCTCCACATGGAGGTCGTCAAGGAGCGCCTCGAGCGCGAGTTCAGCCTCGACCTCATCGCCACGAGCCCGAGCGTCGACTACCACGTCTACAAGACCGACGGCCAGATGCTCTGCGTCCGCAGCCCGCAGGACCTCCCCGACGTCACGCGCATCGACCGCATCGAGGAGCCCTACCTCAAGGCCAAGATCATCGTCCCGCCCGAGTACACGGGCGCGGTCATGCAGCTCGCCATCGAGCACAGGGGCATCACGACCGACATGATCCATCTCTCGCAAAACAGCGTCGAGATGCGCTTCGACATGCCCCTCGCCGAGCTCATCCTGGACTTCTTCGACCAGCTCAAGAGCAGGACAAAGGGATATGCCTCGCTCGACTACGAGTTCTCCGAGTACCGCGTGAGCGAGCTCGTGAAGCTCGACATCCTGCTCTCCGGAGACGAGGTCGACGCCCTCTCGTTCATCGTCCACAAGGACAAGGCCTACTCGCTGGCCCGCGGCCTGTGCGACAAGCTCAAGGAGATCATCCCCCGGCAGCTCTTCGAGGTCCCCATCCAAGGTGCCATCGGCAACAAGGTCATTGCCCGCTCCACGGTCAAGGCGCGCCGCAAGGACGTTCTGGCCAAGTGCTACGGCGGCGACATCTCCCGCAAGCGCAAGCTGCTCGAGAAGCAGAAAGAGGGCAAGAAGCGCATGAAGGCCATCGGCTCCGTCGAGGTCCCGCAGGAGGCGTTCCTGGCGATCCTCAAGGTGGACGAATAGCCCCATGACCCATTGCGACCGATCGGGAGCGCTCTCCTCGCGCCTCTCCTCCCAGCCCTTCCTGCTCGCCCCCATGGCGGGTGTGACCGATGCCGCCTATCGCATCATGTGCCGCCGCCGCGGAGCCGAGATGGCCTACAGCGAGATGGTGTCGGTCGCGGGCCTTGCCTACGCGAGCGAGAAGACCTGGGAGCTCGTCCTTCCCGCCGCCGAGGAGGGGCAGATCTGCGTCCAGCTCTTCGGATCCAAGCCCGAGCAGTTCGCCTCCGCCGTCGCCGCCGTCGAGGAGCGCGTGGGGGACAAGCTCGACCTCATCGACATCAACATGGCCTGCCCGGCCCGCAAGGTCATCAGCAAGGGCGAGGGCTCGGCGCTCATGGAGCAGCCCGATCTTGCCGAGCAGATCGTGAGATCCTGCGTCTCCGCCGCCCACGTGCCCGTCACCGTCAAGATGCGCAAGGACTTCCGCTCCGGCCGCCTCCTCGCCCCGGATTTCGCGGCGCGCATGGAGCAGGCCGGTGCCGCGGCGGTAGCGGTGCACGGGCGATCCGCCGGGCAGCTCTATAGCGGAAGCGCCGACTGGTCGGTGATCGACGCCGTGGCCGATCGCGTGTCGATCCCCGTCATAGGCACGGGCGACGTCTTCACGGCCTCGGATGCCGTCCGCATGCTCACGCAGACGGGCGCCTCCGCCGTGTTCGTGGCTCGCGGCACCTATGGGAACCCGTGGGTGTTCGACGACGCCCGCTCCATGCTCCTGAGCGGGGAAGCCCCCGCGGCTCACGGCTCGCTCGAGCGCCTGGCCGCGCTCAGGGAGCATCTGGGCCTGCTTCGCGATATGGGCGCCCACATGGCGCGCGCCAGGACCTTCGCCACGTGGTACCTCAAGGGCATGCCCCATGCGGCGGCATGGCGCGGGCGCGTGGTGAAGTGCTCCACCTTCGAGGGGTTCATGTCCCTGGTCGACGCCATCGAGTCCGACGTCGTGGCGTGCGAGGAGCGCCTCGCCGAGGGCCTTCCCGTGCCCGCAGAGCCCCCTCTGGTCTGATGATGACTGGATACGGGGCCCTCTACCTGCATGTGCCCTTTTGCAGGTCGAAGTGCGCCTACTGCGACTTCGACTCCCGCGTCCCCTCCTCCTGTAGCGCCTCGGAAGAGCTCGACGCCTATTTCTCCCACCTGCACGCCGCGCTCCGCCGCCATGGCGAGGCGGGGGAGCTCTCCGATGTGCGCACCGTCTACCTCGGTGGCGGCACCCCCACCTTCGCCGGGGACCGGATCTTGGAGACGGCGTCGCTCGTGCGGCGCTACTGCACACCCAATGAGTTCACGTGCGAGGCCAACCCCGACACTTTCTCCTGCGAGATGGCCAGCGCGCTCGCCGAGAGGGGGGTCACGCGCGTCTCGCTCGGCGTCCAGACCCTCGAGCCCTCCGAGTTGCGTGCCATAGGGAGGATCCACACCGCCGATCAGGCGCTCGACGCGATAGAAGCCGCCCACCAGGCTGGGTTCAGCGTCTCGTGCGACCTCATGTGCGGGCTTCCGGGCCAGACGGCCGCCTCCTGGCGCTCGACACTCTCACGCATCATCGATGCCGCGCCCCATCATGTCTCGGTCTACCCCTTGCAGCTGGAGGAGGGCACGGCGCTCTATCGCTCCGTCGAGGAGGGGAGGGTCTCCATCCCCGACGAGGACTTCCAGGCCACGTGCATGACAGAGGCGGAGCGCCTGCTCTCATGCGCAGGCTATGAGCGCTACGAGGTGGCGAGCTACGCGCTGCCCGGCCATGCCTGCAGGCACAACATCGCCTATTGGACGGGGGTCGGCTACCTCGGGCTCGGACGGTCCGCAGCGAGCATGCACGACACCGCCACGGGGAGGATCCGCCGCGTACAGACAGACGACGCGGGCTCCATATTCGAGACCGAGGAGCTCACCGCGCGCGAGGCCGCAGCCGAGGACCTCATGCTGGCCTGCCGCATGACCCGCGGCATCTCGCCCGAGCTTCTGGACAGCGCCGCGCGATCGATTCCCGCACCCGCCCTCAAGGCGGCATGCGAGCGGGCGGTGGAGCTCGGCCTCGCGTCGTGGCACGGGGGGAGCCTTGCGCCGACCCGCTTGGGATGGCTCGACGGCAACGCGCTCTTCGGCCTGTTCTGGGATCTGGCCCAAGGCGACTGACCGGCCCCAACCCTTCGCGGCGGGAGGGCTTGCGCCCGGCCCCGTTTTGCATCATGCTGGTCCGAGGACGACGAGAAGGGGGTGCCCATGCCCGGCAAACGCGAGGATGTCATCAGCTGGGACGAGTTCTTCATGCGCGCCGCCATCGCCGCGGCGATGCGGAGCAAGGATCCCAACACCCAGGTGGGGGCGTGCATCGCCGACACCAACAACCGTATCCTCTCGGTTGGCTACAACGGGACCCCGTCTGGTCTCGACGATGACGAGTTCCCGTGGGAGAGCGCCGAGGACCCGCTCCACGACAAGCACAACTACGTCATCCATGCCGAGGCCAATGCGATCCTCAACTACCGCGGCTCCCTCAAGGACATGGCCGGCGCTACCGTGTACGTGACGCTCTTCCCCTGCCACGAGTGCGCCAAGACGCTCGTCCAAGCTGGCATCGGCGAGGTCGTCTATCTGGACGACAAGTATTGCGGCACGGAGGACAACCTCATCTCCAAGAACATCCTCAAGCGCTGCGGCGTCGTCTTCAGGCAGATCTCCCTCGACGACTGAGCCCCGGCCCCTCGCCGCGCCCCTCTTCCGCTATCCATGTGAAACGAGCGCCCCATACGTGCGCTCGGCGTCGTTGTGCGAGTACCACGGGATATAATGTCTCCCACTGCGAACGACAAGCGATCGGGAGTCATGCCCCATGGCGACGATGAACGAAAAAGACTACTACGCCATCCTCGGCGTCTCTAAGGACGCCACCACCAAGGAGATACAGAAGGCGTTTCAGCAAAAGGCCCGCAAGCTCCATCCGGATGTGAACAAGGCACCCGACGCCGAGGAGCGCTTCAAGGAGGTCTCCGAGGCCTACGCGGTCCTCTCGGACGAGGGCAAGCGGGCGCGCTACGACGCGATGCGCTCGGGATCCCCCTTCGCCTCGGCGGGCGGCGCGGGTCCCTCCGCCGCGCCCTACGGCGGCGGATACGGGGGAGGGTTCCCCTTCGGATTCCCCTTCGACACCGCCTTCGGCGGCAGGCGCAGGGGATCGGCCTATAAGCCCGAGGAGGGCGCGGACGTCGTCGTGGAGGTCGACCTCGAGCCCGAGCAGGCCCGCGCGGGCGCCCGCCGCGCGGTCACCTATAGGCGCTACGGGTCCTGTGACCACTGCCATGGATCGGGATCCGTCTCGACCGATCATGCGCGCACCTGCCCCACCTGCGGCGGCACGGGCGCCATCAGCGTGGACATGTCGACGCTTTTCGGGATGGGCACCCTGCAGATGGTCTGCCCCGAGTGCGGCGGTTCGGGCAAGGTCGTGGCCGACCCCTGCCCCCAGTGCGGCGGATCGGGAAGGTCCGCCGTGACCTCCGAGGCCGTCGTGGAGTTCCCCGCCGGAACCCATGACGGGGATGTGGTCAGGCTCAAGGGGATGGGCCATGCGGGCACCAACGGTGCCAACGGCGGGGACCTCGTGGCCCGCGCTCGCGTCGCCACCGAGCGCCTGGAGGGCCGCGCGGCGACCGGCTTCCACATGGTCGGCGTCGTCATGCCGTTCCTCCTCTTCTCCGCCCTGAGCGGGGTGCTCTCGCTGTTCTTGCTGCTCTGCCTCATCCCCCTCGCGTTCGGCCTCTACCTGATCGCCTCCGAGGGCATCCTGCGTCGCCCGCTTCTCTGGTGGAAGCGCGGGCTGTCGACCTTCGCCAGCGGGGCGCTCAACGGCGTGCTCTTCGCCTACGTCGCCGTCACGCTCGCCAGCTGCTCCCAGGGCATCCTTCTCGCCCCCTATGGGATGATCGGGTGATTGCATCGGGGTGCGACGGGGCATAATGGTGAGCGTCGCCATGGTGCCAGCATGGTTTTCGATTCTTTGAGAGGGGAAGTTGCTTCGTGTCGGGGAAAAGGGATTACTACGAGGTTCTCGGTGTCGATAGGGACGCCGACCAACGCGCCATCAAGCGCGCGTTTCTCAAGAAGGCTCGCGAGGTCCATCCGGAT
>JAXDWR010000051.1:0-16473 GCA_034088265.1 Collinsella sp. | reverse complement strand
CGAGGGTGACGTTGGCCGCCTTGACCATGGCGTCGGCGGCCTCCACCGCGCCCACGAGTCCCTTGGTCTCGATCATGCCGAGTGCCTGAGTCATGTTTGCCATCTTGATCTCCTTCTTGGGGGTCTGCTCGGGCTTCTTGGGTTCAGCCTTCGCGGTTGCTTCTTGCTTTGGTTTCTTCGCGGTGCGCGCTGCGTGAGTCTTCTTGGGGGCCTCTGCGGGGGCCTCCTGCTCGCCAGCGACCGCAGGTTTCCTATCCGCCATGGCGAGCCTTTAGGCCTGGGCGGCGGGCAGGATGGTCTCGACGGAGCCGTCGGGACGCGGGATGACGTGGACGGAGAGGAGCTCGCCCACGCGCTGCGCCGCGGCGGCGCCGGCGTCGGTGGCGGCCTTGACGGCCCCCACGTCGCCGCGGACGAACACGGTGACGAGGCCACCGCCGACCTGCTCCTTGCCGACGAGGGTGACGTTGGCCGCCTTGACCATGGCGTCGGCGGCCTCCACCGCGCCCACGAGTCCCTTGGTCTCGATCATGCCGAGTGCCTGAGTCATGTTTGCCATCTTGATCTCCTTCTTGTTAGAGGTTTCCCACTACCTACTTGATGATTCGAACGACCGAGCCGTTTGAGATGCGCAGCGCGTTCGCCTCCTCCGTATCGATGTGGCAGTCGAGCTCGCTGGAATCGTTCGCTCGGATGACCACGTTATCCAGGCGGCCGCCGCGCTCCCCATCAAAGGCGATCGAGACGATCTGCCCGTCGTGAAGCCCCATCGCGGCCGCTTGCGCCAATGACATATGGATGTGGCGGGCGGCGACCATGACGCCGCTGGGGATGGCGACCGTCCCCTTGGGTCCCGCCAAGGTGATCCCCGGAGTCCCCTCGAGCTTCCCGCTCATGCGCACCTTTGCCGGAACGCCGAGCTTGAACGAGTCGCCCGCGAGGATCTCAACCTGGGTCTGGGATCTTACGGGGCCGAGCACGCGGACGCGCTCGATGACGCCCTTGGGACCCACCAGCGCGACGGTCTCCTTCGCCGCGAACTGACCGGGCTGGGAGAGGTCCTTGACCGGTGTGAGCTCGTAGCCGGCTCCGAACAAGGCCTCGAGATCGCCCTGGTTCAGGTGCACGTGGCGCCCGGAGACGCCGACCGTCGCCGTCGGACCGTCGGCCGACCGCTCGCCCAGGAAGGACTCCAAAAAACCGGTGAGGTCTTCGAGGGAACTAGCCATGGCACGCCCCCGACCTCGCACCGCTCAGCATGCAGGCGAGCTCCTGCTCGGTCCAGATGCCACAGTCGACGGCCGCACGAATGACCTTCTCCATCTCCTCGGCGCTGAGCGCCGGCTCGCGATGGTCGCGGCAAGCGGAAGGCCCGGCATCGCATGTCTTGACACACGCGCTCGCCTGCTCGCACATGGCGCCTTGGCATGGCTGGACGGGGTCCGCCGCCACCTCGTGCGCGCATTGGAGAAGAACCCCGCGCTCGCGAGCGATGTCGCGCGCCTGTGCAGTGACGATGGTGTTGTCGTCAACCAGCAGGCTCTCGCCCTTGGCGGCGGCGTCCTCCACGTCCCTCGCGCTGATCAGTCGTTTCATTGCCTCCTCCTTTCCTATAGACTCACGTCTTCGTCGATGATCCCGACAATGACCGCGTCGACGGGAGCGTTCCTCTGGAACCTCTCCCTCACGAACCGGTAGGCGCTCGATCCCGTGGTCACCAGTACGCGTTCGCCCATTCCGGCGCTGATGGTGTCGATGCAGACGATCTGCTTGCCGGCATCTATGCCGGTGAGAACCTCGACACGCATGAGCTTCATACCATCGAGCTCCTCGTACTTGTTGGTCGCCCAGATCGAACCGATGAGCTTACCTATAACCATTGGCCCCGCCTCCTTCCCTCTCGATGCGGCCAAGACATTCAACGACCTCCGCCGTGTCGCCGGCGATGGCCAGGAGAACCATGTTCTGCGGGCAGCTTCCCCGCACGTCGGTGACCCTCACGCCCGCCGTCTTCTCGGCGATATCGCTCGCGACCACCATGTCGATCAGCTTGCCCTGTACCAAGCCGACCGCCGCCGGGGAGAAGTCCTCCCCCCATCTCGCCCCGCTACGGGACCTGATGATGTTCATCGTCCCGGCGGAGGGAGCCTTGATGATGCGGATGTCGATCATCTAGCGCCCCTCTCCCTGGACCTTGGCCCTGCAGCCGCAGGCGATCCCCAAGGGCGTCACGAACATGGGGCGGCTCGGCTTCACCACGGGCATGCCGAGCTGATGCTCCATACGGCCCTCGATACCGGTGAGCTCCGCGGTTCCGCCCACCAAGATGACCTCGGGCACCCGGCGTCCCCGGCAGGAGCGCTCCACGATGCTCGCGACCTTGTCGACGGTGGGGCGAACGATCCTAAGCACCTCGGCGTGGTTGGCGGAATCGCGCTTAAAGCTCTCCGCCTCATCGAAGCCCATGCCCTTGGCACCGGCAAGGACCAGCGAGAAGTGGGTTCCCCCCGTGGACTCGTCCACGCACTGCACCACCTGCCCGTCGCAAAGCACGGAGATACCCGTGGTGCCGCCGCCGATATCGACCACGGCGCCGTTCTCGATCCCCATCACCATGTTCGCGGCGGTGGGCTCATCAAAGACGGCGACCACGTCGAACCCGGCACTCTCGGCGACGTTTTTGACCACGCCGCCATCCAGGGCCTCCGTTCCCGGGGGGATGGCCACCGCCGTCTGGAGGAGCTCGCAACCCAAACGGCCCTCAAGCCGCTCCTTGAGGGAGCGCGCGATGTCGCAGGCGCCCATGTAGTCCACCACCATGCCGTCACGGACGACGTCGGCGAACTGGTAGGCGCAAGCGACGGGCTCGCCCGCGGCATCCACCACCACGAGGACGATGAACGCGGTGCCCACGTCGAGCCCGCAATAGAGCTCGGCGCCGTCGGCGATCGGCTCGGGCGATTCGACCGTGGCCATCAGGACGTCGAGCAGGCGATTGGTCTCCCTCAGATCAACCATGTTCGACCTCCTCCTGGGCCTTGGCGATAGCCCGCGCGATCTCGTTCCGGACGCGTTGGGCCTCGTGGACCCAGATCTCCATGCGGTCTCGAGCCTCCGCAGCCAGGCCGGCCTTGGCGCCCGTCCAAAAATGCATGGCACGGACGAGCTCGGCATCGAGCAACGCCGCCTCGAAGTAGATGGGGTGCAGGTCGGTCGCGGGCGCTGGCACGCATGCCGGCTCATCCGCCTCCGCATCCAAGACGACCCCTCCGGGTCCCCCCTGCCCCCAAGCCGCACCCGCGGCATGGCAGGCGCAAGACAGTCCCCGGCTGATGCCGCTGCTGCGGCGCGCGAGCAGACAGAGCTTCGCGCCGAGCACGCGGACGTCGTCGAGGAAGGAGTCGTACATCCGCTGGCCATCGGACTCGGACGCCCCCGTTCCCGCCTGGGGTCGAGGTATTCCGGCATCGAACGCGATGCGGAAATCGACCAGGAACTGGCGAGCGCCCGGCGTCAAGCGCGTATCGGGCGCAAGACGGTAGGTCTCGAATGGGCAAGCGGCGTATTCGTCACGCAGCTCGCCCTCCGTCACGTAGCGCATGTTTCCCCCTCTCGCTCTCGTTCAGATCTCATGGCCGTCGCCCGCATCAGATGCATGCGGCGACCCAATCCAGCAACTCTCCGACGCCCTCACCCGTCTCGGTCGAGACGCATAGGACATCGGTGCACCCCGCCGCCTCGAGCTTGGCGACGCCCCTCGCACGCGCCCGGGCGTCGGCGGGAGCCTTGGTGAGGACCCCCAGACACGGGCAGGTGAAGGCCCGCGCGTACCCACTCGAGTAAAAGGACTCGCAGGTGACGCCATCCAAGAGCATCAGCATCGAGGAGGCCTGGTTTTGCGCCAGCATGATGATGATGTTGTGCATCCAGTGGTTCTCGATATAGCGGCCGGGAACCTCGAAGCACCGCTCGCGATAATGGCAGTCCTCGCGGTGGGCGTGGTTTGAATCCCTGCCCTCCACCAGGTCCGCCAGCGTGGACTTCCCCGAACCATCGAGGCCGATCACCATGAGGCGCTTGCCCATCACGACCTGGTCACCTCCGCGCAGCAGAAGCCCATTTGGTCATGAAGGAACCGCACGACCTCGCCTATAGCGGTCTCGACGCTCTGCACGTCGCCCAGCACCACGACCGATCCCGTGAAGCGGTCGAGGAAGCCGATCGAGACCGAAGCCGCCTTCGAGGCGACATCCGCCGCGATGATCGCGGTCTCCTCGGGCGAGAGCGTGAGGATCCCGATGGATTCACCGCTGGGAACGCCGATCCGCTCGTGTATCTCCGAGCCTGGGCTGGCGATCACATGGGCGATGGTCACCTGCTTGCCGGGAACGGATTCCTGGATGATGCGCGATAGATTCTCCATGCTCCCCTCCCCTCAATGGCTCACGAGATTGACGGTGAAGTCCGCGTCGCCGATCCAGGACTTGATGCGCTTGAGGTCGACCTCGGTGAGCGAGGGATCGTCCTTGATGGCGTAATCGAGGTCCAGCTGGCCGTACTTGCCCACGCCGAGCTTGTGGTACGGAAGCAGATCGACGCCGTCGAAGTTCTTCTGGTAGCGGTAGGGCGTGAAGAAGGCGATCACGGCGTCGATCTCCTCCTTGCTATCGTTGACCCCCTTGAGCAGGGGCATGCGCACGCGAACGTTGAAGCCGTTCTCGAGTAGCACGCGAACGTTCTCCAAGATCAGCTCGTTGTTGACACCGGTCCACTGCTTGTGCTTGACCGGGTCCATGTGCTTGATATCGAAGAGGAACAGGTCGACGTGCTCGGCAACCTTCAGCAGCGTCTTGGTGGGCACATGGCCGCACGTCTCGACGGCGGTGTCATAGCCGCGCTTGTGGCACGCCACCAGCAGGCTCATGGCGGCTTCCGGCTGAGCGAGCGCCTCGCCCCCGGAGAGCGTGATGCCGCCGCCGGACATGCGATAGAAATCCGCATCCTGGTCGAAGAAGTCCAAGAGCTCGTCGATCGACTTGTCCTCACCCATGATCTTCAGGGCGTTGTGAAGGCACGCCTCCTCGCACAGGCGGCACCCCATGCATTGGATGTCGCGGCGGACCCTGTGCTCGCCCGCCACCATCTGGTGGATGTCGACAGGACACGCATCCACGCATGCGCCGCAGTTAACGCACGCCGAGGCCTTGAACATGACCTCGTGCCCGCGATGCTGGCTCTCGGGGTTGGAGCACCAGGCGCACCGCAACGGGCAGCCCTTGAAAAACGCCATCGACCGGACGCCGGGACCGTCGTACATGTTGTACTTCTGAAGGTTGAATATGCGGGCTTTGCGCTCCACACTCGCTTGCTCAAGACTCAACGCCCTACCTCCTTGCATATCCCGGCGTCCGATCGGTCTCCCTTGCCGTCAGGCGACCCCCCCGCTACAGCTTGGTGAGCATGGTGCGGCTGATGATCTCGTCCTGAACGTCCTTGCACAGCTCGACGAAGAACGCGCTGTATCCAGCGACGCGGACCACCAGGTCACGATGCTCCTCAGGGTGCTCCTGGGCTTCGAGCAGGGTCTTGTTGTCCAGGTAGTTGAACTGCATCTCTCCGTTGCCATACATGCAGGCGGTACGGAGCAAGGTCACCAGGCCGTTCTCGCCCTCGGGGGTGTCCAGAAGGCCGGCCATCAGCTTGAAGTTGTGGACCATGCCGATGTTCATGCTGTCGTTGGCCATCTTGGAGACGGACTTGATGATGGCTGTGGGGCCGTTGAAGTCCGCACCCTGGGTGGGGCTGATGCCGTCGGAAAGCGGGGTCCAGGCGCGACGGCCGTTGGCGGAGGCACCGGTCAGCTGACCGAAGGGAGTGTTGTTGGAGATGGACAGCGTGCCGTGGGACAGACGCGAGTACAGCGTCTTGAACTGGCTGTGGATGTGCTCGGTGTAGTGGACGATGTCGGCGCAGATGCTGTCCGCATAATCGTCGTCGTTGCCGTACTTGGGGGCCTTCAGGCAGTCCTGGCGCATCTGCTCGTAGCCCTCGAAGTCCGCCTTCAGGCCCTCGTTGAGCTCCTCGAGCGTGTACTTGTGGTCATCGAAGACCAGCTTCTTGATGGCGGCCATGGAGTCGGCGTAAGTCGCAAGGCCGCTCCACACGACGCCGGGGCCGAAGTTGTACATGGCGCCTCCGGCGGAGACGTCGCGGCCGTGCTCCATGCAGCCCTCGAACATGATCGACATAAGGGGCTTGGGAGCCATGTCGCGGTGGACGCGTTGGGAGATGACGGTGGCCACGGAGGTCCACTTGGTCATGTAGTAGATGGTCTCCTTGACCGCGTGCTCAAACTCCTCGTAAGTGGAGTACTGGGACAGCGGACCCAGGTCAGGGGTGACCTGCTTGCCATACCACAGCGGCACGCCGTGGTTGAGTGTGAGCTCGATGGCGATGGGCCACTGGGTATAGGAGGTGGAGGTCCACTGATACAGGCGACCGGACTTCTGGGGCTCGACACAGCCCATCATGCAGTAGTCGCGGGAGTCCTCGACAGAGATGCCCTTGGCGAGCATCATCTTGATGTGCGAGTCGTCGAAGTGGCAGGCGGGGAAGCCCATGCCGGAGCGGACGACGTCGACGATCTTGCGCATGTACTTCTCGGGGGACTTGTTGTGGATGCGGCAAGCCAGCGAGGGCTGGTAGATCTTGACGTGACGCACCGCGTCCATAAGCAGGTAGGTGAGGTCGTTGGTGGCGTCCGCGCCGGCGCGGGTGACGCCGCCCAGGGTCATGTTGACGAAGGGCTGGTAGCCAGCGAAGAACTTGGAGGACGCCTCGCTGGTGACCCACATCATCTCGCTCATCTTGATGAGCATGCAGCCCGCCAAATCGAACGCCTGGTAGTTGTTGAGGCGACCGGACTCGATGTCGGCCTTGTAGAACGGATACATGTACTGGTCGACGCGACCGATGGACATGCCGGTCTGGTTCTCCTCGACGGGGAGCAGGGACTCGATGACCCAGACGGACTGGATGGCCTCCCAGAAGGTGGTGGGCTTGTGGGCGGGGACGTTGCGCAGGTTGGCGGCGATCTGCTCGAGCTCGGTGCGACGGCGGGGGTTCTGCTCGGCGCGAGCCTTCTCCAGCGCGTGGTCGGACAGACGACGGGCGTAGATCATGACGCCCTCGGTGGTCTCGACGATGGACTTGTAGAAATAGATCTTATCCAGATCGTCGGGGTTCTCGTAATCCAGATGGGCGAGATATCCCTTGGCCTCGTCCTGGATGTCCTGCATGCCCTTCCTCATCAGGATGACGTCGTATCCCGGATTGGAGTCGCCACCGCCGTTGACCTGGTGATAGGAGCAGTCGGAGACGAAGGACTCGCCGGAGAGCTCCCAGACGCCCGCCTCGCGGTACTGGTCCTCACAGTACTCGTCCAGGGACCTGCCCTCCCAGAACGGGAAGAGCTCCTCGCGCATGTACCTCTTATCCTCTTCGGAGATGAAGAAGGGGTCCTGTGGACGGGTGCCGATGGTGTCGATCTCGTCGCGCAGCCAGCGCCAGGCTATATCGGGCGAGAAAGCGCCGGCACGAGGGGCGCCGCAAGGGGAGCCGACGATCAGCTCGTCGTCCTGGATGACCAGCGGAGCGGTCTCGCAGCAGTAGCGGAAGCACTTGGCACGAAGAAGGATCTTGGGCATGCCCGGGTTCTTCTTGGTGAACTCGGTGACGGCGCGGGCGCGGTGCGTGGTGATGGTGGGCACCTGCTTCAAGAAATTCCGCTTGAGGCGAACATGGCGCTCGGTGGGGCCGTCGGGGATCTCGGTGGGATCGTCGGCGGTGGCGACCTTGGCGGTCAACGGACGGTCGAGCTGGTCATACACCTGCTCGAACATCTTGCGGACGGTGTCGCGCTGCTCGTCGCTCATCTCCCTGGTGGCGTCGGACAGCTCCCTTGCAAACTCCCTGATATCCATCCTTACCTCTTTCCTCAGTACGTTTTGACGTCTTCCAACAAGCTTGAGAACCAATTGGGCATTGACTCGGAAGCGGGCTTCTCCTGGCGTTCCCCGCAACGATCGGGCTCTTCCTCGCACGCGCTCACGCATGCGGTCGGCGCCGCTGGCGCGCGGGGCTCCATGAGGCCCGCCCTCTCCAGCAGCCCGCAGTCGCCGTGAGAGGCACCCATGCCAACCTGACGGCGGCGGATGAAGTCCCGGTAGGTCACGCCCATATCCGATGAGCAGGCGTTGTCCCATCCGGTGATGGTCAGCGTCTTGGGCAACGTGGAATGGCAGCCAGTCGCACCCATCCCCGTCCCCACGTTGACCAGAATGCGGCCGACGGGCTTCTTGAGGACGAACTGCCTCACCACCTCGGCGTCGCGGGAGAAGATCGAAAGCGCGTTGCCGTCCCCGCTGTTGAGGATGAGCTCGATGCACTTCTCACACGCACCGCGCCAGCTCTCCTCGACGTAATATGACAGCACCGGGCCGTATTTGGCCTTTGAGAAGACGCTGCGCTCGGAGACATAGGGCTTCTCGACCACGAGCACCTTAGTGCTCTCCGGAACAACCAGTCCCGCGCGGCGCGCCATGTCGAAGGCGGACTTGCCGATGAGCTCGCGATACGGGCCCCCGCACGGCTTGAAGAGCGTCTTGGCCAGGATCTCGGCCTCCTCGTCGCTCAGGAAATAGCACCCGCGCGCCCTGAGCTCCGCCCTGAATCTCTCGTCCACCGCCCGCTCGACAACAAGGGATTGCTCGGCTCCGGGCATCATGCCGTAGCAGAAGCTCTTGCCCGCGACCACCTCCTCGGCGCAGAGCGCCAGATCGGCGGTCTCCTCGACAAAGACAGGGTTGTTTCCGATCGATGCATGGTGGACATCCCTGCCTCCCAGGTCTTTGGTGACCACACGCTCGTGCTCGCGCGAGTCGATCACCATGCGAACGGCGGGCTGGCAGGCAAGCCAGGCGTCACCCTCCTCGGAGTGCTGGTGCGAGAACCCCAGGGCCTCAAGCGGATAATGGCAGGCAGAGGCCACATCGGCCACCTCCGCCATAAGCGACTCGCAGGTCGCGTGTGTGCGCACGCGCGCGGAGAAGATCACTGGGGTCTTGGCCTTGACTGCGCACACCAACTGACTCAGCAGGGTGGGGATTGTCAGCCAATCTGGCAAGAACGAGACGACCACGCCCTTGGGCAGGCCCGCCTCGATCCCACAGGTCCAGCCATCCCGATAGATCTGTTGGACCTCGAGCTGCGAGGAAACCTCATCGAGCATCTCGGTGAGAACCCACTCGGTCAGGGCGCGCTCATCGTCCGGGTTGCCATAGTCGCTCTCTTGGCAAGCCCGCTTGGCGAAGTCCCCTGCCTGTGGAAGCAGCCTCTCTCGAAGCTGGTGCAGAAAGCCACGGACCAACCTATCGCCCAGGCCCTCGAGCACGCCTTGGGATTCCTCAGCGTGCTCCAGCAGGATGCGCGCTTCCTGAATGGATAGGAGATCGTTATCGATCAGCGGCATTGAGCATGCGCCCCCTTAGTACGGCAGCAGGTTCTCAACGCAGTAGCGCTGGGTGATCTTCTTCAGATCGGGATGCGGACGAGGGATGACCACGGAGCTGTACACCTCCGCGCCCATCTCGCCCACGGCGGCGACACCGGCCTCGACCGCCGCCTCGACCGCCGCGACGTCACCCTCGATGAGGATCGAGATGTAGCCCGAAGCGGTGTTCTCGTAACCGATGACCGTCACATCGCCGGCCTTGCACATGGCGTCGGCGGCCTCGAGGACAAAGACCAGGCCAAAGGTCTCGATGGCGCCAAGCGCTCCGGAATAACCCTGTGTCATGGCTTCCTCCTAGAAATCGACGTCGTGGACGGAGACCACATCGCCCACGGCGGGCACGGGTCGCTTCATGACGTTTTGGGCCGTCAGCTTGCCTATGGATCTGGCAGCCTCGGCACCGGCCTTGACCGCCGCCTCGCACGCCGCCACGTCACCGCTCACGATGACGGTGACCAGCGTGGAGCCAACGTTCTCGTAGCTGATGAGCTCCGTGTCGCCGGCCTTGAGCATGGCATCGGCGGCGAGGAGAGCGGGGACCATGCCGATGGTCTCGATGAGGCCGATAGCCTGTTCTCCCTGATAGCGCATGGGATCCTCCTCTTCCTACTTGATGTACGAGTTGATGGACTGCCTCTGCTCCTCGGTGGCGCGGTAATACACCAGCAAGTCGTCATTGGAGTCCAGATCGATACGGGACTCCTCGATGAGGCCGTTCTTCTCGGCCGTCATGAGCGCGGAGGTCATCTCGTCGCGGGTGAAGGCTCGACGGCTGGCGTATTCGCCCTTCAAAGCCTCCATGACGTCGTCGACGCTAGCCTCGTCGACCGTGGTGAAGAACTTGAGCATTGCGTAGTTCAGCGGGCGCGACATGCTACTCCCCCTTCTTCTTCAGGAAGTCCAACGGGTTCACAGCGATGACGGTGATGCCCGCCACCATGACGAGGGCCGCGATCCACGCGATCGCAGGCAGTGCGAAGCCCTCGATGCCCATGATCAGGCCGACGATGATCCAGCTGCAGAGCGGGACGAAGAACGAGTATGTGCCGTTGCACGCCATCCCCAGGGCGGTGCCGCACATGCTGTTGCCGCGGTACCAGTTGGAGAACGAGGTGTAAGCGAAGAATCCGGATGCGACGAAGAAGAACACCGACGGGGTATCGACGACCGCCTGGCCTACGCACTGGTAGATTGTGGCGAGGTCTCCCCCACCAAAGAGGGCTAGCAGGGGAAGGATGACGATCAGGTTCACGGAGCCGGAGGTGACCTGGCGGATGGTGATGCCGATCTGCGGATCGATCATCGACGTGCCGAACCCACCGATGCAGCCCTCGATGCCCCAGCCGAGCGCGGCGATGAAGGCGAGCAACAAGCCGGGGATGACACCCGGGCCAAGGGCGCCGGTGAGACCGGTGAAACCGATCATGCCGCTGGCGAAGACGCAGATCAGGATGCCCAGGATGACGCGAGGACCCATGGGCTGCTTGAAAAGGAAACGCGAAAGGATGGCGCCGATCGCCGGGCACAGGGCGGCGATGGGGGTCACGATGGGACCCGCCATGGACAGCGCGATGACGTAGGCCGCACCGGCGATGGGGCCGCCCACCAAGGCCGCGGCGACCATGATGATGCCGGACTTGGAACGGAAGGTCTGGATGAAGTCGCCCAGCTTGCCCTGTTTCGCGGTTATCAGGAGGGCCCAGACGGCGCTGAACAGGTCGTTGAGCGCGGTGGCGATGGTGGGAAGGATGAACACCACAAGGAAGCTGCTCGCTTCCAGGGTACCCATCCAATCGGCCCAAACGCCCTGCGTCTGGGCGGCCATGATGAACGCCGAATACAAACCGTAGGTGATGCCGGAGTACAGAGCGATCATGAGTCCCTTCTTAAGGAAGCTCTGATCCAGCTTCCTCTTCTTCTCGAGGGCAAGCTCATGGCGCATGTTTGCGGTTGCCGCTCCTTGCATACCTTCCTCCAATCTATGGGGATTGCACACGTCCTTAATTCAGAGACTCTAGAAATTGACGTAGCGGCAGGGTCCACCCGACCGTTCCCGCAAGCGGCAGACGGTTGATATGGCCATGCGAGCGATTGACCAACCTAGTGATTCAGTTGTTATATGGTTTTTTATACAGACGTTACATAATGAACGGTTGTTATTTCGACGTGAACGGTTATCGATGCCGATCGAGGCCCCATCCTCCTTCGGCGCCACTCAATCTCTATGTCCTATATTCCCGTGCTCAATATGGATATAGGCTTTTACCTTGTAAATTGATGGGGTGAATCGATTTCATGATGGCTCACGGGTCGCGCGGCGGCCACCATGTCCTCCGCGACCCGCCGCATGGCCCCGATTCAAACCTTGACGCTACGGTATTGTTTCAAAAATGCCACCGCCTGCTTGGCATTCTCATCCGCGTACAGGGAAAAGACGCCGGCCCCGTTGTTCACACGGAGTCGGCGTCTTCACGCCGCGGCATATCGCCGCGGCCCGATGCTGACACTGAGCACGAAGGCGGGGAGAACATGAAGGGGGCGCTCCCCCGCGATCGTCACAGAATACCCTGTTTAGTCGTGATACTCCCCACGATCCCACTTCTCGATGAACTCATCGAAGAAATGCGGGTCGGCCTGGGCGGCAGCGTCGGCGTGGTTGACGGCGTCGATCTTCGCCACGAGCGCATCGTGCTCGGGAGTCTGCTCGTACTCCTCCTCGAGGAAGGCGAGCATGATATCGGCCATGAGGAACTCACCGGTGATCTTGCCACCGAAGCCGACCACGTTGGCATTGAGATTGCGACGGGCATAGAGCGCGCTCGTCATGTCGCGGACCAGGGCGCAGCGGGCACCGGGGACCTTGTTGACCGAGTTGGTGATGCCGATACCGGTGCCGCAGAGCACGACGCCCAGATCGGCCTTGCCGCCCGCCACGGCCTCGCCCACGGCCTTGCCGTAGATGGGGTAGTGGGTGCGGGTGTGGCTGTAGGGGCCGCAGTCCAGCACCTCGTAGCCGGCCTCGTCGAGGCGATCGTGCAGGTAGGTTTTCTCGTCGGTGACGATGTGGTCGCACCCGATGGCGATGATCTTCTTGGCCATTGCTTTCCCCTTAAGCCATCTTGTTGAGCATGTCGACGCGAATCTGATGGCGACCCGCCGCATAGCTCGCCTTGAGGAACTCGCGCGCGATGGTCTTGGCCGTCTCGGAGCCCACGATCGTGGAGCCCATGCAGATCATGCGGGAGTTGTTGTGCTCGCGCGTCATGTAGGCGCTGCGCTCGTCGGAGATGCTTGCGGCGACCATGCCCTTTACGCGCGTGGCGGCGAGGTAGCTGCCCACGCCGTGGGAGTCGAAAGCGAAGCCGAGGGAGCCCTCGTTCTCGAGCAGGTCGTGGGCGACCGCGGTCGCGGAGTCCACGAAGTCCTCGGCAGGTGTCTCGGAAAGGTCGACGACCTCATGGCCATCGGAGAGGAGCGTCTCCTTGATGAGCTCCTTGAGGGGCATGCCCTCGGCATCGGATGCGATTACGACCCTCACTGGTCCTCCTTCTTTCCGGACGCAGACCCTCATCCCACGCGACCGATCAACCTTTATTGCGATGGCACCCCTTCGAGGCTTGGGACGTCGAAATCGCAGGTGCTGTCGGTCATCATTCTTGATTGTTTCTGATCTTATTTGAACATATTCGATCGTTTAATACAACAATAATGAACGCAATCTTATTATTTTGAACGAATTTGCACAAAATGAAGCCCCTCTCCCCAAACGGAAGAGGCGCTAACCAGCTATCAATCGATATGCGAGCGGAGCGCGGCGCCAAGTGTGCACCCGCACACGGTCTTTGGAAAGCCCCGTCTTCGGAATCGTCCCGCCTTTGATCACAAGGCGCGCGGAGATCCTTTCGGCGAGGATCCGACACGACCTTGCCAAAACAGAACCTGAGTCTTCACGACGGCAGCCCCCAGCCTAGGCGCCCATCGGCTCACAGATGACCTTGGTGTGCTCCTCCAAGCGGGCACGGACCTCAGCATCCACCCCCGACTCGCAGATGACCGCATCGATGCGCGAGAGACTATAGAAGGTATAGAAGTCGCGGCGCCCAACCTTGCTGGAGTCGGCCACCAGGTAGCGCGTGTCCGCCTGATCGAGCGCGAGCTGTTGCAACCGGCCCTCGTCCATATTCGATGTCGAGACCGCGTCGCCATAGATCCCGTTGGCCCCGATGAATGCGACGTCCACACCGATCGCCGACATGGCGTCTTCCGCAACCGGTCCCACAAAAGCCGTGGTACGACGGCGATAAGCCCCGCCAATAAGGCAGAGCTCAAGGTGATCAAGAGGCTCGAGCAAGGTGAAGACGGACTGGGAGTTGGTGATGACGCGCAGATGGAAGCTCGGCAGCAAGGGAACCATCTGCTCTATCGTGGTCCCCGTTCCCAAGAAGACCGTGGAGTCCTCCTCGATAAGGGATACCGCGGTGCGGGCTATCTCGATCTTCTCCTCCGCATGCTGACCGCGCTTCTCCAGGTGGCTGAGCTCATGCCTGAGCATGGAGCGCCTCTGCGGCGAGGCTATCCGGGCACCTCCGTGCACGCGCACGATCTCGCCGGCGCTTGCAAGCTCCTCGAGGTCGCGGCGGATCGTGACATCCGACACGCCGAGGGCCTCGACAAGCTCCTTGATCGAGACGGTCCCCTGGGACCCGATGATCCGCTTGAGCATATTCTGTCGCTCGACCTTGATCATGGCACCTTCCTTTCAAGTCTGCACACCATCTTAGCGGGTGCCGGGTCCCAATTCGATCCCGGGACATCATGTGCCCAAGATCCTCGCTGCCCGCAGGAACTCTCCCCCATCCGCTTGCGCGTCATGCGATGCGAACGGAATGCGCCCCCACCGTATGAGCGATGGGGGCGCGCTTGAACGTCGATGCGATGTCGTTGCGGGCGCTTTAGAGCTCGGTGACCTCCACGGCGTTGTAGACCTCGTCCCAGCGATCGATGACCAGGTGACCGGTCTGGGGATCCATGGCATTCAGCTTGCCGCAGGTGTTGGCGGTCTTGAGGACGGTGACGGGGTCGGCGCCCTCGGCGATGGCGTGGGCAAAGCCGGCGATGGTGGAGTCACCGGACCCGGTGGCGTTGACCGCGGGGATCGGCGGGGTGACGGCGCGATAGATCTTGCCGCCATGGAAGCCGAAGGAACCCGCGGCGCCCATGGACACGACGACCCAGGAGATGCCGGCGAAGCGCTCGTCGGCCTGAAGGGCGGCGGCGAGCTCGCTCACCTGATCGGGGGTGTAGGAGGTGCCCAACAGGGCGTTGATCTCGGTGAGGTTGGGCTTGACGAGCGTGGGGCGCGCGTCGGCCTCGAGCGCGGCATCGAGGGAGGCACCCGAGGTGTCGAGCAGCACGGGCACACCCGCCTCGACGGCCATGGCGACGAGCTTGGCGTAGTAGTCGGCGGGGACGCCCTTGGGCAGGGAGCCGGAGATGGTCACGCAGTCGGCCTTCTTGACGAGCTCATCGAACTTGGCCGTGAAGGCGGAGAGCTCGTCGGAAGAGACCTCGGGGCCGCTCTCGAGGAGCTCGGTCTGGTTGCCCTCATGCAGGATGTTCAGGCAGATGCGGGTCTCGCCGGCGATGGGGGTGAAGTCATGGTTGATGCCATCGGCCTCCATGAGCTCACCCATGTAGGCGCCCATGTGACCGCCCATGAGGCCGGTCGCCACGACATCATCGCCCAGCTGCACGAGGACGCGGGATACGTTGAGCCCCTTACCGCCCGCGGTCTTCTTGGGCACGACGCGGTTGACATCGTCGATCACGAGGTGATCGAGCTGGTAGGCGGTGTCGATCGCCGGGTTCATGGTGACGGTGAGGATCATGGTTGGATTCCTTTCAATGGGATCGATCTTCTTGACGCGGATACGGACTGGCTAGAATACCTCGACGGCAAAGCCCCGCACGACGGTCTCCCCGGGCTTGGCGACCAGGCAGCCGCGCTTGTGCTCGAAGACATCGTCCTCGTCGGAGCAGGTCGAGAGCCCGCCCCAAGGCTCGATGGCCACGAAGTCGCCCTCGGGCTTGCTCCAGACTATGAGATAGGGCATGTCGGGGAAGGTGACGCGCACGCCCTTGCCCCCGTCTGCGCTGACGAGCTTGACCGTGCGGCTGTTCAGCACGTCGAAGATCGTCTCGGCGAAATCGAACAGCTCATGGGTCAGCGGGAGGTCGCGGCCCACCATGGGGTTGGCGCTGCGGTTCTCGACGTCGATGAGGCCCGTGGAGGGAACCGCCGTGCAGAGGTCCGCCGCCTCATCGGCCTCGAAGCGGAGCTTGTAGTCCGTATACGACTCGCCTTCGTCGAGCGGGCAGGCGAAGCCCGGATGCCCGCCCACGAAGAAGGGCATGTCGGCGTCACCATGGTTGGTGACCTCGTAGGATACCTCGAGGGTCTTCCCTTCGATGGCGTAACGCGCGACGAGCTCGAAGTCATAAGGGTACTGCGCGAGCAGCTCGGGGGTGCTCGAGAGCCTGAAGGCGCAGGAGGTCTCCCCCGCCTCTATGAGCTCGAACTCCTGCTTGCGCGCGAAGCCATGGCGGGCCAGCTCGATCTTCTTGCCATCAAGCGCGGTGGCGCGGTTGTCGCGCAGGCCTCCGCAGATGGGGAAGCAGATCGGCGCCTGCCCGCTCCACACCGCGGGGTCCCCCTGCCACAGGTACTCGCGCCCGTTGGAGGCGATGGATGTGAAGGAGCCGCCAGCGCTGCTCAGCTTGACCGTCAGCTCTCCGTTGTCGAGGATGTGCTCCAAGGTTTCCCTTCCTTTCATCGTGACCCCGGCCCGCTTCCGCGGCCCGCGGCCCATGCCGTCGCTCTTCTTCAACGAATCGCGGCGGCG
>JAXDWR010000050.1:0-16961 GCA_034088265.1 Collinsella sp. | reverse complement strand
TCGCGCCCTCGGCACGAAGCCCATCCCGCGCGCCGTCCTGGGAGCGCTCCCTGTACTTCCTGATGTATTCGACAATACGCTGGCGCACAGCCACTCACTCTCGCATTCCGAGCCATGGGCTCGATTTCGCCGGATGGTCATGAAAGGGGCGCCTGCCGCCAACGCAGCAGGCGCCCAGGAGGCTTTCATATCAAAAGCCAAACGTCCTTTTAGGCAGTGGGCTCCTGCTGGGTGATGCAGTGGATGTTTCCGCCGCCGTAGACGACCTGCTCGGACTGGACGCCCACGCACTTGTAGACGCCCTCGCCCCAGACCTCGTCATAGATCTTCTGGAGAGTCTCGACGGCGAGCGCGTCGTTCTCGTCGCCATACTGAGGCACGATGACGCCATTGTTGGTGACCAGATAGTTCATGTAGGAGGCGATCAAGGGCTCATCGGCGACACGGGGCTCCGCGTTCTCGTCGATGTCGATCGTGTCACAGGATGCCTGATCCATGTAAAGCGGGTTCACGGGCATGGGCAGCTTGTAAACCTTAAGCTGGCGGCCCTGGGCATCCGTGGCGTTCGAGAGGGTCTCATAGGCCTCATGGCACTGGCGATAGAACGGGTAATCCGGATCGTCGGTCCAGATACAGGCCATCACGCCGGGAGCGATGAAGGTGGCGACGTCATCGATATGGCCGTTGGTCTCAGACGGATCGATGCCCTCCTTGACCCAAATGACCTTCTCGACGCCGAGGTACTCCTTGAGGTGCTCATTCATGTACTCGCGAAGCTCCTCGCTCCACGGCTTGAACTTGAGCGCGAACTCGGGCCAGAGCTCGTCCTCGTCCTCGACGCGCACGGCGGAGGCGGTGCGGCCGGGGGACAGGAGGCACTGGTCGGTGACGACAACGGTGCCCTCACCGTCGACGGTGATGGAGCCACCCTCGAGAATCATGTCGTCGGGGCGATAGCGGCGGCAACCCGAGAGCTCGGCCATCTTGAGGGCGATCTGTTCATCCTTGTCCCAAGGGAAGTACAGGCCGTCGATGTGTCCGCCGTAGGCGTTGAAGTGCCAGTGGTTGGCGCGCTTCTCGCCCTTGCCGTTGATGACGTAGGTGGCCGCGGTGTCGCGGAACCAGGCGTCGTCGGTGGTCATCTCGATGACGGTGACGTTCTCGTCATCTTCGAAGACGGCCTTGCAGTTGGCGTAATCAACCTGGTTGGCGCACATATAGACCGGAGTGAACTCGGCGATGGCGCGGGCGATGGCGGCATACTGCTTCTGAGCCGGCTTGGCTCCGTGGGCCCAGGTGTCGGTGCGATGGGGCCAGCCCATCCACACACGATCCTGCGGAGCGAACTCAGCAGGCATGTAGAAGCCATCGGCCTTGGGGGTGGAATCGGACTCATAGATCGTACGCATGTTGTTAACCTCCAAACCGCAACGATCCTATCGGCCAGACCAGGCTGCCTGGCCGATCGGTAAACCGAAAGCGGCGGGTTTTTGGCGCCGTACCCGCCGGACGGCTGTGCGCCACTGGCGCGAAAGGAGAGGGACTACTCCTCCTCGGCGGCCTCGGCTGCAAGGCGCTCGGCTGCGAGTTCGGGGGTGAGGCCCTTATACTCCTCCGAGCGACCACGCGCGGAGAGGATGCGGACGACCTCACCAAGGAGCAGAATCACGAAGAAGATGACGAGCATCGGGACCTTGTCGGCGACCTCGGCCGCGGAGAGCGGAACGATGGTGGCGACGACGGCGAGGACGAGCTCGATCGCCGGGATGGCGAGCATGAGGTACATCATGCCTCCCTTGAAGGGGAACGAGAAGATCCGCTCGCGGTTGGGATCGTTCTTGCGCAGATTGAGGAAGGCGGGGAACATCGGGATGTAGGTGAGAAGCAGGAAGACGACGGAGGTGCCGAAGAGCATCCAGAAGATGCCCTCGGAGATCGCCGGGATGGGCACGAGTTGGAGGCAGAGCACCGCAGAGGCGACGATCGCGTTCACGAGGTTCGCGCCGTTGGGCATGTCGTCCTTGGAGATCATCGATGCAAAGACCTTGGGCATGTTGCCGTGCTCCGCGGCGTAGCGAGCGACGGAGTTGACGCCGAAGGACCAAGCGGCCATGTTGGCGAACAGGGTGATCAGGAAGGCTATGCAGACGATCTTGAAGAGGGGCGAATCGCCAACCACGGTCTGCAGAGCATAGATCATGCCATAGTCCGGATCGATCTGGTCGGCCGGGATGGCGGCGCCGATGCCGAAGCCAGCGAACAGATAGATTGCCGCGATGGCGAGCCCGCCCATTATGATGGCCTTGGGGATATCCTTCTTGGGGTCGGCCATGTCGTCGGTCATGGTGCAGATGACCTCGAAGCCCATGAAGTTGAAGATGATGATGGACAGGTAGCCGAGCGCATTGGTATTGGCAAGCTCGGGGAGGAACGTGCTGGCGCTCAAATCGGTGGCGAAGCCGTTCTCCATGGCATACCAGATGCCGAGGGCGCCGACGATGATCGCCACGACGACCTTGATGAGGGCGCCGCCATTGAGGACCCACTCGGAATCAGCGGCCTTGGAGCGACCCATAAGGTACACGATCCACACGAACGCCAAATCGATACCCATCTTTGCGCCCAAACCGAACTCGACGTTGAACACCATACCGAGGATGTCCGGGAACATCGTGGCAAGGGAGGCGATCCACAGAGGATAGTTCACCCAGTAGTACCAGGAGATGCGGGCGCCCCACTTATCGCCCAGGCCCTCTCGAACCCAATCGTAGATTCCGCCCTCGCCATCATAGGTCGTTCCCAGCTCAGCGACGACGAGGCCGTAGGGCAGCAGGAAGGTGAGAATCAGGAAGATCCACCAGAAGAACTGCTGGTTGCCGATGGCCGCGGCGGGAGCGGCGGCCTCGCAAACGAAGACGACACAGATGACCGTCGATATGACGGTCAGAAACGAAAGTTGCTTCTTTTCGTTCATTTCAAATCCTTTGCTCAGTCAAGGCAGCGAGAGAGCGGGCGACAGGAGACGAGCATCCGCCGCCCGCTTTGATGATAGGGCGCTATCGCGCCCAGACAGGCAGAGACTTAGCGACCCTGAAGCTCGTTCAGCTTGTCGAGGGCGGCGTGGAGCTCGGCCTTGGCGGAGTACTCGACGCCCTCGTCGTTGAGCGGGGTGCGGGCGCCCAGGGCAGCCAGGATAGCGCGGATGGAGTGCTTGCGGTTCTCAGCCTCGACCCAGCACAGGGAGCGCTCGGGATCATCCATGACCTCGTCCACGACCTCCTCGCCGCGGGTGGCGGGCAGGCAGTGCATGAACTTGGAGTTGGGGCCGGCGAAGTTCATCATGTCCATGGTGACCTGGTACTTGGGATAGAAGACATCCATGTAGTTCTCACCGGAGACCTCCTCGTCATAGAGGCCGTACCACACGTCGGTGTAGATGAAGTCGGCGCCCTTGATGCACTCGATGTCATCGGAGATGACGACGGAGCCGCCGGAGACCTTGCAATTCTCCTCAGCGATGGACATGAGGCGCTTGCCGAACTCGACGCGCTCCTCGGCGGTGCCGACATGCAGGGCACCATCGGGGATCTGGTGACCCTTGGGTCCGAACTGGACGAACTTCATGCCGACCTTGGAGCAGATGAACATGAGGGAGACGCAGACCTGGGTGGCGTCGCCGATGAAGGCGAGGGTACAGTCCTCGATGCTCTTGCCCTCGGGAAGGTTCTCAAGCATGGTGAGGAGGTCGCCAAGCTCCTGAGTGGGATGGTTGAACTCGGACATGCCGTTGATGACGGGCACGGCGGAGCCGGCAGCGAGACCGACGACGTCCTTGTGGCGGTCGACGCGAGCCATCATGATGTCGAGAAGGTCGCCCATGACGCGAGCGGTGTCGCCCAGGGACTCGTGACCGCCGAGCTGGATAGTGCCGGGGCCGTAGAACTGGGCGTGGCCGCCGAGGTCGGTCATGGCCGTCTCGAAGGAAAGACGGGTGCGCGTGGAGACCTGCTGGAAGATCATACCAAGGGACTTGTTGCGAAGCAGGTGGGGGTAGTAGCCATCAACCTTGATAGCCTTCTTCATCGCCAGAGCGAGGTCCTCGACCGCAAGGATCTCCTCTTTGGTGAAATCGTTAGTGTCGATCCAGTCCTTAACCATATCGGCCTCCTTTGATTACTCGCCCGCTTTGGGCGCCTTACTGGATGCGGTGAATGTCCCATTGCACCGCGGCATGTCATTATCATTCATCAGAGGCGATAAAGAGTGTGAGTTTATTCGAGTTTATTAGTCTCACACCGAAATACATCGGAAATAAACCCCCCTTAATCCCGCAGGATGGAAGGCTCATTCGCCATTATATTGACTTGTGGGGGCACACCGTTCACGAGTATGCTAGTAGTCTGTGATCGCGGCCGTTGAGACCCGTCTCAATCCAGCATCGGCCCGTCGCGACCCCATCTTATCCGGTCAGCTCGTTCCGAAGGGAATGCCCCACGGGGCTGTGAGGCGAATGAACTCAGTGTTCTTCTTCTACACCATGTTCATCCTGGTCGTGTGCATCGTCGCAGCGGTCATCTCTATATCGGCGTTCGCCTCGTCGCGCCGGCGCTTCTTCTTTTTCTCCTGTGCGCTCTTCGTCTGCTACGCCCTAGAGATGTGCGAGATATTCTTCTTCGAGTTCATATCCCAGAACGTTCCGTTCCCAGCAGAGCAATACTACGCGGTCAACACGCCCTTGCTTCGGACGCTGATCGCCACCGTCACCCTGGCTTTCACTTGGTTCATAGCCATGGATATCGCCGACGTCCACTCGAGGCGTCTCGCCCTGACGCCTGTCGGCATCTTCGTCGCGGCCAACGCCGTCGTGCTCCTCCTCTTTCCCGAGGGAGCCGTTCAGCAATTCATTTATTACTCACTGCGACAGGCCTTCCTGTCCTTCATGCTTATCTACCTTTTTTACGCCTATCGGCGCCAACCGGACAACAGTACGCTCAAGCTCAGGCTCCAGAAATACAGGCCGCTCTATTTCATGGCATGGGTGCTTGTCGGAGCCATCTTCATCGAGGACATCATCGTCATCCTCGTCATCCCCCCCACCCTCACCGCAAGCTGGCTCCCTCTTTACCTCTCCGAGCGCAACTTCTCCGAAAACGTGCTCATGTGCGCGTCCGCGGTCGTCGTTATCGCATATGCCTACCATGTGCTGTCAATTCATATGAAAGAGGCGCCGATCGTCGAGGAAGTCCCCGACCTTGATCGGCATATCGACGAGATGATCCCCTTCTACCGGGATGCCCACAAGCTCTCCAAGCGTGAGACGGAGGTCTTGCGGCTGGTCCTTCTTGGCCATAACAACCAAGAAATCGCCAACGAGCTCTTCCTCGCGGTCGGCACCGTCAAGACGCATGTGCACAACATCTTGAAGAAGACCGGCCAGCCAAGCCGCGAGGCCCTCGTGCTCCATTTTTGGAAGAGCTGAGCCCCGCATCCGCCCCAAGACCGAGAAGGGACCGCACGGCCCTTTCATGTGTTTTGAACATCAGGTGCGTTCCCAGCTCGCAGCCAAGTTGATACACTATTGCGAGCAACGTCATTAGTTTCTCGACAATCCCGTCCCGCTGGCGATCGACGCTCGCACCCCCCCCGCCATCATCTGGGACGCTCCCTATCTGAAAGGGGTTTCGATGGATCCAATCAAGCAGGGCATGCGTGGGCCCGCCGTCGACGATGTGCAGACCCGCCTCTCATCGCTCGGCTTCGCCATCGACGAGACCGAGCTCGCCTCGAGCACGTTCGGCGAGTCCACGGGCCGTGCCGTCTCGGCTTTCCGTTCCGCACACGGCCTTCCCGAGGGGCTCGAGGTCGACTCGCTGTGCTGGAGCACCTTGGTCGATGCGTCATACAAGCTTGGGGACCGCACCCTCTATCTTCGTCTCCCCAACTTCCATGGAGCGGATGTCCGCGCGCTTCAGCAGGCCTTGAACACCCTGGGCTTCGCCTGCGGTGCCGACGATGGGTATTTCGGGCCGCACACCGAGGCCGCGCTCCAGCAGTTCCAGGAGAACGTCGGGCTCTTCGCCGACGGCATGGCGTTCCAAGACACATTCAGCTACATCAACCGCCTCCATCATGTGTGGAAGGACAAGCCCTCCGTCGCCGATGTCGAGGCCGAGGCGCGCACCGGTTTTGCACGAGCCGCCCATGTGCTCGAGAACATCCGTCTCGCCGTCGGGGGCGAGGACGCGATCGCACGCAACGTCGCGTCGCGCATGTGGAACATCGCCTCGGCAACGACCGAAGGCAGCGGCATCGTCCTCATCGACACCGAGGCGCCCGATGACATCGATGTCGTCTTCATGCTCGCCAGCGATGAGCTCCCCCTCGACGCCGAGCCCCAAGCGACCATCGCGCTCTCCGAGTGCCAGAACCTCGCACAGCGCATCAAGACCGCCATCGCGGCCGCCAAGCAGCGTCCCGCCCACGTGCGCCTGGAGCTGACCGGGCTCTCCCGCTATGGTGCCTTCACCTCGAGTGATGCCCAAACCCTGGCCGTCCGTCTTCTCGACGGCGTTTGCGATGCGCTCAGCGACGAAGTGCGGTAAACTAGCGTAGCGGTCTTCGAACCGCGCCATCCTCCATGTTGGGGCATCGTCCAGCGGCAGGACCCCGGTTTTTGGTGCCGGTTACGGGGGTTCGAATCCCTCTGCCCCAGCCATTCGCTCGCAACGGGTCGGAATCAGGTGATTCCGACCCGTTTTCCTTTTCGATACATCCGCTCTTGGACGACGGCCAAGGGGCCTGCATGGGAACGGGCCGTCGCGCGAAAGCGCGGCGGCCCGTCGGGGATCCCCGTCACCTGATGCCGATGCGGAGAGAACCATCAGCGCATCCGATCAGCTCGGCAGAACGGTGATTCGATATGTATGCCAACTAGGCGTTCGCCACCTCTGCGTCAGAGGGGACGGCATCGCCCCTGCCGGACGCGGCGACATTGGCGCGGCCCATCTCGGACCACTCGGGCTCCTCGTCGGGCATGGAGCCAAAGGCCTTGACCTTGAACTCCTTCAGGCAGTTGAAGGCGACGATCAGGCCCAGGGCGACCAGAAGCACCGCGAAGACGAGCTGGAGCCCCGCGGTCATCATGACCGCCATGCCACCGGCCTGCAGGGCCGTGACGCAACCCATGATGCTCATGCCGAGCGAGGTGAAGGTGCAGACGAGGAGGAAGGCGACTGGCGCGTAGAGCATCCAGCCCTGGCGCCCCGTGCACTTGCAGAACACCGCGAGGGTGATCATCGTCATGCCACCGAGCAGCTGGTTGGAGGCGCCGAAGAGGGGCCAGATGTTGAGGTAGCCACCAAAGGTGAGGGCGAGACCGGGAAGGAGGGTGACGACCGTGGCGAACCAGGGGTTACCCAGGACCTTCATCGCGCCGACCTTCTCGTTCTCGACGGCGAGGGCGTCATTGCTGCGGGCGAAGAACTCCGAGAACGAGGTGCGGCCGATGCGCGCGACGGCGTCAAGCGAGGTGAGGGCGAGCGCCGAGACGTTCATGGTCATGAAGACGGTTGCGACGGTTCCATCGACGCCGAAGGACTGCATGCCACGCGAGATGCCGGCGGCGAAGATCTGGAACGGGGTGGACGCGACGCCGGCGTTGAGAGCGCCGGTTCCCGCAGTGTTCATGTCAGAGAACATGATGCCGGCGATGATGATAGCCAGAACGCCCACGAAGGACTCGACGACCATGGCGCCATAGCCAACCTTGACGGCATCGGCCTCGTTCTCGACCTGCTTCGAGGAGGTGCCCGATGAGACCAGGCTATGGAAGCCCGAAAGGGCGCCGCAGGCGACGGAGACGAAGAGCACGGGGAACATCATGCCGGAGGCGGTGGTGAATCCGGTGAAGACGGGAGCGGTGATCGTGGCCTGACCGTTGACCCCCAAGACCACGATGCCGAGGACGGCGCAGGCGATCATGACGATCATCATGATGCTCGTAAGGTAATCACGCGGCTGCTTGAGCATCTGGATGGGCATGGCGCCAGCGAAGACGAGATAGACCATGACCACGGCGATCCAGCCGTTGAGATCGAGGTAGATCGGGAACCGCATGCCGACGGCGAACATGAGCACCATCAGGACGACGCCCGTGACGAACTCCCTGGCCCCGGTGAGCTGGAACTTGCGGCAAGCCCAGCCGAACGCCATGGCGACGAACGTGAAGAGGATCGAGATCGTCCCGGCGCAGCCCGCTGCATAGGACTTCGCAACGTCGACGGCACCGGCCGCATCGGTGACGGAGCGGAAGGTCCCGGCGACCATCGATGTGAAGGCAGCGATAACGATCAGGCAGAAGAGCCAGCAGAAGAGCAGGAACAGGCGCCTTCCGGTCTTCCCGATGTACTTCTCGATGAGCTGGGCAAGCGACTTGCCGTTGTTCTTCATCGAGGCGTACAACGCGCCGAAGTCGTGGACCGCGCCGAAGAACACGCCTCCGACGAGGACCCAGAGGACCACGGGCAGCCAGCCGAACGCCATGGCGACGATCGTGCCCGTGACGGGGCCGGCGCCGCAGATCGACGAGAACTGATGCGAGAACACCGTGAACGCGGATGCGGGGGTGAAATTCTTGCCATCCTCCATACGGCGCGCAGGCGTGACGGCGTCACGATCGACACCCCATTTGTTCGCGAGCCACCTGCCGTAGCCCAGGTACCCCGCGGCCAGCACAGCCGCGGCGACCACCATCAACACGACTCCGTTCATGATTCCTTCCTTCCCCTGAAAGCTTGAGAACCAAAAGGCGGGGCCGTCGTTCATTCGACGGCCCCGCCTCAGCTACCGACCGCCCGCAGCAAGCACGGGCGGCGTCAACGCCAACCCGTGCTAGCTAATAATGCTGGCGATGACTAGTAGACGCTGATGCATGGTTCTAAACCCTCTGAATCACGACGGGATGCACTCCCGTCTAATAAAGTGGACAGGAAGCAGTATCGCGCTTTAACGGGGTGGAGTCAACAAAATAGCCATTTGTTACAAGTCGCTTTCCCCTCATGTTTCTGGTGGCGGACAGCGGGAACACATGCATGCAGTCCAACGAGGGACGGGATCGATCCGCAAGGACCGACCCCGTCCCGATTCGATTCATCCCGCCCGATCGTCCGACATATCAGAGCGTCATATTGGGATCGGCATCCATATCGAAGGGCGCGAACTCCCCGCGTAGATAGCGCTCGCGGGCCACGACCGCGATCATGGCGGCGTTGTCCGTGCAGGCGCTTCTCGGAGGAACCGTGACGCGCACCCCCTGCCGCGAGAGCTTGTCGATCATCATCTGGCGCAGATGGGGGTTGGCCGCAACCCCTCCGCCGATGCAGTACTCCCGAGCGCCCGTCTCGCGCAAGGCGTTTTTCGCCTTCTTATACTGAACATCGAAGACAGCGGCCTCGAAGGAGGCGGCGAGATCGGGCAGATGGATCGTCCGGCCGGCTTTCGTCTCGTTCTCGATATAGAGCGTGACAGCCGTCTTGAGGCCCGAGAGCGAGAAACGGTAGTCGCCGCGGCTATTGAGCGCGCGCGGGAAATCGATAGCTTTTGGATCGCCCTCTTCCGCAAGGCGGGAGATGATCGGGCCTCCCGGATATCCGAGTCCGAGCGCCTTCGCCACTTTGTCGAACGCCTCGCCCACCGCATCGTCCAAAGTCTCCCCAAGCACCACGTAATCGCCCCATTTGCGAACATGGACGAGCATGGTGTGCCCCCCGGAAACCAGCGTGAAGATGAAGGGGGGCTCCAGATCCGGCGTCGTGAGCTTGTTGGCGAAGAGATGGCCCTCCAGATGGTTGACAGCGATGAGGGGCTTGCCCGCGGCATAGGCCAGCCCCTTCGCGAAGGCGACGCCCACCACGAGCGCACCCACCAGACCGGGGCCCTGGGTCACGCCGATCGCGGAGAGCTCTCTCGGGGAGATCGGCCCGCTCTTGATCCCCAGGGACTCGGCGGCCTCCTCGAGCGCGGCGTCGACGACGCCGACGATGACCTCGACATGCTTGCGCGAGGCGATCTCGGGGACCACCCCACCGAAGCGCGCGTGGAAATCGATCTGCGTCGAGACCTGGTTGGCCAGAAGATTTCCATCTCCATCGATGATCGCCACAGCGGTCTCATCGCATGAGCTCTCGATCGCCAGGATGAGATCCCGCGCGGCAACGGCCTCGCATTCGGCGGGGTCGCGGCGCGGCGCGGGCATGGGCCACGGTCGCGACAGGGCGGCCGTCGGCTCCGGCGAGGCCGCATCGATTGGAAGGACCAGGGGCAGGGGCGCGGTCATGACGAGCGCATCCGCACCGGGACCGTAGTAGTCGCGACGGCGGCCCCCGATTGAGAAGCCCAGGCTCCCATACAGCGCGATGGCGGCATCGTTGCCGGCCTCGACCTCAAGCGATGAGGTCGCGCAGCCGAGCATCTGCGCATCGTAGGTCACATGCGAGAGGAGCTTCCGCGCGATCCCCTCGCGACGGCGCTCGGGAGAGACCACCACATCGAGGATCTCCACATCCTTGTCGACGATCATGCCTCCCGCAACGCCTACGAGTTCGCCATCGTCGTGCGCGACCCACCACAGGCGCGGAGCCGCCACGTCGGGATCGAGCTCGGACAAGAACATCGACGGGCTCCACGGAGCGTGCGCGAGGCCGACGAAACCCGCGCTCTCCAAAGCAGCCGCCGCCTCCGCATCGGCCGCCCCCATGGGCCTGAACTGCAGATGCCTGCCCGCAAGCCCCTCGGCGACACCAGTCGGTGCCTCCGAGGCCTCTTGCGAGATCCCCAGCCTGCGCCTTTCGTTCTCCTCGGCGTCCGAAAGCCGGGTGTAGATCGGAAGCATGGTCGCGGGATCGCCGTCACCGGACCTCGCCTCAGCCGCTGCGAGCACGAGGCCCTCACCCGATGGCCACCACAGATCTCTGGGCAAGGCGTTGCCCATGAGGCCGGCGTCCTCAAAGAGCCGACCATGTCGAACGAGCCCGTCCCCCATCAGCTTGATCCGCCCCGCATCGTCTCGAGCAGACCATTCATCCGCGGCGATCGCGGCCTTGACGACGCGCTCCCGGTCGAAGCGACGCGAGACCCCCTCGTCAGAGATGCGGTAAAGGGCCGGGTAGACCTCGCCTCTCATAGCGTCGGCGATCACGCCCACGTCCCCCCTGACCCCGGCGCGCCACGCCGTCCATGCGCAGGCATCGAGCGTCGACACCCCCCAAAGCGGGACATTCGCGCCGCGAGCCAGGCCCTTCGCCGTCGATATCCCGATACGGACCCCGGTGAACGAGCCCGGGCCCCGACCGACCAGGAACGCGTCGACGTCGTCCATCGCTATCCCAGCGGCCTTGAGCGCCCCATCGATCGTGCTCACGAGCTCGACGTTGGCTCGACGACGACAGAGATGGTCTTGCGAGGCCAATAGGGCGACGCCCGAGGCGGACCCGCGCGCGGGCACGCCAGCGAGCTCGCCCACCGCGCAGGCGAGCATATCCGTAGAGGTGTCTATGGCAACCACGATCATATTGGTAGCTCCATTTTCCTAGAGAGGCGCCTGCCAGGCCAAGCGATCCCGGCCGAAGCGCCTAGATGGCATCGCTCACCGCGTCGTCGATGCACCTTGCAAGCTGTGCCGCGCGTTCCCCCCGGGGAACCAGGGAGAGTGTCCGCCCAGACTCGCCCGTGCGCTCGATAGCCACGGTGAGGAACTCATCGACGAGCTCGTCTTGGAAGCGCTCGCCCCATTCAAGAAGGCAGACCCCCTCGTAGCCCAAGACATCGTATATCCCCGTGTCCTCAAGCTCGTAGGCGTTCTCAAGGCGGTAGAGATCGAAGTGGAACAAGGGGATTCGACCGTGATCATGGACGGCCATGAGGGCGAACGTGGGGCTCGTCACCGGTCGATCGTCGCCCAGCCCGTGCGAGACCCCTTTGGTGAAATGGGTCTTCCCCGCGCCCAACCCTCCGGTCAGCACCAAGACGTCGCCGTCTTGGAGCACCGACGAGACGATCTCGCCAAAGCGCTCCGTATCCTCGACCGAATCGCTCGCATATATCCCAAAGCCGTCCCTCGTCAAAGCCATGGCTACTCCCCAACCCGGGGGAGCGCGTCCGACTCCGCCGCGACGACGCCATCAGATCCCTCCTGCGCCGGATGGCGCGAGAGATAGTCGCCAAGCATGCGGAAATCGTCTTCGAGAAGCTTCTGCCAAGCTGGGTTGCGCAGGGCCGCAGCCGGGTGGAAGGTCGGCATGACGACGAAATGCCCCATTTGATGGAAACGTCCACGGAGCTTGGTGATGCCGATCTCGGTCTTGAGAACGAAGTGCGTCGCAGGGTTGCCCAGCGTGACGATGACATCGGGCCAGATGCTCCGTATCTGCTCGCGCAGGAACGGAGAGCAGGCCAGGACCTCCTCGGGCCGCGGATCTCGATTGGCGGGGGGCCTGCACTTGAGCACGTTGGCGATATAGATGTCCTCGCGCTTCAAACCTGCGAGGGAAAGGATCCCGTTGAGGTTCTCCCCTGCCCGCCCCACGAACGGCTCCCCTTGAAGGTCCTCGTTCTTACCGGGCGCCTCGCCCACGAACATAACGCGCGCACGCGGGTTGCCCACGCCGAACACGAGGTTCGTCCTCGTCTCACCCAAGGGGCACAGGCGGCAGTCGCCCATGACCGCACGGATCTCCTCGAGAGCGACCTCGCGTGGCCCCTGCTTGCTATGGCCAGGTATGTGCATCACGCCCATAGGCGACCTCCTAGAGATAGACCTTCTCCATTCGCATGCCGAAACCGCATGCGACCTCGTAGTTGATCGTTCCGCGCAGGCGTGCCATCTCATCCATGGTGATGCATGCGTCCCCGTCGGATCCCACGATCGTCATGATGTCACCGATCTCCGCCTCCGGCATCTGGCGCGCCGGAGTCTGCTGGATGGCAACCATGCATTGGTCCATGCAGATGTTCCCCACCTGCCGGATTCGCTGTCCGCGGTAGAGAACCTCCATGCGATTGGAGAGGGTTCGGGCGAGACCGTCGGCGTACCCGACGGGCAGCGTGCAGACCTGCACGCGGGCGCGAGGGACTCGGAAGGTGAACCCGTATCCCACGCCCTCACCCATGGCCGGATGCGTGACGCGCGTCACGCGCGCGCGGACGCTCATGACGGGGTCGAGCCTCATGACCGAGGTGGTTCGATCGCAGGGCTGCAGGCCATACAGGCCGATTCCCGCTCGGATCATGTCATAGTGCGTCGACGGATCCAAGATGGATGCCGGCGTGTTGTCACAATGGACGATCCCGCACTCGAGACCGGCGCCCTTCATAGCGGCCACGGCCTCGTCGAAGCGCTTGCACTGCAGTTTGTAATCCCATCCGTCGGGATCGTCGGCGGTGGCGAAATGGGTGAAGACGCCGTCGCATTCCACCCCTCGATGGAAGTCTATGCTCCTCCTGAAATCCAGCACATCCGCATAGTGGACGCCGATGCGGTTCATACCCGTCTCGATCGCCAGATGGTAGCGACCGACGCGCCCCAGATCAACGGCACGCTCCCCATAGGCAAGGGCGAATTCCGAGGTGTAGACGGAGGGCATGATATCGTGCTCGAGCAGGCTGTCGATCGCCGTGATGGGCGGTTCGCTCAAAACGAGGATCGGCGCTTTGATACCGCTCTCCCTGAGCTCGATGCCCTCCCCCACCGTCGCGACCGCGAACATGTCCGCGCCGGTCGCATACATGATCTTCGCGCACTGAGCCGCCCCGTGACCGTAGGCATCCGCCTTGACCACGCAACAGAGCCGCTGCCGGGGGTTGATGAGGTTCTTGAAGGCCCTGGTATTGCGACGCAGGGCACCCTGATCGATCTCAACCCATGCCCACCGCGTTGCGGGCTCCTTGCTCATTGACATCCTCATTCCCCTTTTGAACCGTCCGCGCCGGACTGGGCCTGCGCATCATCCTCGATCATCTGCATGGCCGGGCCGATCAGGTCGATCAGATCCGTCGCCATGACGCTGCGCTCCCCCATCTCTGAGGCCGCAGCGAAACCCGTGCACGAATGGATCGCGACGCAGTAGCTCGCCAAAAGCCCCCAATCGGCCGCCTCGCCATGTCGCAGCGCCACATTGCCGGCGATGATGCCCGACAGAACGTCGCCGGAACCCGCAGTGGCCAGAGACGAGGGGCCGGAGGTCGGAACGTGGACCTTCTCGACACCAACGACGACAGTCGCCGGCCCTTTTGCGACGACGATGAGGTCGTCCGAACCAACGGCCCACACGATTCGCTGGGAGGCGTCGATAGCGGAGGCCATATCGGCTATCGGGGATCCGCCCACCAGGCGGCTGAGCTCGCGATAATGCGGCGTCAAGATGAGGGGCGCCTCGCGACGGTACATCTCCGGGGTCGCATCGATCCCGTCGATGCAAGCGCGGGACAGGCAATTGAGGCCATCGGCATCCAGGACCAAGGGCACGTCGAGTTCCAGCAAGCCCGCAACCACCTGCATGCAGCCTGACGATGTGGTCATGCCGGGACCGCAGAGCACACAGTCGAACTTGGGCGCGATCTCACATATCTCGACGCGCGCCGCCGCCCCGAAAGACCCCCTCGAATCGGACGGGATGGCGATGACGGGCACGGAGGGAAGCGCCATCCTGATGAGGTTGGCGCAGGCATCGGGGGCCGCGACCGTGACGTAGCCGGCCCCCGAGCGAGCAGCGGCCTTGGCAGCCATCATGGCAGCGCCCGGATACTGTGCGGAGCCGGCCACGACGAGCACCGATCCCCTGGAATACTTATCTATATTGGATGGAAGGCCACCGAAGAAATCGGCGTAATCGCCCGATTCCACGAGCTCGGCAGCGTGATCCACCTCACCGATGACCTCGTCGAGGCTCCCATAGAGCTCCCCGCAGACCACATCACCCGAATACTCCGGACCATCTCCGCTGTACAGCCCTATCTTCGGTGCGAGCATCGTGGCGGTGAGATCGGCCCGAACGCACTCGTCGTGGACGAGGCCCGTTTCCGAATCGAGGCCGGAGGGGACATCGACCGAAAGGACCGTGGCGTCGCGCTCGTTCAGCGCTGAGATCCAAATGGAGAACGGCGGACGAAGCGATCCGTGGGCCCCCGTGCCAAGAATGGCGTCTATGACGATATCCGCCTTGTCGATCATCGCAACGAGCTCATCGCGCGAGGGGCCGACATGGACGGTGACATCGCGCCCAGCGGTTCGCCGTGCGACATGGCGGGCCAAGGGGCTCGATATCTCGTCAGGCTCCAAGGGAGAGACGACGTCGACATGCACGCCTTTGTGCTGCAGGATATCGGCAGCCACCCAGCCGTCACCGCCGTTGTTGCCAAAGCCGCAGAGCACAAGCACACGCTTAGGAGACCTGCTGTAAACGAGGGATGCGACGAACTCCCCCGCGAGTTCCATGAGCTCAGCCTTGCTCACACCCTCGCGCTCGATGATGTCCTCGAGACGACGGACCTCTTCAACGTTCAAGACCGGTTTCATAGCGATTCTCCTTGATGCAGTATGTCCGTCTCACCGGAGATGGAGCTCAATTCCTCATCTTGGACCCGTTCGAGCTCATCGAGGACGGATCGGGCCTCCTTGAAGGAGCGGGCCAGGAAGGCTTTCTCATCCTCCTTGGGATCGCGCTTGGGTTTGGGACGGGAAGCCTCGGTGATGGCCATGGCGTTGGCGATGGCCAGGTCGGTGGTGAAGGAGAGCGAAAGGGCGACCTCGACAACCCCGAGCTCGCGCGCCACTTCCAAAGCGCGGCCCGAGAGCACTGCGATGGGACGGCCCTGTTGATCTTTGGAGACGGCGACATCATGCAGCCCCACCCCACCTGAGAAGCCGATGCCCAAGGCCTTGAGAACCGCCTCGCGAGCTGCGAAACGGCAAGCGTAATGAGCCGCCGGGCGAGCCGAGGCATCGCAATATCGACGCTCTTCCTCAGTGTAGACACGGCGCGCGAACGCCGGCGTTCGATCGAGAATAGAGCGCATACGCGAGATGGAGACTATATCGACGCCAATACCAGCGTTCGCCATGCGCACCTCCCCCTAGATAGAGTTTCACTTTGTTTATTGTATCCACTTGCAGGAGGATGGGGAGGGAAACAAAAACGCGACATGACCTAAAGGGAGACCCCGGCGCGAAAAGGGGGAGGGGGCCCGAAGGCCCCCTCCCCGTCTCGGCTCGCGGCCGAGCGCGGTCCACCGGTCAGCGGCGCCCTGCTCTCCCACGGGCTTCCCCCGCAGTACCATCGGCGCTCGGCGGCTTAGCTTCCGGGTTCGGAATGGGTCCGGGCGTGCCCCGCCCGCCATGGCCGCTGACCGGTGGGCGGCGCTCCGCCCACCCCGGGTCCCCGACCCCGCGTGCCCTGGGGGCCGCACAGCGAGGGACGGATCCTCGTCTCCGCACCCGACCCGACCGCGCGATCGCCATCGGACACCCTGATATGCCAGAGGCGCCCGCCAGCGCGCGAGATGCGGGTAAGAGCTCGGGCGATTAGTGCCGCTCGGCTGAGGCCGTCGCCGGCCTTGCACCTGCGGCCTATCGACCAGGTGTTCTACCTGGGCCCTTACCGGAAGGAGAACTGATCTCGGGAACGGCTTCCCGCTTAGATGCCTTCAGCGGTTATCCGCGCCGGACGCGGCTACCCGGCCATGCCGTTGGTCGACAACCGGTTCACCGGAGGTCCGTCCACCCCGGTCCTCTCGTACTAGGGGCAGCCTCCCTCGATTCTCCTGCGCCCGCGGAGGATAGGGACCGAACTGTCTCACGACGTTCTGAACCCAGCTCGCGTACCGCTTTAAACGGCGAACAGCCGTACCCTTGGGACCTGCTCCAGCCCCAGGATGCGATGAGCCGACATCGAGGTGCCAAACCTTGCCGT
>JAXDWR010000049.1:0-88184 GCA_034088265.1 Collinsella sp. | reverse complement strand
CCGCGCCGTACTCCCTCGGGGCCCCGTCGTAGCGGCGCCAGCCCGCGACGAGGTGGCCGGCGCTCGGCGGAGCCGCGGGCTGGGCGTTGGTGGGCGAGAACGCCTCACCGGCCTCGACCTCCACGACGATGTTGGGGGTCGAGGGATCGCAGTCATCGAAGGTGATGCGGTGCGTCACGGCGACGTCCTCCTCGGGGGCTCCCGATCCCCCCGTCGAGCCGCCATTGCCGGAGTCGGTGGATCCACCGCCGGCCTCCGGCGCGCCGCCCGTGTCCCCGGAACCATCGACGGGCTTGTCATGCCCGCCTCCGTCCTGATCGCCCTCAAGCGAACCATCGCCCGGCGCGTCAGGGAGATCCTGGCCATCGTCCCCACCCTCGATCTCGCCGCCTTCGGCTCCATCTCCATCAGGGTCGGGGTTGGAGACATCGGGATCCGAGGTATCGGGGTTGGAGGTGTCCGGGTTGGAGGTGTCGGGGTCGGTGGAATCGGAGCCCTCGCCCGAACCCGAGGAATCGGAATCGGATCCGCCCTGGTCGCCACCGCCGAGGTCGCCGTCTCCGGCCTCCGCCTCATGCTGGGAGATGAAGCCCAGGCAGTCGGCCTTCTCGTTCCGGTAGCGGTTCGCGTAGCTTGCGGCGTACTTGTGGCCGCTGCCGGCCCCGTCGGTGAAGTAGTCGATGACCGAATCGCAAAGCGCGGTGGCCATCTCGCGATCGGTCATCCCATCGCTCAGGTTGGCGGCCCTGAAGAACTTCTGCACGCCGCCCTGACCAAACAGGTTGCACATACCCCAGACGAGGCCCTTGATGCAATCGGCACGGCCGCTGATGTCGACGCCATGATCCCTCAGCAGGCTGGCCTCGATGGGCAGATAGTAGTTGTTGTAGGAATAGGCGTCCTGGAGCGCGGAGAACTCGGCGGGGTCCTTCGCATAGGCCGCATGCCAGGCGTCCTCGGTCAACTGGCCGATCTGGGTCAGTCGACCGGTGGCCTTGTCGTAGATCACGCCCGTCTTGAGCTCGTCGCCGCGACGGAGGACCTCGGCGAACATGGAGTACTTCTGCGGATCGCGCTCATAGACGGACTCGATGAACGGGACGAGCGCATAGCGGCGATCGAACTGGTAGTAGCCCATCGCATTGTAGCCGTCCCCGTACGAGAAGCCCTGGTCGTAGTTGCCACTGCTCTCGTATTTTGAGAAGTACTTCATCTCGCTTGAAAGGCCGATGACCGACCGCGTGAGCGCGACGGCCTCGGGAGATTCGACGGGAGCGACGCTGCCCGTGGAGTACTCGTCCGTGCGGTCGAAATCGCTGGGACCGGGAAGGACCGGTCCGCCATCAGCCGGGGCGGACGGGGTGTCCGCCAGCGCCGGAACGGCGACGGCACCGAACGTCAGGGTCAAGGCAAGACCAGCGACCACAGCTTTATTACGAGATTGGGGCATAATCCCTCCTTTGTCACATCCCCGGCGGGATAGTGGTGTGTTTGAAGTGCGTTTGCGTCAGAGTCGCAAAAGAGGATAGCTATAGTATGTCCGACCGCCCGTGTCCGTGCAAGTCCCTCCCCCGGACGGCGCGAATGGTCCATAACATTAGTCGGAAAAGGCGGGCGCCCCATACGGGACGCCCGCCGAGAGGGAACGGGTGGGTTCGAGCGCTAGGCGCAGATCGGGAAGACCCAACCGTGCTCGTCTGCGATCGAGCCGTCCTGGATCCCGGTGAGGGTCTCGCGGAGGCGCTTCATCACGGGACCGATCTCGCTGCGCCCATCCGGGAAGCTCACCACCTCGTCGCCGTCGTGGATCTCGCCCACGGGGCTGATGACCGCCGCGGTGCCGCAGAGCCCGCACTCGACGAAGGCGCCGGATGCGACCTCCGACCATTCAACGGGACGCTCCTCGACCGCCATGCCCAGATCCTCGGCGACCTGGACGAGCGAACGACGGGTGATCGAGGGCAGGATGGAGTCGGTGTGCGAGCGCGGGACGACGAGACGGCCCTCCTTGTCGACGAAGAGCACGTTGGCACCGCCCGTCTCCTCGACGTAGGTGCGGCTCTCGGAATCAAGGTAGAGGTTCTCGGCGTAGCCCGCCGCATGGGCGTCCATACCCGCCTTGAGGCTCATCGCGTAATTGAGACCGGCCTTGATGTTGCCGGTCCCATGGGGGGCGGCGCGGTCGTACGGGGAGATGCAGAGCCTGATGGGCTTGACTCCCCCCTTGAAGTAGGGTCCGACGGGGGTCACGAGGATGCGGAACTGGTATTCGCTGGCCGGGTTCACACCGATGACGTCGCCCGTCGCGATCATGAAGGGGCGCACGTAGAGGGTCGCCCCCGAGCCGAAGGGCGGCACCCAAGCGGCGTTCGCCTCGACGACCTGCCTGACCGCATCGATGAAGCGGTCCTCGGGGAACACCGGCATGACCAGGCGGCGCGCCGAATCGGCCATGCGCCGCGCGTTGAGATCGGGGCGGAAGCAGACGATCCTGCCGTCGCCGGTGGTGTACGCCTTGAGCCCCTCGAAGACCTCCTGGCAGTAATGGAAGATCCCCGCGCACTCCGAGAGCTGGATCGAGTGGTCGGTCGTGAGGACCCCCTCGTCCCAAGCGCCGTCCTTGTAGTTGGAGACGTAGCTGAAATCCGTCTTTCGATAGCTGAAGTCGAGGTTGCCCCAATCGAGGGGCTTCTTATCAATCGGCATGCCGGGCCCTTCTTTCGAATCGCGTTATGTCGATGGCCGGGAGCGCTCCCGCGCCGTCGTGGTTTCAATTGCAAGCAATTCTACTCCGCGTCGATCGGGGCACATCCCGACCCGTCGGTTTAACGGGCGTTGTTTGCCAGCATGAAACAATCGGAGCGGCGTCGGGCAAATCGCCGCGTTAAACCCTAGCGTTTCCCTAGACTTTAGAAATGCCTCCCGCTACCATTGCACCATCGGCTATCAAGGAGACCGGAGGACGCGATGAGCTTCATCACCACGATTCGCGAGGACATAAAGACCGTCCAGTCGCATGATCCCGCCGCCCAGAGCGGCCTGATCATCTTCCTCTCCTACCCCGGGCTCCATGCCAAGTGGGCGCACACCCCCGAGCATTGGCTCTGGAACCATGGCATGCACGGGCTGGCGCGCGTCCTGTCGCAGTTCACGCGGTTCATGACCGGCGTCGAGATACACCCAGCGGCCCAGCTGGGACGACGCCTCTTCATCGACCACGCCATGGGGGTCGTGATCGGCGAGACCACCATCGTTGGGGACGACTGCGTGCTCTACCAAGGGGTCACCTTGGGAGGCACCGGCAAGGAGAGCGGTAAGCGGCACCCCACCCTGGGCGATCGCGTGACAGTAGGGAGCGGCGCCAAGGTCCTGGGGAACATCCATATCGGCGATGGATCCAAGATCGGCGGGAACTCGGTCGTGGTGAAAGACGTTCCCGCCGATTCGACGGTGGTCGGCGTCCCGGGACGCGTCGTGCGGCGCGCGGGATGCCGTGTCATCAGCGAGAAGCTCGACGCCCGGGAGCATCGGGAGAACATGCCCGACCCGGTGCAGGAACAATCGATCCTGAACCGTGGCCGCATCGCGGAGAACCAGCGACGCATCGTCGAGCTCGAGCAGCAGGTCGCCGAACTCACCGAACTCGTCCGCAGCCTGACGGAGGCGGGCCTCGCGCAACACCCCTCATCCGAGTAGGACGCGGAGACACGAAGAGGGGCCGGAGGGCACCAGCCCCCCGGCCCCTCTTCCCATGACGGACCCCTTTAGGCGAACTGGGACTGGTACAGGTCGGCGTAGGAGCCTCCGCGCGCAAGCAGCTCCGCGTGCGTCCCCTGTTCGATGATCGTCCCCTTCTGCATGACCAGGATGAGATCCGCGTCCACGATCGTCGACAGGCGATGCGCGATGACGAAGCTGGTCCTTCCCCTCGTGAGGGACTCCATGGCCTGGACGATGGCGCGCTCGGTGCGCGTGTCGACGCTCGAGGTGGCCTCGTCCAAGATAAGGATGCTCGGATCACAGAGGATCACACGCGCGATCGTGAGCAGCTGCCGCTGCCCTTGGCTTATGCTCTCCGCATCGTTCGCCACGCTCGTGTCGTATCCCTGTGGCATGGTCCTGACGAAGAAGTCGACATGGGCCATGCGCGCGGCCTCCATGATCTCCTCGCGCGTCGCATCCGGCTTGCCATATGCGATGTTCTCGGCGATCGTGCCGTCGAAGAGCCAGGCGTCTTGGAGCACCATGCCGAAGTTCCGGCGCAGCTCGCCACGGTCCATCTCACGGGTGTCGACGCCGTCGAGGGAGATGCGGCCCCCATCGATCTCGTAGAACCTCATCAGCAAGTTGATGAGGGTCGTCTTGCCCGCTCCCGTGGCGCCGACGATGGCGATCTTCTGGCCGGGCTCCACATGGAAGCTGACATCGCGCATGAGCGGCTTGTCGGGCGCGTACCCAAAGCGCACATGCTCGAAGTCGACGCGCCCGAGGACGGGCTGTTCCACATGGGCGGCCTCCCGCGGATCGGGATCGGGCTCGATCTCGGGTTCGTCCAAGATGTCGAACACGCGCTCCACGGAGGCGAGGGCGCTCTGCAGCGTGTTGATCGTGAAGCTCATCTGCGTGAGCGGTTCGGAAGCCTGGTAGATGTACTGGAAGAACGCCTGGAACACACCGACCGAGAGACGCCCGGCGACGAGCATGCCGCCGGCCACGATGGCGATGATCACCTGGGAGATGCGGATGATGAAGCGAATCGCCGGCGAGATCGCGTTGGTCATGAAGTCGGCGCGTCGACTCGCCTCGGCGAGCTCGTTCGAGATCCTGTGGATATCGGCCGAGCTCTCCCCCTCTCGATTGAACGAGCGGATGATGATGCGACCGCTGTACGCCTCCTCGACGGCGCCGGTCATGTGGCCGACCCACTTCTGCCGCTCCGCGGCGAGCTCGCGGTTGCGGCGCGCGACGAACTTGGTCAGGACCGTCGAAGCCACGGCGAACACGATGAAGATCAAGGTGAGCACCGCACTGTAGCGGAACATCATGATGATGGCCCCGACGATGGCGCCGATGGCCGTGAGCAGGCGCAGAAGGCCCGTCTGGAGGACCTCCGACATCTTGTCCAGGTCATTCGTCGCGCGGCTGACCACCTCTCCGGGCTTGTGGGAATCGAAGAACGAGAGGGGGAGCCGGTTGAGCTTGTGAGCGATCCTCCTGCGGAGCTCGAGGTTGAGCTTCTCGGCGAACCCTGCCATCACGAAGCACTGCAGGGCATAGAAGCCGCATGCCGCCGTCCATATGCCCAAGTAGATCGCGATGTGACGCCCAACGTTATCCCAGGTGACCACGAAGGCGCGCCCTCGGGACAGGGATTGGCTGATCTGGTCCCAGAGGATGTCGATCACATGGGCGCTGTAGGCGGGCGCCGCGAGGGTGAAGCCCGTGTAGAACACGATGGAGACGACGATCAGGGCGAAGCGCCAATGCTGTGCCCTCGCGGCGTCCCACAGGCGCGCGATCGTCGCCCTGGTGTCACGCGGCGCCTGGAGCTCGTCGCCGCCCATGCCCTCCTCCTCGGTCTGGAGATCCCTCTCCCGGATATCGTCGGCCATCTCACTCCCCTCCCTTCATCTGGGACTCCGCGATCGCGCGATAGACCTCGCACGACTCCATGAGCTCCCCATGCGTCCCCCGCCCAACCACGGATCCGTCCTTCAGGACGATGATCTGGTCGGCATGGAGGATCGTGTTGATGCGCTGGGCGATGATCAGCATCGCCGCATCGGCCATCTCAGGCTTGAGCGCGCGCCTGAGCGCGGCGTCGGTCTTGAAGTCAAGCGCCGAGAAGCTGTCGTCGAAGATGTAGAGGTCGGCGTGCTTCATGAGCGCTCGGGCTATGGAAAGGCGCTGTCGCTGACCGCCCGAGAAGTTGGTGCCTCCCTGGGACACGGGCGCATCGAGCCCCTCGGGCAGGTCGTCCACGAAACCTCCCTGAGCGACGGCGAGCGCGTGGCGCATCTCCCCTTCCGTGGCGTCGGCTTTGCCGTGGCGAAGGTTGTCCGCGATGGTCCCGCTGAAGAGCCACGCCTTCTGCGGGACGTAGGAGATGCGCTCTCGCAGCTCGCGCTGGGCGAGCCCGCGCACATCGCGCCCGCAGAACCGCACGGCGCCTCCCGTCACGTCGTGGAAGCGCAGAAGCAGTTTGACGACCGTCGATTTGCCCGAACCCGTGGATCCGATGATCGCCGTCGTCTGGCCGCGTCGGCACTCGAAATCGATGTCGTGCAGGGTGTCCTCATCCGCATCGGAGAACCTGAAGGTCACATGGCTGAATGCCGCCACCACATCATCGGAGTCCTCGTCGGATGGGAGGCCCCGGTCCGCGTCGGACGATCCCAGATCGACGGTGCCGCGCACCTTGTCGCGGATCTCCGGCACCAGATCGATGACCTCCGCCGCACGGTCGAGGCACGCCTTGGCGCGCGGCAACGTGAGCGCGACGATCTGCGCCATCATGATGAAGAAGAGGATGAGCATGGCGTACTCGAGCACGGCCGATATACTGCCGATCTCCATCGCGCCCGCCCCGACGCGGTTGCCTCCCAACCACAGGATCGCCACCTCGGTGAGGTTCATGAGGAAAAACGCCGCGCAGTCGAGGCTCGCGAACAGCCAGTTCACCTTGATGGCGGCCCTCGCATAGCGCGAGAAGACGTCATCGAGTCGGGCGTTCTCCCGCTCCTCCTCGTTGAAGGCGCGTATCACGCGAACGCCCGTGATGTTCTCACGCAGCACCACGTTCATGCGGTCGATGAAGCGCTGGAGCCTCGTGAAGATGGGGGCGGCGGCGGTGATCGTCAAGATGGTCGCCGTCAAGACGACCGCAACCACGATCGCGAGCAGCGTTCCCATCTGGTAATCGATAGCCATGGCGAGGATGATCCCCATGACGCACATGATGGGGACGGGCAGGACCATCTGGATGGTCATGATAATGGCCTGCTGGATCACGTTGATGTCGTTCAGGGTGCGCGTGATCATCGATCCGGTCCCGAATCGCTCAAAGTCCCCGCCGGAGAACGCCAGCGAGCTGTCGTAGACGGCGTTGCGGATGTCGCGGGCAACCGAAGAGGCGAGCTTGGATGAAAGGTAGCTTCCCAACAGGGCCCCGCCGCTCGCCAAGATGGTTGCGCCGAGCATTGCTATGCCGTTATGGACGATGTAGTCGAAATCGCCCGTCGCGACACCGATGTTGACCATGTTGGCCAAGAGCGTCGGCACGAGCAGGGTCCCCGCGATGTCAACCATCAGCACCAGGACGGTTGTGACCACGAGCTTGCGATACGGCCTCATGAACCTGAACAGCAGTCCCATATGCCACCCAATCTTGACGTCTATCGCCCGGAAGCGGGGTTCATGGCGCCGAACTCCGCATTCAAGGCGTCCGTGTACTTTCGAACGAGCCTGAGCATCGTCTCGCGCTCGCACTCGGTGAGGCGCTCGAACGCCCTCTCCTCCGCCTCCATGGCGGGCACGAGGTTCCGCGCCACGAACTCCCGCCCCCGCTCGGTGAGGCGGGCCTCCTTGCTCTTCTTGCTGCCCTCCTCGAACACCAGCTCGATAAGGCCCCGCGCTTCGAGCGATTTGAGCGCCGAGTTTATCGTCTGCCTGCTATACGACCACTGGGAGTCGAGGAGCCGCAGGGAGCTCGAGCCGCCCATCCGCTCGAGCTCATAGAGCATCCAATACGCGCAGCTCGAGAGGCCGCAGCTCGTGGCGAACTGGGCATAGAGCCGATTCGCGGCGTTATACATGTAATCGAGCTCCACCGGCCCGCTTGCATCCTGCATGGCGGTCCCCTCTCGTCGTGCAGTCCCATGGCTTTCCCTGTTTGTCCGAATTCGGACAAAATCTAGTCTAGCTCACGAACGGGAGCCGTCAAGGGGCGTCATCCGATCGATATGGAGGCGGAGCCGGGCGCAAACGAAACCGGCGCCCACGCGGTGCGGGGCGCCGGAGCATAGCCGATCGTCTGGATGGGATGGAGCGGGACCGCTACTCGGGACGGACCCAACCCTCTTGGACGGACTCGTGGAAACGCGAGCCCTCGAAGAGGTCGTGGATGCTCTTACCCTCGAGCCAAGGGAGCTCGATGAGCTCGGAGAGGGTGGTCACCAGCTCGGAGCAGTCGGTGAAGCGACCCTTCTCGTTGAGCTTCTCGCAGTCCTGGACGCGCCAGTACCCATCGGTATGCGTGATGTAGTACTCGTGATCGTTGACGTCCATGAACACCCGGGTCTTGGAGCGCAGGTAACCCAGCAGCTCCTCAAACGTGAGCGCAAGCGTCTCGTCTGCCTTCAGTCCCATAAGAAGCCTCCTCGGCGTCGTGCGCCATGACAGCGCTCGGGTATTTCTCTAATCATCAGATACCGCTCAGTGGGGCCGAAGGGTAGTGTCAAATAGGTGGACGGTAGGCATGTTCGAGCAGCGGTCGAATATGCGAAAAAGTATGAAGATTATGCAAATGCATGCACGCATTGACAGAAGTTGGCCACGCCGCGCTCGCTCCGATCGAAAAAAGGATTCAAGAGCGGCCTCCCCGGCGCCCTTCAGACGGAAAGGCGGCCCCGACGTCGATGGGTGGGGCCGCCTTGGGCGATCAGTGATGATCGGGCTCGAGGGAGATGGAGCAGGGGGTTCCTAGGCGTCGCGCTCCTCGCCCTTCATCGCGGGGATGATGCGCTTGACGACCCACCAGGCCGCGACGAGGAGGGCGACGACTATGATGACGATCTTGACGATGTCGGAGAAGCCCTCGACCTGATGCGAGACGGTCTCCCAAGCGCCGCCCGCGGCGTATCCGAGGCTGCACAGGACCGAGTTCCACACCAGGGAGCCGATGGCCGTGTACAGCGTGAAGCGGACGAGCCCCATCTTGGCCGTTCCGGCGGGGATCGAGATGAGGCTGCGGACGACGGGGATGCAACGGCAGATCAAAACGGTGATCTGGCCGCGCGTGTCGAACCAACCGATCGCCTTGGCCACGTCACCGGAGTGGAACCCCAGAAGACGCATGGGCTTGGTGTCGAAGAAGCCCTCGAGGCGCTCTTGGGAGAGCAGGCGACCGATCCCATAGAGGAAGAACGCCCCCACGACGGATCCGATCGTGGCGCAGATGATCACGCCGGGAAGCTCCATGCTCGTCTTCGTGACCAGGGCGCCGGAAAGCGGGAGGATGACCTCGCTCGGGATGGGCGGGAAGATGTTCTCGAGCAGGATGAGCGCGGCGACGGCCAGGTATCCGAACTGGCTGATGAATGAGAAGAATGCCTCTTGCATGGATTAGCCTTTCATGTCAGGTGCTCGACACATGATACGTGCCAAGGGCAACATGCACGACATCTGAACCGAAACCCCGCAATCGCCCCATACCGTGGGGAACCTGGAGCGGCCTCAGTCATCACCTGTCCTCTGGGCCGAGGTGGTGAGCTAGTCGCTATCGGGCCGGCGCACCAGGCGCGCGAACCGGGGCCGCATCACCAGATACCGAGGAAGTGCTGCATGCCGAGGCTGACCAGCGCGATGCCGATCCAGCAGCACAGGCCCATGAAGATGGGCTTGCCACCCGTCTTGACCAGCTTGACGAGATCCGTGTTGAAGCCGATGGCGGCCATGGCCATGATGATGAAGAACTTGGAGAGCTCCTTGATGGGTGCGGTCACGGAAGCCGGAAGCGCGAAGACCGTCGTCACCACGCTCGCGAGCACGAAGAAGAGGATGAAGAACGGGAAGATCCGCTTGATGTCGAAGGTCCCACCGGACTGGGAGGATCCGCCCTCGATCGCGGCAGCGCGCTTTGCCTGGCGGACCTGCCAGAAGGCGAGGCCCAGCGTGATGGGGATGATGGCGAGCGTGCGGGTCAGCTTGACGATGGTGGCCTGGTCGAGGGTGTTGGCGCCCGGATGCATGCCGTCCCACGCGGCCGCGGCGGCGGTGACGGACGAGGTGTCGTTCACCGCGGTGCCCGCGAAGAGGCCGAAACCCTCGTTCGTGAGGCCGAGGAGCCCTCCGAGCGTGGGGAACACGAGGGCGGCCAGGATGTTGAAGAGGAAGATGACGCTGATGGCTTGGGCGATCTCCTCGTCGTCGGCGTCGATGACGGGCGCGGTCGCGGCGATGGCCGAACCACCGCAGATGGAGGAGCCCACGCCGATGAGCGTGGAGATTTTGCTCGGCATCTTGAGCGCCCTGCAGAGCACGAAAGCGATGACGAGCGAGACGGTGATCGTCGAGACGATGATGGGAAGCGAGGTGGCCCCCACCCGGGCGATCTGGCCGAGATTGAGGCCGAAGCCCAGGAGGATCACGGCGTACTGGAGGATCTTCTTGGAGGTGAACTTGATTCCCGAAGCGGTCGCCGACGAGACACCGGGCTTGCCGCGCAGCGCCAGGGCGAGCCCCATGCCGATGAGGATGGCGAAGACCGGTCCGCCCACGACCTCGAATCGCCTGCCCAAAAGCCAGGCGGGCACCGCTATGATGAGCGCCAGAACAACTCCGCGCCACAGATCCTTGAAATCCTTGATGAGCTCCACGTCCTACGACCTCCTCCTACTGTTTTCAGACCATTCCATACTATGAACTGGTTTTATAATCATCTCTAATGTTTTGGTTATCTATATATTGTTTTTACTTATGAGGAGATCATGCTCGATCATCGCACCCACACGTTCCTGACAGTGTATAGGGAGCGGAGCTTCACGAAGGCCGCAGCCTCGCTGATGGTCACCCAACCCGCCGTCTCGCAGCACATCCGGCAGATCGAGGCGCACTACGGTGTCCCCCTCTTCGTGAAGACCGGGCGCGGCATCGAGCCGACGCGCGCGGGCGATGCGCTCTACCAGCGCTTGCAGACGATGGCCTGCGACGAGCGGCGCATCCTCGAGGAGATGGCGCGCCTGTCCGGCTCCACGCCGCGGACCGCGCCCCTGCGTCTTGGGTGCACCCGAACCATCGCCGACTTCATCGCCCCCGACCTCATCGCACGCCACCTCTCGCACCATCCCGACGCACCCGTCCCCGTCGTCAGCGGAAACACGCGCGAACTCGTCTTGAAACTCGATCAGGGGGACGTCGACCTCGCCCTCGTCGAGGGCTCCTTCGATCGAGGGCGTTTCTCGTGGGAGACGTTCTCCCACGAGCCCTACATCGCCATCGGACGATCTGGCATGAGGTCCCCCGCGAGCATACGCGACCTTCTGAGCGAGCGACTCATTGTCCGCGAGGCCGGATCGGGATCCCGCGAGATCCTGGAGAAACACCTCGCCGCTCGAGACCTATCCTTGGATGACTTCGCTGAGACCGTGGAGATCGCGAGCATCCCCACGATCAAGGCATGCGTCGCCGCGGGCGCGGGCGTCGCCTTCATGTATGGGATCGCCGCCGAGCGCGAGCTCGCGAGCGGGGAGCTCTCCGACATCACGCCCCGAGATTTTGAGATGGAGCACGACTTCTGCCTCATCTGGCAGCGCGGAAGCCAGTTCGCCAGCCGCTATCGGGCTTTGTGCGACACGTGGCGCCGAGGCGGGACGGATGCCGAGGCGGATGCAGCCCATCGCCTAGACGGGCGGGCGTGATACACTTAGCGAAAGGTATTGAAGCGTATCAACGATATGCTCGAGGCATCCCGGGGGTCCATATGGAGAAGGTGACCATCCAAGACGTCGCCCGCGAGGCGGGCGTATCGCTCGGAACCGCATCGAATGCGCTCAACCACCCCGAGAAGCTGAAGGCGTCGACCCTTCAGAAGGTCCAGTCCGCCATGAGCACGCTCGGGTACATGCCAAACCAAAGCGCACGCCTGCTCGCCGGCGGCCGCAACGCCTCGTTCGGCCTGTTGCTCCCCAGCCTCGACCACGGTCTGTTCCTACAGATCGCCAACGGTGCGCACAGCGAGGCGAGACGGCACGGCTTCGGGTTGCTCATCGCGAGCGCTGACGACGATGAGCAGCTTCAGCGCAGTTACCTGAGATATTTCATGGGGACCCAGATGGCGGGGGTGCTCATACAGCCGCTCCGCATCCATGACGCCCCCTTGGATGCGGATTTCCCCATCCCAATCGTCTACCTCGACCTCCATTGCCGACAGCCCGGCTACTTCGTCGCCGTCGACAACCGGGCCCAAGGACGCCTGATAGCCGAGCACGCGGTCTCCATCGGCTCACGACGCGTCAGCGTCATAGGATCCTGCGAGGGACCCCAGGCCGAGCACCGAGTTCGCGGCATACGCGACGTCGAGGCGACCAATCCCTCCGTGGACTTCGACTACCTCCTCGAGGGCTCGACGGGCCTTGCGCGCGACGGCTTCATGATGGCCCAGCGCATCGCCGAGCTTCCCGAGACAGAGCGCCCCGACTTCATCATCGCGCTCTCCGATGTGCTCGCGACAGGTGCCATCGCGGGGGCCCAGGACGCGGGGCTACGCGTTCCGGACGACATCGCCATCGCCGGCTGCGATGGCAACCCGCTTGCCTGGAACGACAGCGTCCCCCTCACCACCTGCGCGCCGACCGGATACGAGATGGGCCGACGCGGGGTGCAGTTCCTCGTCGAGCAGATCGGGGACGGGGCGGGACGGGAGAGGAACCCTCCCGTGGAGGAGGATCCCTGCCACCAGACGCTCATCAGGCCCTTCCTGCTCGCCCGTCGAAGCACGGTGCGCGGATGAGCGGGACGGGGCTCGACGAGGCGGAACTCGAGCGAAAGCTCGAGCGCACCGCCGCCATGCTGGAGAGCCTGGGGATGGTGGCCGTCGGGTTCTCGGGCGGCGTCGACAGCACCTTCCTCGCCGCCATCTGCGCGCACGCCATCCCCCAACGGACCCTCCTCGTGAACCTGGACACGCCGTTCTCCACCTCCCCTGAACGCAACTCCCTTCGGGCCGTGACCGAGAGGCTCGGCCTGCCGCTTGCGACCGTGCAGCTGGACCCCTTGAGGGACCCCATGGTCGCGGGCAATCCCCCCGACCGCTGCTACCACTGCAAGCGCCTTGGCTTCCAAGCGATAGCGCGAAAGGCACAAGAGCACGGCTATACGACCATCCTGGAGGGGAGCAACGCCGACGACGCGCACGACGATCGACCCGGTATGCGCGCCCTACGCGAACTCGGCGTCGTGTCGCCACTCATGGACGCCGGATGGCGCAAGATCGAGGAGCGCGCCTTGCTGCGCAGATGGGGCTTCCCCGCTTGGGATATGCCGGCAGGCGCCTGCCTGGCCACACGCGTGGCCCATGGAGAGCCACTCGACAAGGCCAAACTCGCCTTCGCGAGACAGGTCGAGGACGCCCTGCGCCAAAGCGGGCTGAGGCAGATAAGGTGCCGGCTCTCTGCGGGCACGGCTCGCCTTGAGATGTCGCGAGACGATCTCCGAACCCTCATGGAATGGGGCGGCGAGGAGCATGATGACGACAGCGCCGGCATCCCCCGAGACCTCCTGGAGACCATCGGGGGCATGGGGGATGGATGGAAGATCGATCCCATCGCCCGCGCCTACGGGAGAGGGGATCGATCCTAAAGGGGGAGAAGCGTTCCCACGAAGGGCCTAGTCGAGCGCCCCTATCATCTGGAAGGCCTGGTACGCGGCCCCAAGGGCGCCGGCATCGTTGCCCAGCGTGGCCCGACGCAAGACGTACTTGCCCGCCGTGGCGGGGAACACGTAGCGCTCGAGGGCCTCCGCGAGGGGCCTCATCAGCAGATCGCCCGCATGCGACAGCCCGCCGCCCACGATGACCTCCTGGGGATCGACCGTGCACATGATCGAAGCCAGGCCGCGAGCCAGCAAGTCGACGGTGATGTCCCGGGCGCGCACGGCGATCGGATCCCCCTCGGCCACCTGCTCGAAAACCTGTCTGCCCTCGGTGTAGCCGCGCGGGTCGCCCGCCCCCTCATAGAGCTCGTTGGCGGTCTTCACGAAACCCGTCGCCGAGGCGTAGCACTCAAGGCAGTTGACCTTGCCGCACCCGCACTGGCGCTCGCCCGGAGCGGCGACGGGCATGTGCCCGATCTCGCCCGCGCAGCCATGCTGACCGTTCATGACCCTTCCACCGACGATGATGCCGCCGCCCACCCCGGTGCCCAGCGTGACGAACACCGCGTTGCCGCCGCGACAGGCGGAGTCCCCGCCCATCCAAGCCTCTCCAAGGGCGGCCGCGTTGGCGTCGTTGAGCAAGGTGACGGGGAGACCGGTCGCCTCGCGGAGCAGGATGCCGAGCGGCATCTCACCCCAACCCAGGTTGACCGCGCGCTCAACCAAGTCGCCCACCACGGGGCCTGGTATCCCGACGCCTATGGCGAGCGGGGCTTCGGCCACGGCAGCGAGCTTCCCATTGATCTGCTCCGCTATGTCGCGTGGGATGTTGGATCCCGACTCCGAGGTGTCCGTGGGAATCGCCCATTGCTCCAACAGGGCACCGGACTCGTCTATGATCGAGAACTTGATGGTGGTGCCTCCGACATCGACACCGAACACGCGCTTCATGCCGATCCTCCTCCCCCTGTGGCGCGGAACGCCGCGCCGCGAACAGTCACAACCACCTGCGCCGCGCCCTCAATCGGCATGAGGAGGGCAGGTCGGCAGGATCGATTTCGTAGCGATGATATCAACACCCAGGCCGCATACATCTGGCAGGACGACATCATGTAGGTGAACGGGTGCACTGAGCTGGAGACGGGATATCTCCTTGGCGACCTCCATCACCCGCTGCTTTGGCACCGGCGCAGTCGTCTTCACGCTGAGCGGTTCGAGGGAGCCGTGGATCGGTATCGACATCGTCACGAGGCGCTCCGGATGGGTGGCCTCCGCGATCGCGTACTCCCTCCCCCGCCCGCACGCATACCCGCGCGCGACATGGGAGCCATCGGCCATCGATTCGACCTCGATGACGCATCCTCGCGGGCATCGTATGCAAACCAGGGACTGCATCCCGGACATCATCGAGCCTCCCCTTCAACCGAAACGGTCAACCTGACGGCATCCCCGATCTTCTTGCGATCGATCGGGATCTGCGACATCTCGGCCGGAATGGCCAGCATGGCCCTCCGCGTAGCCACGACCTCTGTGGATCCATCTCCACGCATCGCCTCGACCACGAATCGAGGCCTGTTCATCTCGTGCGTCACGCGGAAAGAGAGGCTCAGTCCATCGCCGTCGGGACCGTTCAGACGAATCCGATGCGGCACCACGTACCTCACACCCCCCGACGGGGCAACCGGGATGGACGCGTCCTCATCGGCGTCCCCCATCCCCCTCGACGCATAACGGGCGGCACCGAGGCCCGCCACATCGCCTTCTTGGGACGCGTTGTCGGCCAGATCATGGATATGCAGGGAGTTCCCACAGGAAAAGACCCCGGGAACACTGGTCTGCAGGGAATCGTCGACCACCGGGCCCTTGGTGACGGGGTCGATCTCGACCCCGAGCGATATCGCCACCTCGTTCTCGGGGAGAAGCCCGACGGAGAGCACGAGGGTGTCGCATTCGATGCGCCTCTCGGTCCCGGGGATGGGGGCCCATGAATCCCGGTCGACGTCGGAGACCCAAACCGCCTCGAGGCGGCCCGACCCCTCGACCCTCGTCACCGTCGCGGAGAGGGTGAGGGGGATGCCGAAGTCATCGAGGCACTGGACGACGTTCCTCCTCAGGCCCGAGGGAGAGGCGGCTATCTCGAACACCCCCACGACCTCCATCCCAGCCATCCTCATACGGCGCGCCATGATGAGCCCGATATCCCCGGATCCCAGGATGACGGCGCGACGGCCCGGCAGGCATCCCTGCATGTTCATAAGATATTGCGCGCTCCCGGCGGTGAAGACCCCAGAGGGGCGCTCCCCCGGGATGCCGAGGGCGCCGAAACCGCGCTCCCGCGATCCCGTGGCCAAGACGATCGCCTTCGCGTCGACGACCCTCAGGCCGGAGGCGGACGCGAGGACGACGCGATGCCGATCGACCCCCTCATGGACCTCCAGGACGGTGGCGTCGTTCATCGTGTCGACGCCTTCCATATCCCGCATGGCGAGTGCCGCATACTCAGGCCCCACCAACTCCTCCCCGTATCTCTTTATCCCGAATCCGCTATGGATGCACTGCCTGAGTATCCCACCGAATCCGGACTGCCGATCGAGGAGGAGCACCGACGCCCCCTGCGATGCCGCGGACCTCGCGGCGGCCAAGCCGGCTGCCCCGCCGCCCACCACGACGACGTCGTACGACGCGCGCCTGTCGCCATCCGATTGGTGGGGGGCGCGACGACCCTGCCCGCCGCCCTCCGAGGAGGGGGACGATTCCCGGGAATCCATGCGCTCCCCATCGAGGGAGCGGGCGAGGTCGAGGTAGTCCCTCCGAGCTCGGGCCACGACTTGGCTGCCCTTTGATCGTTTCTCCAACAGCTCCGGCGAGACACCCAGCTCCCTGCACATTATCTTGAGGACGAGCGGGGTGCAGAAGCCCCCGTTGCACCGGCCCATCGTGGCGCGACAGCGCCATTTCACCGCATCGAGGGTCAGGCAGGGGACCGGGCCGTTCAGCGCGCGCACGACCTCGGACTCGGTCACCTCGCAGCAACGGCAGACGATCCTCCCCATTCCAGGATCATCCGCTATGGCCTCGGCCCGCTCCGATTCGTCCATCTCAGAGAAGGGCCTTGGCACATCGTTATAGGGGTCGAATCCTGGGTTCGGAACGGCCTGGAGGTAGTCGGCGACCAAGGCGGAGAGATGCGTGGCGATGGCAGGAGCGGAGCTCAGGCCGGGGGAATCGATGCACGCCGCGTTATAGAATCCGGGATGACCCTCCGCCGGACCGACGACGAAATCGCCGGTGTCTCCGCGCGACCTCAGCCCCGAGAAGCACGCGATCGCCCCAGCGCGCGACGCGCTCGGCCACGTCCTCCTCGCCTTGGTCAAGATCTCCTCGAGACCCTCGCGCGTCGTCGGTACCTCGCATCTCGATTCCTGGCGGCGGGCGTTCGGCCCCACGAACAGATTGCCGTGCACGGTCGGGGAGACCAGAACGCCCTTCCCCGTTGATGTGGGGGTTTGGAAGATGGTGTGCGAGAATAGGCTCCCGCGGTCCGTGTCGTACAGGACGTATTCGCCCCTGACCGGCTCTATCTGAAGATGGGGCAGACCGGCACGGTTGTTGATCTCGTCGGAATAGATGCCAGCGGCGTTCACGATCGCGCGGCAGGAGATCCCACCCGCCGCCGTGTCGACGACCCAGCGATCACCGATGTGGGCAACGTCTGCCGCCCTCGTCTCGAACATGACGCGCGCCCCGTTGGAGACGGCGTTCTCGAGCGACCTCAGCGCAACATCGTAGGGGTCGCAGATCGCCCCCGATGGGGCCACGAGCGCCGCCCTCACGTCTTTGGAAAGGGACGGTTCCAGCACGCGGGCCTCGCGACCGCCCACGATGCGGATCCCCTCGACTCCGTTCGCCTCACCACGCCCTAAGAGCTCCTCCAAGACGGCCACCTCGTCATCGGCGGTCGCGATGACCATGGATCCGTTCACCCGGTACTGAAATCCCAGCTCCGCAGCCCACTTGGGGAAAAGGCGCGAGCCCTCGACGTTGTATCTCGCCTTGTCGGTCCCGGGGATCGGATCGAATCCCGCATGGACGATGCCGGAATTCGCCCGCGTCGATCCGCAGGCGATATCGCTCCCCGATTCGATGACCAGCACATCGAGGTCGAACCTCGTCAGCTCGCGCGCCACGGTGCAGCCTATGACGCCGGCGCCGATCACGAGCACGTCCACCTCGCTCATGGCCCAATCGTTTGCCATTGCGCCTCACGCCTTCCTCAAAAAAGAGAACCCCACACACGGCCGCTCGGTCCGCCGGTCCCTCTTGGAGCGAGCTTTGATCGGTCCATCTTGGACAATGGCCCCATGCCCTTGAGATCCCGCCGCGCAAGGCCCCGCCGACTGCGATTCAATATCCCATTGTATACATCGGGAAGGGGCGGGGAGGATGGTCTAGGCGAGCGGGGACACCTCCATCCCTATCGGGCGACGTCACTCGCCCTTCCCAAATGCCTCCCAAAGGATCGAGACGATGCCGCAGAGCATGCCGCCGACGGGCCATGCGAGCCAGAACCACATGGTAGGCGTTCCCTCGGGCTCGAAAGAGGAGGGATCGGGAGCCGTGAGAGCCGGGAGGAAGAGCAAGCCGAGCCCCACGATCGTCGACACGATCATGATGGTCCCGCAGATGGCCTCGACCTTCTTGCTGCGACGGCGGCGATCGATGAGCCCCTCCTTGATCTCGTCACTCACCTGGGAACCGATGATCTCATCGATCTCAAGGTCACTCGCGGCGCTCCTGTTGTACTCGGCCACATCGGTGCGGCCGAAGAGCATGCCGTAATGCACGATGTTCCATACACCGATCGCCACGAAGATCAGAAGGAAGAAGAGCGCAAGCGACTCGTCCGACCCTTCGATCATGAGAAGGCACCCCACGCCTGCGAAGATGAAGGCCGCGCCCGCCACAACCGCGGCCGAGAAGGCCTTGCGGGCATCGGCGCGATCCTCTTCGGTGTAGAAATCCTCGACGAAGGGATGCGCCTTGACGAACGCCGTGTGGTCCATGCCCGCTGGCACAAGCAAGACGAGTCCCGCCAAGATGCCGGCGAGCACGATGATGACGAACATCGCATCGTCGTCGGCACCCATCGGCATGCCGCCCATGCCCTCGAAGAGCAGACCGATCGCTATTCCCACGAGGATGAGTGCGATCCCCGTGGGCACCTTCCACGCCATCATGCGCTGGTGCTCGTCATAGCCGCAGACATCTGTGGGAGATCCCGCGGGGACCGTGGCGCCCTCGGGATCCAACGGGCGATCGGTGAGATCGCCCGTCACCAGATCATCGAGGGTGCACCCGAAGATGCCGCATATCTTGAGGAGCTTGTCCATCTCGGGCTGGCTTTTCTCAGCCTCCCACTTGGTGACGGACTGACGGGACACACCGAGCAACATGGCGAGCTGTTCCTGCGTCATGTTGCGCGTTGCGCGGAGGTGCTGGAGGTTGTTGCGAAAGCTCATGATGGGGCCTTTCGGTAGGACCGGGCGAGACGCCCGATCGGCTGCGCTTCTTGCCGGCACAGCCCACGCTAAGGCTTCTCGAAGCGCCATTCTACCAACCATCGGTGCGCATTTCGATTCGACTCATGCGCCCGCGAGGCGCCCAACAGTTGCATTGCGCAGCTCAGAGCCCCCATCAGGGGAAAGACGTTCCCCGGAGGGCGCGGACCCCGCCCCCTTGACCGCGGGGCCCGCGACGCGCGCCAAGGCGCTATTCCACCGTCACCGACTTGGCCAGGTTTCGCGGCTGGTCGACATCGCATCCACGGAGGATCGCCACCTCCCGGGCGAGGAGCTGCAGCGGCACGGTCGCGGTGATGGCCGAGAGTTCGTCCCTGGTCCGTGGAACGTGGATGACATGATCCGCGATAGCGCGGATCTCCTCGTCCCCCTCCGTGGCGATCGCGATGATCCTCGCGCCACGGGCCTCGCACTCCTTGAGGTTCCCGATGGTCTTCTCGTAGACCGGGCTCTTGGTCGCCACGGCGATGACGGGGAATCCGGGCTCGATCAGCGCGATGGGACCGTGCTTCATCTCGCCCGCCGCATAGGCCTCGGCATGCAGATAGCTGATCTCCTTGAGTTTGAGGGCCCCCTCATAGCTCACCGCCGCACCCATGCCGCGGCCCACGAACAGGGCGGATCGGGCCGAGCGGCAGGCGACGGCAGCCTCCCGGATGGCCTCCCGCTGCGTGTCGAGCACCCACTGGATCCCCTCGGCGGTGTCTCCGAGCTCACGGTAAAGCATCCTGATCTCGCTCGTGGTGAGCCTTCCCTTCGCTTGGGCGAGCAGGAGCGCGAGAAGCGTCAGGCTCACCACCTGTCCGATGAAGCTCTTGGTGGAGGCGACGGCTATCTCCTTGTTCGCCTTGGTGTAGATCACGCCGTCGCTTTCTCGTGCCACCGGCGATCCCACCACGTTGGTGACGCCGAAGACCTTGGCCCCCTTGATCCTCGCATCGCGGATGGCGGCCAGGGTGTCGGCCGTCTCGCCGGATTGCGAGACCGCGACCACCAGGGTGGAGGGGGTGATGATGGGGTCTCGGTAGCGAAACTCGCTCGCAGCCTCGACATCGCAGGGGATGCGCGCCCAGCGCTCGATGAGGTTCTTGGCGATGAGGCCGGCATGGTAGCTGGTCCCGCAGGCGATCACCGAGACGCGATCGATCGCATCGAGTTCCTCGAGGGAGAGCCCGAGCTCGTCGATGTCCAGCTCGCCGGAGGCTCCCAGACGCCCCACCAGCGTCTCGCGCACCACGCGCGGCTGCTCGTTGATCTCCTTGAGCATGAAATCGGGGTATCCCCCCTTCTCGGCGGTCTCCACGTCCCAGTCGATATGGGTGACGACGGGATCGAGCACCCTGCCCGCCGCATCGGTGATGGTGAGACCCTCGGGCGTCAAGCGTGCGATGTGCCCATCCTCGAGCATCACCACATCTCGGGTGGCGTCGATGAGCGCGATCACGTCCGAGGCCACATGGCAACCATCGGCGCCGCACCCTATGACGATCGGGGAGTCCTTGCGCGCCACGACGATCACGCCGGGCTCGTCGGCGCATGTTGTGGCGAGCCCGTAGGACCCCACCACACGAGTGCATGCGGCGCGCACGGCGGCCATGAGATCGCGTCCCGAGGAGGCCTCGCTCCGTCCGAGCTCCTCCTCGATGAGGTGCGCGAGGACCTCGGTGTCGGTCTCGCTCTTGAAGACGTGCCCGCAGGCCTCGAGCTCCTCGCGCAGCTCGGCGAAATTCTCGATGATTCCGTTGTGGACCACGGCGATGCGTCCGTCACAGCTGGTGTGGGGATGGGCGTTCGCCTCGGTGGGGCGCCCGTGAGTCGCCCAACGCGTGTGCCCCACGCCACAGGTCGCCCCATCGTCGCGGCCCGAGAGCGCCGCCTCCAATTCCACGACCTTGCCCGCGCGGCGGACGACGTCGATGCTCACGCCCCCACTCTCGTCCACCCGCTCCAAAGCCACGCCCGATGAGTCGTACCCTCGATACTCAAGCCTCTTGAGCCCTGAGATCAAGACCCCCTTCGCCTCACCCGATCCGGTATATCCAACGATGCCGCACATGGTTCGATCCTTTCGAGGTCGGTTCACGCCCGTTGCGGAGCGCCATAGCGCTTTATTCTAGTGAAGGGACCTTGTCTTGCTGGTATCATCATTCAGATACCATATTCCCAAACTGGGTTGCAGGGGAGGAGCCTCCTTCCGATTCCATCGCCACCTCCACCCCTGCACCTATTGGGTGACGAGCTCGGCCGCGACCGGAATCGACCGCACGCCATCACGCTTCCGCGCGCGCCTTGAGCCAAGCGGCCACGAGCGCCACCATAGCCGATGCGACAAGCGCTATGCCCCAAGCCGGGATGTGATCCAGGGCGATGCCGTAGGAGAGCTGGCCCAGGGGGACGGCGAAGTTCGCCAGCATGATGGCGAGGGCCATGACCTTGCCCACGAGGGTTCCCGGACTCTCCATCTGCAGAAAGCTCGTGGCGACGATCGTCATGCACATGCACATCGCCATGGTGACGAGATGCAAGGCGAACAGCACCCCATAGGACACTGTCGGCGACAGGGGAAGCGCAAGGGTGCCAGCCATGGCCATCAAACCAAGGGCGACCCCCGCGAGAAGGCTCGGTATGCGACGCATACCGAATCTCCCGGGCACAAGGGCGACTGCCGCTCCCCCCAAAAGCCCGCCCATCGCGAGGCCCCCTTGGAGCATCCCCATGAACTGGTTGGGCAGATGGAGCACCTGTGTCACCACGTAAGGCGAGCCCACGGTGAAAAAGGCCGTGCCAAAGAGGTTCACGAGCATCGCGGCGATGATGGTGCGCCACATGACGGGCCGGGAGCTCAGGAACGCGAGCGCCTCGGAGATGTCGGACCGCGCCGTCTCGATGGCGCCCGCCGTGCGCGCGGGCGGATCGTAGGGCACCCTCACGAACAGAAGGGTCACGGCCGCCGAGGCCGCGAAACACAGGACCGAGACGGCGGCGATGGGCTCGATCCCCAAAAGCCCAAGGGCCAGGCCGCCCACCACGGGACCGGCGATGCCGGTGAGCATGCCCATCTGATTGGCCAGCGCCACCGCGCGCTCGATCTCGGCGGAAGGGACCAGATGGGGGATGGCCGACTGAACGCACGGCTGATAGAGGGCCTGGGCGCCGAACGCGAGCATGAGCACCCCCACGGAGACCGGAATGACCAAGGAAGTCCCAGAAAACACCAGATACCCCACCATGGCCGCCGCGAGCGCCATGGCGACGAGGGCCATGACGCCGCGCTTGCGCGTGCGATCGGCGATGACCCCGCCGATCGGTGCGAGGAGCGTGTACGGGATGAAGCCCATCGCGACGACTCCCCCGTAGAGCGCCCCCGACCCCGTAGTATCCAGAAGATGGAGGGGCAGGACGAACTGCAGGATCTCCATGCCGAGCAGCGAGAGCGCCTGCGACGAAAGGACCGCGAGGAACCGCGGGGACAGGACACCCCGATCCCCCATCGCCCCCCTCTCGGCACCATCTCTTTTCTTCATGTTCTCTCCTTTCATACATTCGGTTGGTATGTATATTCATACGAAGAAAAGCCGTATGGCACGGCTTCGCTCCGGTATGAATCTGGTCTAGAGGTCGTCTTCCCGATGAGGACGGGGGACCCCGTCGTGCACCGAATCCCAGATGCCGCCCGCATCGAGGGCATCAAGATCGATCCCAAGCGCATGCATGACCTTCAACAGCACCGCCGCCCGACGATCGAGCTCGCCTTCATCGGCGAGGGGGTGGTAGAGCGGCACCATCCAGAGATTGGCGAGCAAGAGCATGACCTCGGCGGTCTCGCGCGGGAACTCAGCGTTCACGGTGCCATCGGACATCCCCTCCCGTATCGCGGGCTCGATGAAACGATGGGCGACATCGAGCGCATCGAGATACTCCCGAGCCATGAGCCTTGAGTTTTGCATGGGATCTGAGGAGGGCCTCATCGCATGCCACATCTCCGCAGAGGGCCCGGCGGCAGAGGATTCCTCGAACGCGCGGATCTTCTCGATGCCGGTGAGGGATCGGTCGGAGAGGATCTCCTCGGCGCGGGAGACGATCGGGCGGTTCGCACGCTCGAAGACCGCCTCGAAGATGTCCTCTTTGCTTTTGAAGTGGTGGTAGACGGCGCCTTTCGTCAGGCCCTCCAGCCCATCGACGATATCCGCCATCGTGGTGTGCTCATAGCCCTTCTCCCTGAAGAGGGCCTCGGCAACATCGAGGATGCGCTTGATCGTCTCCTCGGGATACCTGTTTCGTGCCATGCCTCCTCCTCTCGAGCACAAACATACCATTAGTATGTAATGATCGCAACGGGGCGTCACGCCCCTTCGCCCACGTCTCGTGTGAGGACCGAGCCGTATGGAGGCTTAAAGCCCCAATCCCTCGAGTATGCTCGCGCGCAGACGCTCTCCCCTGGGGGTGAGCGGCAAGAGGGATGGGTCGCCCGCCAAGCGCCGTGCCTCGTCGCGCGACCCATGCAGCATCTCGTACTCCGCAAGGAGCAACTGCCATCTCACGCGTCGCTGATGATCCTCCGATCTCAGCATGGCGTCGCGCATGTACCGTGCGTCTCCCTCATCGCGCTCCGCAGGGGTTCGCAGGATGAGCGCGAAATCGACGAGCTGCGCCTCTGCCAGAGCTCGATTGCGCGACCCCTTCCCGAGGGAATCCTTGAACGTCGAGAGTCGCTCCATGGCATCCCGTGCCGCCGCTCGATCACCCAGATCCAGAAGGCTCAGGAACTCGACTTGGAGCGAGCGATAATACCATCCCGGATTGTTTTTGCGCCTAAAGGATATGCCCTCCAACCGCTCCAGAGCGGAAGAGGGGCTGAGCTCGAGATAGTCGCAATACGCGAGCTCGACCTGAATCACCTGAGCGGACCTCCCCAGTCGATCGCGCTGCCTGAGGATCTCCATGACCTGGCGATAGCGCCCCACGTCGCAATCGTCAGAAACGATACCCATGAGCCCTAGGAACAGGCTTCCGATGCGCGCGCGGCTCCGCATCGCCAAAATACCGATGGCAACCAGGCAACCGAACCACAAGACGAAGATACCATTGCCGGCCGCCGCGACCCCCAAGGCCCCGATGGATACGATAAGGCCGATCATCTTGCCCTTGATGGCATGCAGGCGCTTCATGTAGGCCGCCGCGGATGCTTGGGCGTCAAGACCCCAGTAGGCGGAGTGGGGCTCCCTGGCGATCACGGGCTCGACATCCCGCCTGGAGCCCGCCTTAAAGGAATCGGAAGCAAAGGGCGCCGACATGATCCCACCTCAATTCCCGACCGGCCTCGAGCCCGCATGCAAACAGTATACCCCCAGCACTTCTTGGGCGCTGTTAGCCACCGCGGCACTCCCGGGGCAACGATCGAGAATCCCGGGCGGCGGAACGGTCCGCCCCAGGGATCGGATCACGCCTCGATGATCCCGTCGAGAATGAGGTTGACCTTGAGGACGTTGACAACATCTTCTCCAAAAAGCCCGAGGAATTTATGGGTGGCGGCGGCTTCCACGGCACTCCTGATCTCCTCCTCGCTCTTGCCCGTCCATTCGACGAGGCGCGGGATCTGGTATTCGGCCGCCGCGAGGGAGATATGGGGATCCAGCCCAGAGGCGGAAGACGTCACCAGATCGACCGGGATGGCATCCGCGTCCGCGTCCGGATTCGCCTCACGGATCATGGCCACTCGCTTCTCCACCGTCTTCTGATAAGAGTCACCGAACCTCTCCTCAGAGGAGCGATCGGAATAATCGGAAGCCGGCGTCCTATTAGAAGCTGCGGAGTACACCGCAAGCTCCCCGTCCTCCCCCTCCACAACGGAAAGGTCTTGGATGCGCCCCCACATGTGATCCATGTCCTCGAAACGCTGCCCTATCAGCTCGCTCCCGTACTCCTTACCGTCGACCACGATGATCGACCCGTTGGCCTGATACGGAAAGGCCGCCTGGGCAATCCCCGTGACCACCAAGGTGTACGCAACTCCGCACAGCACGGAGAAGAACGCAAAGAGGGAGAGGGCTCGCGACGCAACGCCTTTGAACATAACCTTGCTTCCTTTCCTATTTACAAAAGACCGCTAGCGGCCAGGACAAGATCGATGACCTTGATGAACACAAACGGGGCGACGAATCCCCCAAGCCCCCAAACAAGCAGGTTGTGGGCGAGCAGACGCTCCGAAGGGACCTCTCGATAATCCACCCCTTTGAGTGCCGCGGGGATGAGCGCGATGATCACCAGGGCGTTGTAGATGATGGCCGAGAGGACCGCCGACTGAGGCGTCGCCAAGCCCAAGACATTCAGAGACGAGAGCTCGGGATAAATGGGGATGAACAGCGCCGGGATGATAGCGAAGTACTTTGCGACATCATTGGCCACGGAGAACGTCGTGAGACTCCCGCGCGTCATGAGAAGCTGCTTTCCGATACGGACGACCTCGATCAACTTGGTCGGGCTCGAATCGAGGTCGACCATGTTGCCGGCCTCCTTGGCAGCCTGCGTTCCGGTGTTCATGGCTACGGCCACATCGGCTTGGGCAAGAGCAGGGGCGTCGTTGGTTCCATCCCCCGTCATGGCGACCAGATGGCCTGCAGCCTGGAATTGGCGGATCTTCTCGAGCTTTCCCTCCGGCGTCGCCTCGGCCAGGAAGTCATCGACCCCAGCCTCCGCGGCGATGGCGGCGGCGGTGAGGGGGTTGTCTCCCGTCACCATGATGGTCTTGATCCCCATGCGGCGCAGGTCGGCAAACTTCTCCTTCACGCCCTGCTTGATGATGTCCTTGAGATGCACCACGCCCAGAACCCTGTGGTTCTTCGTGACGACGAGCGGGGTCCCTCCCTGCTTCGCGATCATATCGACGACCTCGGCGCACTCCGCCGAATACACGCCCCCAGCGGATTCGACATACGATCGCATCGTGTCCGCGGCGCCCTTTCGGACCTCGCCTCCGGCATAGTTGACACCGGACATGCGGGTTTTCGCCGTGAAGGGCACAAACTCCATGCCCTCGTCCTCAAGCGAGCGACCGCGTAAACCGAACGCCTCCTTGGCCAGGACGACGATGGAGCGGCCCTCGGGCGTCTCGTCGGCCAGACTCGACAGCTGCGCCGCATCCGCGAGCTCCTCGGCTGACACGCCGTCAACGGGAATGAATTCGCTTGCCTGGCGATTTCCCAGGGTAATGGTCCCCGTCTTGTCGAGCATCAGGATATCGACATCGCCGGCCGCCTCGATCGCCCGTCCGCTCATCGCCAGGACGTTAGCCTGGTTCAACCTGCTCATGCCCGCGATGCCGATGGCCGAGAGCAGCGCCCCGATCGTAGTCGGCGCGAGGCAGACAAGAAGGGCCACGAGCATGGTGACCGCCGTTGGGTTCTCCATGCCGTTGATCCTTGCCGAGAACTCCGAATAGCAATACAGCGAGAGGGTCACGAGGATGAAGATGATCGTCAGGGCGACGAGGAAGATCTCCAGGGCGATCTCGTTGGGGGTCTTCTTTCGCGAGGCCCCCTCGACCATGGCGATCATCTTGTCGAGGAATCCCTCGCCCGGATCATTCGAGATGCGCACGACGATCCAGTCGGACAGGACCGTGGTGCCCCCTGTCACAGCAGAGCGGTCACCCCCCGCCTCGCGAACGACGGGAGCGGACTCCCCTGTTATCGCAGACTCATCAACGGAGGCCGCACCTTCCACAACATCGCCGTCTCCGGGGATCTGCTCCCCGGCGCGGACGACGACCAGATCCCCGCGGCGCAGCTCGCTTCCAGCGACAACCGCATAGTGGTCCAGATCGGAGGCGGACGAGACCTTGTGGGCCTCTACGTCCTTCTTCGCCTCCCGCAAAGAATCGGCCTGGGCCTTTCCCCTGCCCTCGGCAATGGACTCCGCGAAGTTCGCAAACAGCACCGTCAACCACAATATGGCGGCGACGGTCACAACGTAACCCGAAGACACGCCCTCGTCCCCGACACCCGCCACCGAGGCGACGGCCAGAACGGTGGTCATCGCCGCAGCGACCCACACGAGGAACATGACGGGGTTTTCCAGCTGGACCCGGGGATTCAGCTTCGCGAACGAATCGCGAACGGCTCGGATGAGCATGGCCCTATCTGCAATCGAGCCCTTGGAAGCTTTTTCAGACATATGAATCGCACCCTCTCTAGAGAATCATCTGGAGGAACTCGGCCACGGGGCCGAGCGCCAGTGCGGGGAAGAATCCCAGGGCACCGATGAGCAAGACGATGAAGATGAGCAGGAAGATAAACATTCCGTTGCAAGTGGAAAGGGTGCCGGCAGTCGTGGCTATCCTCTTCTTCCCGGCAAGGGAGTCCGCGATCGCGAGCGTGCCGACAATGGGCAGGAACCGGGCGACCAGCATCTCCAGACCGATGGTCACGTTGATGAACACGGTATCGGCATCAAACCCGGCAAACGAGGATCCGTTGTTCCCTCCACCCGAGACGTACGCGTAGAGGAACTCCGAGAAGCCATGGGGGCCCGCATTGTTGAGGGAATCGACAATCGCCGGATTCATCGCGGCCACGGCCGAGAAGACCAGCACCGCGAAGGGGGCCGCCAGGCACAGCACGACCGCCCACCTCATCTCGCAGGGCTCTATCTTCTTCCCCAAGAACTCAGGGGTGCGACCGACCATGAGCCCGGCGATGAACACCGTGAGGATCGAGAAGCCTATCATGCTGTACATGCCGCATCCAACTCCACCGAAGATCACCTCGCCAAGGGCGATCTGAAGGAAGGCCGCCAGACCTCCCAGAGGGGTGAGGGAGTCGTGCGCCGAATTGACAGACCCGTTCGACGCGGCGGTGGTGAATGCCGACCAAGTGCTTGAGCTTGCGATTCCGAATCGGGATTCCTTGCCCTCCATGTTGCCGCCAGACTGGGTGTCACTCAACTCGATATCGACATCGCCGCCGGCTGCAAGCTGGGGAGTCCCGATCTGCTCGTTGAAGGCGATGACGGCCAGGAAGATCGACAGCAGAATGAACATGGCAAGGAATATGGCGCGTCCCTGCTTCCTGTCCTTCACCCCGATGCCGAATGCGAAGCAGCAGCCCACCGGGATGGCAAGGATCCCGACCGTCTCGATGAGATTGGTGAACGCGCTGGGGTTCTCATATGGATGGGCGGAGTTCGCTCCGAAAAAGCCCCCTCCATTGGTTCCCGTCTGCTTTATCGCCACCTGCGATGCGGCCGGTCCCTGCGGAAGGAACTGCCTGTCCACAACACGGGCGCCCTCCACAACGGCGCCATCCATCATGACGACGTCCCCGTCGATCTGAGCGCCATCGAGGATCTCGTATCCCCCCTCCCCGTCATCGACGACGGCAACCGGCTCCAAGAGATCGACGTATTTTGGCGCACTGAAATTGGCCACCACACCTCCGCCGGCGATAGCGATCGCAACGACAAGATTCACCGGAACGAGCACATATAAGACGATGCGCACCATATCGACCCAAAACGAACCCAGGCCACGGTCCCCCACCTGTCTAAACCCGCGAATCAGAACGAACATGACGGACATGCCCGTGGCGGCGGAGACGAAATTCTGAACCGTGAGCCCGAGGAACTGGGAAAGATAGGACAAGGTGAACTCGCCCGAATACGCCTGCCAGTTCGTGTTCGTCACAAAAGATATGGCGGTGTTGAGGGACAGGCCCCAGGGGACCGACGGCAAACCAGCCGGATTCGCCGGAAGCAGATGCTGGAGCATCTGCAGGCCGAACAGGAAGATCAGGCCGATCCCAGAAAAGGCAACGAGGGATGCCAGATAGCGCTTCCATCCCATCTGCTCGGCCTCATCAATGCGGAGCACGTGGTAAACGCCCGCCTCGATCGGTCGGATGACCGGGGACATGAACGTCCTCTTGCCATCCATGACGCGAGATATCAGGACGCCCAAAGGGACGCCCGCCGCGACGGCGAGGGCGAGGTAAAGGATGCATTGCAAGGCAGAGCTCATCGCCCATCACCCCACATGAGGATATAGGTGTAGTAGATAAGCAGCAGAATGCAGACGATGCCGATGAGCGGGATGAGAACGTCCACCGCTCCCCCTTTCAACCAGACGAACCGGGCCATCACGAAACTCGGCGAGGTCGCGTGGAGCCTCGCGCGTATCATCTAACATCACGAACGATTAACACGACATTAGGATTGGGCCCGAGTGCATTAAGAACGCGTAAAGATACGGCATAAAAATATAGATCCATGCGATTACCTGCATTTTTTTCAAGTGCGAACCGACGGGCCTCCACCGCCGGACTGCTACCATAGAGGAAACGGCCGCCGACGCCTCCAGCAGATCCCGATGGCCGTCCCGCGCGCGAAGGCAAGCAAGGAGCACCATGACACGAGAAGACACTGACGGGCGCATCGATCCCGACGCGCTGCTCAAAGCCGTCATCGCCAACGAGGACACCACGAAGAAGGGGATGGGGCATCTCAAGATCTTCTTCGGATATGCCGCCGGCGTTGGAAAGACCTACTCCATGCTCATGGCCGCCCATGCCGCCAAGCGACGTGGCATAGATGTCGTCGCCGGCTATGTCGAGCCCCACGACAGGCCTGAGACCAGCGCCCTCCTATCCGGTCTTGAAAGCCTGCCCGTGCAGAACTTGTCCCATGGATCCATCAGCCTTCGCGAGTTCGACATCAACGCCGCGCTGGAACGCAGCCCCCAGCTCATCCTGATCGACGAGTTGGCACACACCAACGCCCCAGGTAGCCGGCACGCCAAAAGGTACCAGGACGTCGAGGAGCTCCTAAGAGCGGGCATCGACGTCTACACCACGGTAAACGTTCAGCATATCGAGAGCCTCAACGACATAGTCGCCTCGGTCACCGGCGTGATCGTGCGCGAACGGATACCCGACAAGATATTCGATGAGGCAACCCAGGTCGAGCTCATGGACATCGAGCCGGAGGACCTTCTCGAGCGCCTCAGATCCGGGCGCGTCTACCACAGGGAGCAGGCGGAGAGGGCGGTCGCGAACTTCTTCACAGAGGAGAACCTGACCGCGTTGCGCGAGATAGCGCTGCGAAGGTGCGCCGATCGAACGGGAAGGCTCTCGAGCGCGGCCCGCGTGCTGAACAACCGCGACTATCACACCAGCGAGCACATCCTCGTCTGCCTCTCCCCTTCGCCAACGAACCCGCGCATCATCAGAACCGCATCCCGCATGGCCAACGCTTATCGCGGAACGCTTACGGCGCTATTCGTCGAAAACCCCCGAACCCAGAACCTCTCGGAAGAGGATCGCAAGCGGCTGCATGAGAACATGGCGCTCGCCAAACACCTTGGCGCGCAAGTCGAGACCATCTATGGCGATGACGTTGCACTCCAAATCGCCGAGTTCTCCAAGCTCTCGGGGGTCTCCGAGATAGTCATGGGCAGAAACAACGACGCGAAGCACGGCAAACGCGACATCTTTGGCAACAAGACCCTGACAGACGAGCTCATCGCCATCGCCCCCAACCTGGATGTCCATATCATCCCGGACGAATCGCACGAGCCCGCGACCCTTGGAAAACGATGGGGCGACCAAGAGGGCGATAGACTCGGTACGGGGGGCGCCGGCGTGAGGCACATAGCCTTCACCCTCGCCCTGCTGGGGATCTCGACTCTGTTGGGCATTGGATTCCGCTATCTGGGGTTTGTTGATTCAAGCATCATATCCCTCTATATCCTCGCCACGCTCCTTACCGCCGTGACAACGACAGGGAGATTTTGCACGCTGCTCTCCTCGGCCCTGTCGGTCGCTCTGTACAACTTCTGCTTCGTCACCCCTGTCCTATCCTTCCAATCGCTCGACACGAGCTACCTGGTCACCTTCCTTATAATGTTCATCACGGCGGTCATATCGTCGGAGCTCACGAGCCGCATAAACCGAAACGCCCGACAATCTGCCAAGACCGCGTTTAGAACCAGGGTCCTGCTAGAAACGAACCAGATGTTCCAGCAGGTCGAAGGGCTTCAACCAACCATGAAGATTGCCATGGACCAACTTGTGAAGCTGCTTTCGCGAGACATCGTGTTCTATCCAGTGGAAAACGGCCACCTGGGAGAGCCCATGTATGCCGAGTCGGGAAGCCCCCATCCCCATGATGCGGTGACGAACGAGAATGAGCGGGCAGTTGCGACATGGTCGTACACCAACAACAAGAGGGCCGGAGCGTCCACATCCACGCTTCCCGAAGCGCAGTGCCTCTACCTGGCGGTCCGCACAGGCGAGCGTGTCTTCGGCGTCATCGGGATCGTCATGGGAAAACGCCCTCTGGACACCTTTGAGAACTCGATCATGCTCTCCATCATCGGAGAATGCGCCCTGGTGCTGGCACGCGAGGAGGAATCGAGGGAGCGGCAGGAGGCTGCCATCATTGCAAGGAACGAGCAGCTGAGGGCCAACCTCCTCCGATCCATAGGACATGATCTGAGAACCCCCCTCACAGCGATATCCGGATCGGCCTCACTTCTGAGGGAGGCCGATCCGAAGCTGAAGGAAGAGCAGCGGAGGGAGCTTGTCGAGAACATCCATGCCAACTCCCTCTGGCTGATCGACATCGTCGAGAACCTGCTCACGGTAACGCGCATCGAGGATGGATCGATACATCTCAACCTCACCTCGGAGCTTCTGGAAGACGTGCTATCCGAAGCGGCCGCACACCTGCGCGGCCAGGCCCAGAACCATCAGATCGAGATAGCCCCGTGCAACGGCTTCCTTCTCGCTCGCATGGATGTGGACCTCGTCATGCAGTTGCTCGTGAACCTTATCGGAAACGCGATAAAATACACGCCCTCCGGATCAACCATAGAACTGTCGGCCCGACGCGAGGGGTCCATGGTGCGCGTCCAGGTGGCTGATAACGGCCCCGGCATAGATGACGTGGACAAGCCCCATATATTCGATCGTTTCTACACGAGCTCGAGCATGAAGTCGGCGGACTCTCACCGAAGCTTCGGCCTCGGCCTCTCGCTCTGCCGATCCATCACCGAGGCCCATGGCGGCACCATAGAGGTCCACGACAACCGGCCGCACGGGGCCGTCTTCTCTTTCACCCTTCCAGCCGAGGAGGTAGCGATCCATGAATAGCAAGACGGCAGATCAGCACATCTTGGTCGTGGAGGACGATAGCGCCGTGCGCAGCCTCATCTCGACCGCCCTGGAGGTCCACGAGCTCCCCCATGTCGCGGTGCAGACAGGAGAGGCGGCGATACTCGAAGCCGCCACGCATAACCCCAGCCTCATCCTGCTGGATCTAGGGCTTCCCGACCTGGATGGCATGGAAGTGATAACGAAGATCAGAAGCTGGTCTGTCGTCCCCATCATCGTCATCAGCGCCCGCAGCGAGGACAACGACAAGATCAGGGCTCTGGACGCAGGGGCCGATGACTACCTCACCAAACCGTTCTCAGTGGATGAGCTGCTAGCCCGCGTCCGAGCCTGGATGAGGCGGAACAGCATGGGCCAGGTCGGCGAGGCGCAGTCGAGCGTCTTTGAGAACGGCCCGCTCACGATAGACTTCGCAGCTGGATGCGCCTACCTGGATGGGACGGAGCTGCATCTCACACCCATCGAATACAAGCTCCTCACACTCATGGCGAAGAACGCAGGGAAGGTGCTGACCCATGCCTTCATAACCCATGAGATATGGGGGACCTCATGGGAAAGCGACATAGCGAGCCTGCGCGTGTTCATGGCGACCCTGAGGAAGAAGATAGAGCCGGGCCCCGATCATCCCCGGCTCATCCAGACCCACGTGGGGATTGGATACAGGATGCAGAGGCTCTAGCACGATTGCCCCCGAACAGGGCCACGGGCTGCGCCCAGCAGCCATCCGCTAAACCCATAGCCGAGAGCCCCGCCGACCCATCACGCGGCAGCGCCCCTCCATGTAAGGCAGAATCCCGCGACCGAGCCCAGAAGCGCGATGGGCGCGATCCGGACGAACACCCACTCGAATGCGTGGATCGCGGCCACGGCGACAGCCGTCTCTGGATCCCCCTGATCCCAGGCGAGATACGACCCTCCCATCGTGGCGAAAAGCGAGAAGACCAGCACGGTCAACATGGCGATGGCGGCGAACAGGCAGAGCAGCACCCTGCGTCGCACCAGCGCCCTGCGCGCAAGCTGCGCGTTGACGACCTCCAGCTTTTGGGCGATCGCTTGCAGGTCGTCTGCGCGCGGGATGGAGGGCGCACCCCCCAACAAGTCGCTCACCGGCGTCTCCAGCACCTCCGAAGCCGCGATCAACATGTCGGCATCGGGAACCGATAGCCCCCGCTCCCATTTCGAAACGGTCTGCCGCACCACATTCAGCCTGATGGCAAGATCCTCTTGGGACAAGCCCTTCGATTCCCTGATCGCCTTTAGGTTCTCGTTTAGCATCGAGTCCTCCCCTCTCCGGTTCCTTTGGCACATCCTCCCTCAAGCCCGCGCGTTGCCGCAAGCAACGCTCATTAACATCCGGGCGGCGCCGCGCCTCCAAACCAAAAAGGGCCGCCTGCATGACAAGCAGACGGCCCTCAAGATCACGCCACGCGTTCTAGATCGGCTGGATTTAGACGCACCTCGACGTCAAAGCCCTCGGTCAGATCGGGAACCTGATACACCACTCCCCTTTTCAGCCCCTCTAGGATCTGATCCTTGTAGGCAAAGGGACCCCGGTCCGTTAAGACGGGATGGATGCTGATGTAGGCGGTCTGCCCGGCATCTTGCTGTTCATCGACGTCGTCGAACTGTCCCTCGTAGTTCTCCTCGATCGGGATGTAGGGACCGTCGATCACGATCTCATCCACGAACGCCGAGGCGTGGGCGGCGATTCTGACCGTTCCCACGGGCACGGAATCATCGGCGACGAGGGACCGCTGGACATCGAAGGGTCCGCTTATCGCGATGCCGACGTCCTCGGGAACCGAGAGGTCCGCGGAGGCGACCGTTGTCTCCGCCAGGCTGACCGGGGCCCCATCCGCATCCTGCGGGGGCATGTCCTCGAACCTCAAAGCGGAGTACTCGGCAAACGCCACTCCAACACCGATTCCAGCGATGAGAGCGCCCGCGCACACAGCCGAGAGCGCAAGTTTGATCTGCTTACGCATAGTTGGCACCTCCCTGACCTCCCAAAGGAAGCGTTGGTCCATCGATCCAGTCGGGGGAAGGGATCGTCTGTCCGGGTACGGCAAGCGACGTCGTCGGCTCCGATCCATCCGTGAGCTCCGGGTCCCTTTGGCGCGGGACGAGGCTCGATTCGGAGTCCCCCTGGTCCGAACCCCCTCCGTTCGGGAAGCCTCCATGCCCTCCGAGCTCCGAGGCGTCCTGATCCACCGCGGGGTCCACGTGCGCATCGCGGCGAACGAACAGCAGGGTGCCCAGATATGCAAGGGCCATCGCAGCCACCGACGCCCCACCCGCGGCTATCGTCACGCCAAGAACCGGATATCCCTGCGCGACCAGCACGAGACCGGCCCCCAAACCGAACAGGCAGAACAACGAGAACAGAGCTATCGCGGCGGATGCGCACACAACGGCCAGGTTCCATGCCCAGCGGGCGCAGACCTTGCACGCCCTCCAACACGCATGCGCCACCAAAACAATCGCGCCCCGCAGGCCCATCTTCTCGGCCTTGGCACGACGCCCAACGCCCGAACCTCCCGCAGGCACGCCATCATCATCCATGTCATCCTCGGAATCGGCGGGCATATCGTTGCTCGACCCACCATGCGACACAGCAGCGCGAACGACCTCAGATGCTTTTCCGGCAAGACCGGCCGTTGCCTCGCCTAGGTGGCGCGCGCCATCCTTTGCGGCGGCTGCGACCCGCACCGCGATCCCGGCCCCTGCGCGGGCGATCCCATCGACAGGATCCTCCTCGGTGAGCGATGATGCCGATGCGGAGGCCTGATCGAAGGGGGCCTTCACGTGATAGGCGGAGAGCACCTCGCGAACGAAGTCATCGAAGTCCCCGAAGTTCTCGATCGCCTCCGCCTCGGACATGCCGTCCGCCACCTTCATGTCGATGTACTGGGAGTACTCATCGATGATGTCCTTCTGCTCATCATCGTCGAGCATCCCGATGTTCTTCTGCAAACGAACGAGGAATGCTGCCTTATCCATCGCCATGCTCCTTCAAAAACTCGCCAACGCTCCTTTGGAACTCCATCCACTCACGCTTGAGCTCTTCGGCATGAACCACGCCGGAGGCCGTCAGGTGATAGTACTTGCGCGGAGGACCCTCCATGGACTCACGCAGATACGCCTCGAAATAACGCTCGTTCGTCAAGCGCTTCAAGAGCGGATAGATCGTCCCCTCCTTCACGTCGATCGTGCGCGAGATCTCCTCGACGAGCTCGTAGCCGTACATATCCCGCACGTGGACCGCCTCGAGCACGAGCAGCTCGAGAACGCCTTTCTTGAATTGGGTGTTCAAAGGACCACCTCCCATCGTTGCTTACATGTTATGCCAACTACTTTGTAATGTCTAGTACTGATGATAGCAAAGTAAAAGGAGCGCATGCACGCAGGCGGCATCCGACCGCCCCGCCACCATCCGTCCGGATGGAACGCGCCCGGCGTCAAGCCCGAGGCGCTTCCCCCGTCACGCCGCGCGGACCCTTCCTGAACCAGCGGCGCAGGTCCTCCAGCACCTCTTTTGACGCATACACCTTGTGCCTTTTCCCGTCCTTGGAGACCAGGAGGCAGCGATCGCCGCTATCGCTCCCCTCGACAGAGGAGATCCGATCGATGTAATCGCGCCTAAAGGCGACTATACGGGTGTTTCCCAGTCCGACGAACCAATCCCCATCCTCAAAGGATGTCCCGGTGGCTCCGCGCGCCTCCATCTCGCTCGAGAAGGAGAAGCCGAGCTTGCGCTCCTGCCTGCCCAGAACCCAGATGCCCCGCAGGGGCATGGAGAGCAAAAGGGTCGGCAAGATGATCCCGACGAGCAGGAACAGGAAGGGAACGAGCGCCAAGATGGACGGGTCGGCACCAGCGAACACGCACATGAACGCCAGGATCGAGCTGGCGGCGACGTCGATGCCCAGAAACGCCATGACGACCGGGCGCATCGCGGCCCAGCAGAGCTTCCCCTTTGTCATGGGGCCCTTGGCGGCCTCGGAAACATCGATGCCCTCATCGGCCAAACGCTCCAAGAGGTTGGCGATGCATGTGTGCCAAAGGCCCACCTTGGCAAAGGCCGCTCCTTCCACGAACAAGGTGAGGGACATCATCTGATAATCCGTCTCCGCCCTATCGATCTGAGCGAACGTCGTTTTCCGGCGAGTCCCCAAGGCGGTTCGAGCTGTGAGGGCCTCTCCGTCGACCTGGATCCGTCGCATGCCCAGAAGAGCCCATACGACAAGACACACGAGCGCGCACGCGTGTCCAAGCCAAACCAACTGAGCATCCCATTCCCCCTGCGAGAGACCCTGCCATACATAAGCCCCCAGCATGAGGAGCTCGAACAATATGGAGATAACCATGAAAAGGATCCGGATGGAAGCAGGTGCCTGAACCGAGAACCTCTTGGTGCTCGTGGTGGCGCGCTGCCGCTCCTTAGAAGCGCAGCGGACAACCCATGCCGTCACGGGACCAACGATCAGAAGGGGAACAGCGACATGAAGAACACTTTGCAACAGGCTTTCCACGTGAAACATCTCCACAGCTCGAATCCGGCGATAAGGACGATGCTATCACAGGGCCTCCAAGCAAGACGAAGCCACGAAGGGCATGAGACTTTGGAGGCCCTGGGCCCAGACGAACATTTTCGTCATCTTCCACCATGAGTCGAATATGGGCCGTATCATCTTTGCGAGACCCATCCAAAGGACGGGTCGGAAAGGATGGTGCTCAATGGCTTTCATAGGCCGGTTCCTCTCGGGCTATACCGAGAACTTCCTCTTGGCGGTGGCACTCTGGCCCCTCGCCTCGATGGCGCTCACCCTGCCGATCCTCGCATGGCTCTATCACCGAGACGGACGGCTCCGCTTCGGATCGGCCGTATCCACCTACCTCGCGGTGCTCTATGTGCTGGGACTGGGATGCTTCACGCTCTGGCCCCTCCCGAGCGGGGACTCCGGCCTGGGAATAACCTACGGGATCCCCTGGCAGCTCGACCCACTCGCCTTTGTATGGGATTTCGCCCGCGAGGGCGTCCGCACGCTGCCGCAGATCGCGTTCAACGTGGTGCTCTTCATGCCCCTCGGCTTCATCGCGGGGCGCTTACTCCGCTGGGGATTCCTCCAATCTGTCATCGTCGGGTTCCTCGCCTCCCTCCTCATAGAGAGCGCCCAGGGAACGGGGCTCTTCGGCGTCTATCCATACGCCTATCGCACGGCCGACGTGGACGACCTCATCTACAACACCGCCGGAGCGATGGCGGGCTGGGCCTGCTCCGCAGCGCTTGCCCGCGCGCTGCCGCCCGGCGCTCTCGCGGAGGATGGTGAGGTGACGCATTCGCCGGGATTCGTGCACAGATGCGTGGCGCTCTGGCTGGACACGCTGCTCGCCTCGCTCGTGTCCGTGACCGCGACGGCGGGCATCGCCCTTGCGCTGTACAACATTCCCGGCAGCGAGCAGTGGACCGACGGATCCTATTCGATCTGGGTCTCCATCGCGGCCTTCCTCTGGGTGGAGTGCGTCCATCCATGGAGACATGGGGGCTCGACGCCCGGTGGCACCTTCGTGCGCATGAGCTGCGAGACTCAGGAGCGTCACGGAGCACGCCGGGTCGCCTTCTTCGCCGTCAGGGCCGCGGTCCTTGGCACGGCGTTCCTCTTCCTGCCCTCTCTCTGGCCGCTGCTCGCGATCTTCTATCTCTTTGTCCGCAAGATGCCCTATGACTTCGTCTAGGGCGGGAGGGCGCCGAGCCGGAAGGTGTGACCTGTCGCTTTGTTTCTATGAACCGAGACTCCACTCATGGTCGAGCCCGCTCAACCGACGGTCGGTTGGGCGGGAATGGATGCCATGGGACGATCGGTGCGATGGAAATCATCCCTGGGAAGATTGGAGCACCCATGACTAAACAGAGTTTTGGATCGACCGTGGCCGCTCTCCGTAAAGAAAAGGGCATGACCCAGCTCGAGCTCGCGCGGAAAATGGGGGTCACCGACAAGGCGGTGTCAAAGTGGGAGCGGAGCCTCTCCTTCCCAGACGTCGCTTCGCTCCCCCTCCTCGCCGATGAGCTCGGAACCTCCGTGGACGAACTGCTCGAAGCAAGGGGGTCGGATCAGGGGAAGGCCCCTCTGGACAAAGCGGGGGCATTGGTCGAACTCGTCCTCAAGGCAGTCGCCCTCGCCATGGGGATCGGCGTCGTCGCGCTCACAATCATGGATGAAGTGACTCCCCAGGTCGCACTGCGCCTACTGGGCATAGGCCTTGCCTGTCTCGCACTGGCGCAGCTCTCCAACACCGATGAGAGGCTGGGGTAGGCCACACCGACGACCGAGAAACGAGCCGGAGCATAATCGCGAAGACAGATGTCCGCTTGCGAGTGAGAGCGCAGACGAAGGGCAGAACGGCGCGATGCAAACGGGCCACATCGGGTAACTTGAGTGAAGAGAGCCGCAGACCGCGACGCAAAAAACTCGCCCGCCGCGCAAGGGAGGGACGATGATCTGGTTCACCAGCGACACCCATTTTGGACACGCCAACATCATCGGCTTTTGCAACAGGCCATGGCGCTCGACGGAGGAGATGGACGACGCGCTCATCGACGCGATCAACGATCGTGTGGCACCGAGAGACACCCTCTACCATCTTGGCGACTTCTCGTTCAAGATGACCGTCGAAGCCGCGCGCGAACTGAGAGGAAAAATCAGGTGCCAGGATATCCACCGGATCCCGGGAAACCATGACAATGATTGGAGTCGGCCCGGAGTCGAGGGGACGTTCCAGGTCGAGATGCCCATCGCGACCCTCAAGGTCAAAGGCGGACGCAAGGTGGTCATGTGCCACTACCCGCTCATGGACTGGCCGGGGCTTGGATATGGGGCAATCCACCTTCATGGGCATATCCACGCCTCGCGCACCTACAACGAGTGGAACCGATCCGAGCACCTGCTGCGCTACGACGTGGGCGTGGATGCGAACGGGTACGCGCCCGTATCGCTAGACGAGATCCTCGAGTTTTTCAGCGGGGTGGGACATCTGCCCTATGTTCGGGACGACGGATGGGCGCGCAGCCTCCGGGCACCACGATGAGCTCCGCTGGACGGATGCGAGGACAGGAAGAGAGGAGAAGCCGGTTGTCCTGGATTTCCTGTAAGCTCCCAATCCGCAAGTGGGATTTGGGCGTCACGCCCTTCGATTTGTAACCCAATCCTTCGCTTCGCAACCAAGGCCGATTGCCCGCTTCCCCACCTGCCATCAATACGCATTGCCGCCAAAGTAAGATCGCAACGAACCCGGGCCGCCATATGGCCATGACTGGTTTAATCCACCCCCGCCATCTCAAGCGCCGGGAGATATGGCTTCCACAATGGGCATTCCCACCAACCGTCTATAAAGCCCATGCGCTCCTGATCTCGCTCAGAAAGCGCAAGCGTCATGCCCAACAGCCGCTCGCGCCAGCTCGTATCGGGTGCAACGCGCTCTAGCAGGTAGCTCAGTATTGTCAACGTGCAGAAAATCTTATCGTTTCTCACCTCGTACGGCTTATGCCACTCCCTCGCCTTGGGAATCATAGGTGGATTGCCGATAGTCCTGTTCCATAACCGCCCGTGATGAGCGCAAATGTTGCGCACGGTGTTCACGGTCACGAGCCAAGAATCGAGAACTTTGGCGCTTACGCCCAAATCACCAGCAATCCGCCCTCTCACGAATACGGGCGCGCCTTTGTATAGGGTGACCACCATGCCAAAATCCATCAAGTTTACGAGCACCCAATAAGGGGGCAGGTCATGCAAGTCGCCATACTTCTCGTCGAAATGCTTGGCGAAGGGCTCACCAGCCTTCGCCCTAGTATATGCTTCATGGCACTTTTTCATGAAGCGATCGTAGTTTTCAGGCTTGAGTCGGGGGAGGCCGCTCATCTCGAGAAAACCAAACGGACTGGTCTGTTCAGCTAGGAGATATGCGAGTTGAGTCCGCATGTATACCTCCACGCGCTCAACAGCATCCAAAACAACAAGACGGAACTGGCGGTCGAATACGTATGTTTCCCAGACGCGTTCGAAGGTGGTGCCCTCCCAGAACTCATCCGATCCGTTTTTCTTATGAATGTGCCAGTACCCACTCAGGCGGTAGTATCCAACATCTTGCAGATGACGAATGAGAACGTCTCGATCGGCGACCATGCCCCGTTCACTTATGAGCAGATCAGCTTGCTCTTCGAATGTCAAAAACGGCTTTGCATACTCCATGGGTACGAACATCCTTAAAACGGCAAAAACCCGCCAGTGTGCATCGTTGAGAGGCCGGGCGGGCTTACTGATATTAGTCTACCACGGCCATACCTCCGACTGGAGCAACACAAGCGCATTGTTGTATAAAAGAACCTAAAATCCGCTCTCTGGACCCACTCTTCAACAAGATATTGAGAAAGTCAGCCTCGTGACAGGTCTTCCCTGCGTTTTCTGGAACATCCAACCCGCCAGCAGCCTTATCAAGTTGGAGAGTTTGGCCAGTCGAGAGAAAAGAAAGACAGAAAGCCCGATGTCCACTCCAATCCAGACCATGAAGTCCTCGTCGATGAGGGGCCTCTAAATGTCTACCTCTTTTCGCCGCACGCAAAACAGCAGTTCAAACTTTACATCCGGTTCGTTGCCAACCCCAAACAGAACAGTCGAAGAGTCTCTGCTCCCATCTCTGAACTCCCTAGAGAACAAAGGCCTTCATGACCCTGGAGCACGATGAGCCCCCCAGCCATCACAAACTCGCAAGCAGGCTCCCCCACGCGATCGACGATGCCCGCACAGTCCGCACCTCTCATACCAAAGCCCCCTCATGCCTGAAACCTCAACTTAACCGCTAGAACCACCCGGGGCGTCGAGGGATCTCACCCGAGATCATGAGACCACCGCCTCATGACATACGACGGTTGCCGACGTACACTTCTTCTTGACCGCATGAAGGCTCAGCAGACGATTTTGCTGCGACTCATATAGGATCAAACCACTAGATGCAAGGAGACGACATGGCGTCACAATCTGCCGCTAAAGAGTTCGTGACCCGTTGGAGAGAGATCCTGGACAATGTCCCCGCAGGAAAGAACAACGAGCAGCAAGACACCGCCAAGTTTTGGCAGGACCTCCTCGTCAATGTCCTGGGTGTGCCATCGAGCTCCGTAGCCACATTCGTCGACTTCGAGCGCAAGGTGCGCGGCCGCCGCATCGACGTGTTCGTGAGCGACCACCACTTCCTTTGCGAGCAGAAGTCCGCCGGCATCGACCTCGACAAGCCCGAGCCGCGAAACGGCGGGCTCGAGACCCCCTACCAGCAGGCGACGTGGTACGCCCAGCACCTGCCCTACTCCGAGCGCCCACGCTGGCTCATGACGTGCAACTTCGAGACCTTCCGCCTCTACGACCTCGACGAGGAGCGCCCCGAGGACAACGTTCAGGAGTTCACCCTCGAGGAGCTGTCCGACCACCTCTACCTCCTGGACTTCCTCACCTCCAAGGAGTCCAGCCGCCTCCACAAGGAGCAGGAGCTGTCCGTCGATGCCGGGCGGCACGTCTCGCGCCTCTACGACGCCATCAGCAAGCAGTACCACCACATCGACACTGACGAGGAGGAGCAGCGCTCCCTCAACGTCCTCATCACCCGCATCATCTTCCTGCTCTACGCCGAGGACGCCGACCTGCTGCAATCTCACTTCGCCTTCGGCGACTTCTGCAAGGGCGATCCGAGCAAGCTGCGCCGCAAGCTCGCCACTCTGTTCGAGACTATCGACACTCCCTACGAGGAGCGCGACGAGTACGCGGACGACGACGTGGCGGCCTTCCCCTACGTCAACGGCGGCCTGTTCTCCGATCAGTCCATCGTCATCCCCCAGATGACCGAGGAGATCGCCGACGCGATCGAGGACGCATCGCGCGGTTTCGACTGGCGTGAGATCTCGGGCGTCATCTTCGGCGGCGTGTTCGAGGGCACCCTGAACCCCGAGACCCGCCATGCGGGCGGGATGCACTACACGAGCGTCGAGAACATCGAGCGCTGCCTGAGGCCGCTGTTCCTCGACGAGCTGTGGGCCGAGCTCCACGCGGCGGAGGGCGAGCGGTCAGGGGCGAAGCGCCAGCAGATGCTTGAGGCGCTGCACGACAAGATCTCGAAGATTACGGTCGGCGACCCCGCCTGCGGCTCCGGCAACTTCCTCACCGAGGCGTACCGCCAGCTGCGCGCCATCGAGAACCGCATCATCGAGGACGAGCACGGCGACCAGACGGCGCTCTTCGGCGTGCTGGACAACCCCATCCGCGTCTCCCTCGACCAGTTCTACGGCATCGAGATCAACGACTTCGCCGTGTCGGTCGCCAAGACCGCCCTGTGGATCACCGAGGAGCAGATGCTGCGCAAGACGCAGGAGATCCTGCCGGGATACCAGTTCGACTTCCTGCCCCTGCGCAACCTCGACAACCTGCGCGAGGGAAATGCCCTCACGACCGATTGGGCCGAGGTGTTCCCCGCCGACCTCACCTACCTCGTGGGAAACCCGCCGTTCCTGGGAGCCCGCAACCAGACCAAGGAGCAGAAGGCCGACCTTCTGGCGGTGTTCGACGGCGCGAAGAACGCCGGCAACATCGACTTCTGCGGTGCATGGTACATGAAGGCCGCGAGGTTCAGCGAAGGCAAGCACACCAGGTGCGCACTGGTCTCGACCAACTCCATCTGCCAGGGCGAGCAGGTGGCGAACCTCTGGAAGCCCCTGCACGACATGGGGATTCACATCGACTTCGCCCATAACACCTTCCGATGGGACAATGAGGCCATGGACAAGGCCCATGTGTTCTGCGTCATCGTGGGGTTTTCCCGCGAGGTCTCGGAGAAGCGGCTGTACCTGCACGAGACCCCCGACGCACCTGAGGAGCTGAGGCATCCGAGGAACATCAACGCCTATCTGGCCGACGCGCCGGATGCGTTCGTGTGGAACCGTAGCGCCCCGCTCTGCGACGTTCCGAAGATCGGCATCGGCTCCCAGCCTATTGACGATGGAAACTACCTCTTCACCGACGAGGAGATGGCGGCGTTCATCAAGGAGGAGCCGGGGGCGGAAAGATTCTTCCGCAAATGGCTGGGCTCACGTGAGTTCCTCCACAATGCGCCGCGCTGGGTCCTATGGCTCGGGGAGGCGACCTTCTCCGACCTCAAGGGGCTTCCGAGGTGCCGAGAGAGAATCGAGGCCGTCCGCGAGTACAGGCTTGCGAGCAAGAGGCCGCAGACCAAGAAGGCGGCTGACAGGCCCCAGCATTTCGGCACCGAGATAATTCCCCGGGACACATGCATCGTCATCCCCAAGGTTTCCTCCGAGCGCCGCAGGTACATACCCATGGGCTTCATCGGGCCGGAAACCTTTTGCAGTGACCTGGTGTTTCTCATGCCCAATGCCACCCTCTATCACTTCGGCGTGCTGCACTCGCAGTTCCACAACGCGTGGATGCGCACTGTGGCGGGCCGCCTCAAGAGCGACTACCGCTACTCGGGCGGAGTGGTCTACAACAACTTCGTCTGGCCTGACCCGACGGATGCCCAGAAGGCAGAGATCGAGCGCTGCGCCCAGGCCGTCCTCGACGCCCGATCGGATCAGGACGGGGCAACGCTGGCCGACATGTACGACCCTGACAACGAGACGTTCTTCCCCGACCTGATGCGCGCCCACAGGACCCTCGATGCGGCCGTGGAGGCCGCCTACGGGGTCGACTTCAAGGGCGACGAGGAGAAGATCGTCGCGCACCTGTTCAAGCTGTATGCAGAGAAAGTCGGTGAATAGCCATGACGATGCCCAAATGGCACGAGTTCATGCAACCCGTCCTCGTTTCACTCAGCAAGCACGATGGGTTCGTCTCCTCCAAGGAGATCCAGGCGGACATGATCGAGCACTTCTCGCTCACCGAGAAGGAGCAGGCCGAGCGGCTGTCGAGCGGCCAGTTGCGCTTCTACAACCGCCTTTACTGGGCCATCACCGACCTCGAAAAGGCAAAGCTTGTCGAATACGGGGAGAAGAAGGGCACCTACCTCATCACCGATCCCGGGCGCGCCTTCCTGTCCAGCCACGACGGTCCGTTCACCGCGAAAGAGCTCATGAAGGAGTGCGAGGCGTTCCGGGCGTGGAAGAACGGCTACGCCTCCAAAAAGAAAAGCGCCAGCAAGGACAATTGCCCAGACGACGCGGCCCAGGAGCAGATGTCCCCCATGGAAACGATGGAGGCCTCTTATGGTGAGATGCGCGAAGCGCTTATCGAGGACCTGCTCGCCATGATCATGGGCAAGAGCCCGTACTTCTTCGAATACCTCGTCGGAAGGATCCTCCTCGCCATGGGCTACGGCGAGCGCGAGGAGTCCGTGACCGTCACGCCGAAGAGCAGCGACGAGGGGATCGACGGCACGGTCAAGGAGGACAGGTTCGGCTTCGACATCATCTACTATCAGGCGAAGAGGTGGGAGCCGTCGCGCACCGTCACCAGGCCCGACATCCAGGCGTTCGTCGGCGCACTCTCCGGCAAGGGCGCCTCGCGCGGCCTGTTCATCACCACCGCCAAATTCTCCTCAGGGGCAAGGGAGTACGCGAGGGGCATCCACACTCAAAAGATCGTCCTTGTGGACGGCCATGACCTCGCCGAGCTCATGATCGACTACGGCGTGGGCGTCAGCACCAAGGCGACATTCGAGATCAAAGAGCCCGATAAGGATTTCTTCGAGGAAGACGCGGCGTCCTAAGCGCACGCCATCCAACGTGCTGCGCAAATGCCGCCGAGAATTCCTCCCAAAAGAATCGCCAAGCATTGAGAGGTCCAATTGGCAAAGGTTAAAAAAATCGTCGAAATGGAATATGACGACAGCCTTCATCCCGGCAACTCATCTGATGGCCCGGGAAGGATTAGCAGCCTTCTCTTCGACGAGAACAACAAGTTGAAAGACAACGCCTCGCTGAGAGAGATGGATGAGCGGGAGCTGGAATCTCGATATTCCAACCCAACCCCAACTCCTGTTCGGCGCTCACAAGAGACCGACCCTGAGTGGTTAACCGAACTCGCTGAGACATTAGCCGACCTTGCAGCTGAGTGGACCGTGCAAAAGGGGATTCCAAAACTGAAAGCATGGCTTGCGCCCAAAATGGCTAAGGGGGTTGCGAAAGTACGAGCGTCAGTTCATAAGACAAGTAGTATCACTTCCAAGAAACAAGCAGAAAGAAACGCCGAAGAGCTCTGCTGTTCTCCATCTGCCAGGCAATTTGAAGCCGCAAGCACACGCTATTTAAGCGACCCCATGAGCGAAGATGCCCGTCGAGCATTTCTTGACGCATTTTTCACTGGGATCATCTTTATAAGAAAATACAATAGCTTCGTACGGCAGTTTGGGCCAGATGCAATCAGCGGAGCACAGCTACCTAGCCCGAGCGAAATTCTTCACGCATTGGAGCAGGACAATACTATCTGCTTGCTCAACTCCGCACTTTCTACGAAGGAATTTGCCAACTCAGGGGAAGATGTGTCAGCCGTTGAGCTGCTCCTGAGTCGCGATTTGTATTCAGCCGAAGGCGCATATGTTCCAGTCTCTAAAATCGAGCTGCAACAAAGCCTCGTTCGATTAGACAGGTAGCTAAACACCAACTGACATGGGCTTGTATTGAGGTGGCGTACCCAACTTGCCCGCATAGGATCTACTCGCGATATGAGCCATGGGCTCCTTTGCCCTCGTCCTTCTGTTCCCGGAGACAACCCAACAGCAGCGACCGTTAAGTACCGATTGGGCTAAAACTGAGTCGTTTCAACATTTAGTCCAATGGCCAGTCCAATATCCTTATTTCTAGTCGTTAGATTGGGCTAGAATGGCCTTGATTTCGATATTTAGTCGTATCTTACGACTAAATATCAGCCGCAGGCCAGTTAGGAGCGACCTTGTACTACAGCGATCACGATGTCCTTGAACTCATCACCCGTATCGAGAAGCCCTACGAGAGCGAGGTCATCGAACTCAAGGAAGCAAAGAACGACTTCAGCTTCAGGGACCTCGGGAAGTACTTCTCCGCGCTAAGCAACGAGGCGATCCTGCGCGGGAAACAAGACGCATGGCTCATCTTCGGCATGAACAACGACAAGGTCGCATGCGGAACCGCCTACCGAGAAGGAAATCCGGCCAACCTCCGTTCCCTTAAAAAGGAGATTGCGGACCGCGTCAACAACCATCTCACCTTGAGGGAGATTCATGAACTCAGGATTGACGGCAAACGCGTCCTCGCGCTTCAAATCCCTGCCGCGACGCCGGGCATGCCGACGGCGTTCAACAATGCGGCATGGGCGCGCGGGGGCGAATCGCTCGGGCCGCTCCCCATAGATAAATACGAGCAGATACGCCAAATGCGGAGGCCTGACTGGAGCGCCCTGGAGATCGAAGAGGCCACCTTTGAGGATCTCGACCCCGAGGCCGTGAAGAAGGCGATAGAGCTCTTCCTCTCCAAGCATCGACGCCACTCCGGGGCGTTCGCGGACATGGATGACCGCACAATCCTCGATATGGCAAACCTGACCAAAAACGGCAAAATCACCCCGACGACGCTCATTCTGCTCGGCAAGCCGGAATCCACCCAGCTGCTGAATGGGATGAGCCCGCGCATCACCTGGACGCTCTACGCCTCCAACGGATCAGTGACCTCCTACGAGCACTTCAAGCCGCCCTTCCTTCTCGCAATCGACCAGGTCCTCGCGAAAATCCGCAACGAGAAGTACCGGTTCAACGCAAATGGCGCGAGCCTATTTCCCTTTGAAGCGGACCAGTACGAGCCCGAGATCATCAGGGAGCTCCTGAACAACTGCATCGCCCATCAGGACTATTCCATGCAGGGGAGAATCAACGTCGAGGAATTCGAGGACCACCTCGTGTTCCTAAACGAAGGGTCCTTCATTCCAGGGACAATCGAAAACGCGATGCAACCGGGTTTTAAACCAAGCTACTACCGCAACCCCTTCCTTTCTGAGGCGATGGTGCAGATGGACATGATCGACACCATCGCCATGGGAATCCCCAAGGTATTTCAGATGCAGAGAAAGCGGTATTTCCCCCTACCCACCTACGACCTTTCGGATCCAACCCGCGTGCGCGTAAGTGTCTACGGCAAGACCATCAACGAGAGCTACAGCAGGCTCCTCTACGCCCAGCCGGACCTCCCGATGGATATCGTCTACCTTTTGGACAAGGTTCAGAAAGGCGAGGAGATCACGAACGAGGAGGCGGCGGAGCTGCATCGGCTCAAGCTTATCGAGGGCAGGTATCCCCACATCTCTATCACGAACGCCTTGGCTTCGAAGACGGGGCAGGAGGTATCGTACACGCGCAGCAAAGGTCTCAACGAAGAGGCCTGCAAGGCGCTTGTCATTCAGATGCTCTCAGAAACAGGGCCCGCGTCGCGCGCGAAAATCACCGCCCTCCTCAGCGACCTTCTCCCCTCCGGCCTCACCGATGCGCAAAAAGCCAAGAAGGTGTCGAACCTGTTGGCGAAGATGAAAAATGTGGATAAAACCATCGTCAGCGATGGAACAGGAAAGGCAGCAAAATGGCGTACCCGGTAGCTGCGTAAACAATTCCGTCGTCAGGCGCACTCCACCCAATGGGCTACCCGCGATGTGCCCGACCAGCTTGCAGGACGCATCACCTGAGACGGGCTCCTTGCCCGCAGTACCCAAAAAGTACCCGACCAGTACCCATACAAAAAAGCTCGGGAGCCGAATCGACTCCCGAGCTGCAAGTTCTTGGTCGCGGGGGCAGGATTTGAACCTACGACCTCCGGGTTATGAGCCCGGCGAGCTACCAGACTGCTCCACCCCGCAATGTCTGGGCGCATCTCGTGCGCAGATAGTTATATTACGCGTCGGCTTCAAAGAACGCAAGAACTTTTCCGTATTCGTTGAAATGATGCCTTTTTCTAAACTTTTTCTTCACACACAAGCTAAAATTCGCTAAGATTATAACAGTTTTCCTATCGTGTTATAGGAGATAAATGTATCCCGAAGGTCCGACGCCCATCAGCGTCAGCCCTTGGACGTATCTCACGGAGGCAACTATGCCGATAGAAAAAACGAATGATCCAACACAGTCGATCAAACTGTGCCATGGCCTCATCAGAAAACTCATCGACGCCCAGCATAGCTTGCAAAAATGGCATGCGGTCGCCCAGAAGGTGTCCGGCAACCCCGCCGCAAACACCCTGCACGGACAGGGAAGGATCCTCGCACTCCTTGCCACCCAAGACGAGATGCGCCAGCGTGACATCTGCAAAGAGCTCGGCATCAGACCCCAGTCCCTGGGAGAGATGCTCGCCAAGCTGGAAAAAGCCGGACTCATCGAGCGTCGCTCCATAGGGGCCAGCAACCACGCCCTCGCAGTGAAGATCACCCAGACGGGCAGGGAAACGCTCGAGGAATGCCCCAGGATCTCGAGCTTCTCCGGATTCACCGACGAGGAGCTCATCCAGTGTGCCAACTACCTCGAGCGAATCGCCACCGAGATCGATGCCCAGCGCGAAGAGCTTTCCCAGCCCTGACGCGCGGCATCCATCCCCCTATTTCGCGGCACCCCACCGGTCAGCTTCCTTGCGACTGACCGGCGGTGCCACCCGTAGGCCCAAGTCCTCAGACCAGGGCTCAGACTCGGTCCTCAAGGTCGCGACGGCGCTCCTCCAAAGCGCTCCTGAGCGCCTCGATGTCCTCATGCGTGCGCTTGGACTTGCGCCACAGCATGAGCACGAAGGCGAACAGTGCGATCCAGATCCCCACATAGGCCGCAATCACAAACGGTGCGGCAGGGAGCACGGTCGAATAGACTTCACTCAAAATGGGATCCATGATCAATCCTCCTCGGTATCCAACGATGCCACGCACGCCGATGCATCTCCCTCTTCATGGGCGGAGAGTTTGCGCAGGCGCCCAAGCGCGTCGGCCGCCGCGGTGCGACTCGTCCAAGAATCGAGCTCCTCGAGCTCCTCTTTGAGCTCCTCGAGCTCCTCGGCGTCCTCATGCACGCGCAGGGCATAGCGATAGAGCGCGAACGCGATCATCAGCATGCCCGCGAGCCCCAAGAGGAAGGGGATCAGCATGTCCGGCGGCAGGCCGCTGTCGGTCCTGAACACCACGGGATGGATCGATGAGGGGACCAGGCGCGTGATCAAAAACGATATGGGCGCATCGATGAACGCCACGATCCCAAAGACCGCGCAGAACCGCGCCCGGCGCTCCGGATCGTCGATGGCGTTTCTTAGGATGAAGTAGCCTATCACCAGCAGCATCAAGATGAAATAGGTAGTGAGCCGGGGCTCCCACACCCACCAGACCCCCCACTCGAAGCGGGTCCACAAATCGCCCGATATCATCGTCGCGACGATCATGACGAGCGTGACCTGGGCCGCGGTCCTGGAGCGCAGGTCGTGTGCGCGATCCCTGCTCATAAGGAAGCGCGCGCCATGATAGGCCACGAAGAACATCATGGCGAACGATGCTATGGCGACGGGAACATGCAGGTAGAAGATCTTCTGGCTCAGCAACAGCTTGGTGGTGACCACCTGCCCGGCTATGACGACGGGCTCCGAGAGCAGGGCCCCCTGGACGAGCGGCGCGCGCAGGAAGGTCCACGCAACGTCGGCAGCCGTGAGCAGGGCGCCCACGACGAGCATGGCCGGGACGAGGGAATCGGCTTTCGATCTCAAGGCGCTCCCCTTTCTTCTTTTGCCTAGACGGCATGCCGGCGCTTGCCCGGCACCCGCCCTATGGTAGCCGATTTGGCCCAACCGACACCACCTTGGCGAGACCGGGCGGGCGACGCACGATCACACATCCACGACGAACTCGTATAGCCCCCACGCCGCCGCGATCATGATCGCATCGTAGGCCGCAGCCACCGCGCACGAGGTCCAGAACCCGCCGAACGTCCCCGCCACTCCCAGAAACGCCGTCGTTGTGGCGGACACGCAGGCGTAAAGCAGCGGGAAGGCGAGCGGGATGAAGAGGATGGCGAGCAAGACGTCACGGCCGCGCGTGTCGATCGTCATGGTCGAGAGCAAGGTCCCCACCCCAGAGACTCCCAGCGTCCCAATCGCGAGCGGAACGACGATGAGGGGGGTGGTGGCCGCAAGCTCGACACCCGAGAGGAAGAAGAGGAAGAAGAGCGGAACCACGAGCAGCTCGACCGCAATGAGGAAGATCAGGTTGGAGGTGGCCTTCGCCAAGAAGATGAGCGCGCGATCGACCGGAGCGAGCAGGATGCCCTCAAGGCACCCGGATTCGACCTCGTGCCCAAAACTCCTGTTGAGCCCCAGGAGGCTCGTGAAGACGATGAGCGCCCAGAGAAGCCCTCCGGCGAACGAGACGACCTGGATCCTGTCGCCCACCTGCGCCAGCGCCGCACCGTAGATGGTGAGGACCAGAAGCGCGTACACCGCCATGGAGGTGAGCATCTCGCGGGTTCGGATCTCCTGCCTCAGGTCCTTGAGCAGAAGGGCCCTATATTGGCTGAATGCGGAGGGGTTGCGGCGAGAGACGCCGTGCCCCGCCCCCTTTGATCGGAGCGCCATGATCAAGCCACCCCCGATCCCACGGTTGCAAGGTACAGATCGCGAAAGGCGTCGCGATCCACCTCATCCTTGCTGGCACAGACCACCACGCGCCCCCGGGCGAGGACGAGGGCGTGGGTGCAAAGGCCATACCCCTTCTCAAGATCGTGACTCACCATGATGAAGGTCCGACCGTCGCGGACACGGTCGATGAGGGCATCGAAGAGGTCGGCCGCGTGCGGGTCGAGACCGGAGTAGGGCTCGTCGAGCAAGACCAGGTCGGGGTCGTTGACCAGGGCGCGCGCGATCGAGAGGCGCTGCTGCATGCCCCTTGAGAACGTCCCCACGGGATCGTTTCGCCGATGGTCGAGCTCGACCATCCGCAACAGCTCGTCGACGCGGCCCTCATCGGGCCGCCCATCATAGAGCGAGCTGAAGAACAGCAGGTTCTCCCGAGCCGAAAGATCGCCGTACAGCATGGACCGATGCGATATGAGCCCGATGCGCGGGCGCAGGGCGTCGGGCTCCTCGAGCGCGTCCGCTCCAAGGATGGAGAGGCTTCCGCGCGTCGGGCGCGAGAGGAGCGCGATCATGCGGAGTAGCGTGCTTTTCCCCGCCCCGTTAGGGCCGAAGATGGAGAGGAAGGCGCCGGCCGGGACGGAGAGATCGACTCCGTCCAGGCCACGACGCCTGCCGAACTGCTTGGTGAGCCCGCACGCCTCGACCGCGAGGGCGCCGGGCCTATCCACGGGAACCCTCCCCCTCGCCCGCCGTCCTGGCCCGGACCGCGCGGTCGTCCGCAGAGACGAGGGGCGTCGCGCGGCGGGGTGCGAAGGCGAGCACGACGCCCAAAACCGAGACACCAGCGCCTATCCAGTTGAGCATGATCAAGGGGTTGATCTTGACGCTGATCGAGAGCGTGCCGTCGGCGTTGATGCCTTGGAACGCGACGAAGAGATCCTCGAGCGGGTAGCTCATGACCGCGGCATGGAGCGTCTGCTGGCCGGTGTTGACGGCGCTGATCTCCATGGAGGGGCGAAGCGTCCCCAGAACCTCTCCCGTGCCCGCGTCCGCGACCTCCAGGGAGACCTCCTTGATCATGTTGTCGGCGGAGTCCGCGTATTCGCGCGATCCCGCATATGAGACGAGGTAGGAGCCGACCTGGCCTCCCTGGCCGGGCTCAGCGGCCAGGTTGAGCGTCTGCTCCTGGACATACATCATCGAGCCCACGAGGCCCATGACCGCGATGGCGATGCCCAGGTGGGTGAGATAGCCGCCCGCCTGCGCGGGGGAGTGGCGGAAGAGGTTGGCCAACGCCGTCAGCACTCCCTCTCCCTTGTTGCGCATACGCGCGGAGACGCCCCTAACCAGCAGATAGGACGAGGAGGCGAGCAGAAGCGATGCGGAAGCGAAGGCGGCCACGGTGAGCGCGAGATAGTAGGCCTTGGGGCCCTGCTCGGCAAGGGAGAGGGCCGCCGATCCGCCCGCGGCCATGATGGCATCGTAGCGCGGCGCCAGATCGAGCACCAAGAGCGCCATGAGGAGGGCGAAGACGAGTGCGCCCGCAAGCGCGGGGATGCGCATGTTCCGAGCGAAGAGGGCGCCGTCGGTCTTGCGCCATCCCAGCATGGGGCAGACCGCCATGATGAGGCAGACGAGGACCACCACGGGACGGGCCACCGCGTTGAATGCCCCGGCCTGGACGACCGTGCCACCCAAGGGCATCCAGCGAGGCAGGGCGCTCGAGATGGTGAGGTAGGCGACAAGCACGGCCGCAACGATCATGACCAGGTTGGTGATGAAGTACGACCCGTTCTTGGAGACCAGGGACTCGATCTGATCGTCATCGGGTCCGATCTGGGAGTGGCGGTACAGGAGCCCGATGAGGAACGCGAGCGCCGCCGCGACCATGATCGCGAGGAAGAAATAGGTGGAGACCGGATCCTCCGCGAACGCGTGGACGCTCTGGACGAGGCCGGATCGGGTGATGAAGGTCCCCAGGACGACGAAGATGAACGTGATGGTGGCCGCAAAGAGGCTCCAGCGCTTGAAGCATCCGTGCTTGCGATACATCGTGAAGCTATGGATGGTGGCGACCCCCGTGAGCCAGCTCATGAGGCTCGCGTTCTCGACCGCATCCCAGGCCCAGAATCCGCCCCAGCCCAGGACCACGTAGGCCCACACGGCCCCGAGCGCCATGCCGATGCTCAGGAAGATGAAGCTGAAGACCGCGTAACGATCGGAGAGCTCGACCCATCGGGCGGAGAGGTCGCCGGAGATGAGCGCGCCCATCGCATAGGCGAAGGGGATGGTCATGCCTGCGTATCCAATGAAGGTCGCGGGCGGATGCAGGATCATGGCCCAATGCATGAGCAGCGGATTCATGCCGCCGGCCTGCCCGGCGAGCGTGCCGTCCGCGGCGAGGAACTCGGGAGGCGTGGGGACGAAGGGGTTGTTGGAGCCCGAGAATACCAGCGTCGCCGCGAAGAGGGCGACGATGACCTGCGCGACACCGAGGGCGCACGTGGAGACCTCGTCGGTGGCGTGCATGCGCTTCCACGCGACGACCGATGCGAAGACCGCGATGAGCCAGGTCCACAGCAGGAGCGAGCCCTGTCGACCCGCCCAGACAGCGGAGACGAGATAGAGCGGCCTGAGGGCGCTATCGGTGACGGGGCGATGGGAGACGATATAGGCAAGGCTGTGATCCCCGCCTATGAAACAGGCCAAGATGATGCCCACGCACAGGGTCAGCGCGAGGGCCGTGGCCATGACCATGAGATAGCCCGCGTTGACGAGCCCCTCGCGGCGCGTCTTGGCACCCGCTATGAGCACGACGGCCGAGACCGCCGCAACGAGCATCGCGATGATCTGGACAGCATTTCCCAGCATTGAGATCATGGATCCCATCTCCTTGCCATCTTGTTGGAAAGTCGACGATAGGGGTCGCCGAGCGCTCGATCAGCCCTTCACGCGCCGATCGCGGAGTCTATCGAGGGCTGGTCGGTGGCGACGAAGTCCCCGTTGGCGTCCAGGCTCCCCGAGACCACCACCGCGGTGCCTTCGACCATCGCATCGTCGAGGCCCCCGTCGTAGATGACGCGGATCGTGGCACCTTGCGACTCGATGACGAAGCGATGGTCCGCATCGACGGGATTCACGGCACCCTGGATATAGCCGCAGACCTTCGTCTCCTTGCCCACCATGCCGTCACCCTGATCGAGCAGGCCCTTGACGGTCAGCGAACCCTCGGCGCTCTCGTACTTGGACGGGCACTTGGTCACCATCTCGGACGCAAGGAGGGAATCCCCCTCGACGGTCCCCGTGCAGATCGCCACGACGCCGGCGCCGAATGTGGAGGGCAGCGCGCCATCATAGCGAACCCGGAGGCGCTGGCTCTCATCGGAACCGTCCTCAGGCTCTATGGAGAAGACCGCCGCCGAGCCCTCGCTCTGCAGCGAGTCCGCCACGACGGAACCGGAGACCTGGACCTTCTTGCCCTCGTAACCACCCGAGAGGACATCGCCGATCGTGAGCGACGACGCCGCCGAGCCGGACCCCGCCACCGCGACGATGACCAACAGGGCGACCACGATGACGCCGCCGACCACCATGAGGCGGCGCTTTGCCTTCTTGTTCATATCGTTCACTCCGCATGTAGACACACGTCGGTTCAGCAATGATTCAGTATACAATGAGCGCTGGCAGATGCTCGAAACACCGTGAAATATGAGTTGATTGGGGAGACGGATGCTGCTCGCCGTAGACATGGGAAACACGCAGACGGCCCTCGGGCTCTTCGACGAGGATCGGCTCGCCGCGTCGTGGCGCATGCCCACCGACCGATCGTTCACCAAAGACGAGATCCACGTCAGGATCCTGGGATACCTCCAGATGTACGGCATGCGCATCGACTGCATCGAGGCGATCGCCTTTGCCGGGGTCGTCCCCCAGCTGCTGCGCGAATGGCGCGGCGTCGCCGAGCAGATAGGGGTCCGCATGCTGCAGATCGGCCCCGACACCGCCGAGGTCGTGTCCGTCACCGCCCCCAACCCCTCCGAGGTCGGGGCGGACCGCATAGCCAACGCCGTCGCCGCGGCGACCTTCCATGGGACGCCCGCCATCGTGGTTGATTTTGGCACCGCGACCAACATGGACGTCGTCGACGCGGCGGGCGCCTACATCGGCGGTGCTATCGCCCCCGGTATCCGCATCTCCATGGACGCCCTCACCGCGCGCGCGGCCAAGCTCTCGAGCGTCCCGCTCGAGGCTCCCGAGCACGCCATAGGCCGCACCACCTACGAGGCCGTCCAGAGCGGCACCGTCATCGGGACCGCCGCCATGGCGGAAGGGCTGGTCGCCCGCATCAAGCGCGAGCTCGGTCGCGAGGACACCCGCGTCATAGCGACCGGGGGGCTCGCGGGCATCGTCGCCGAGTGCACCGACGCCTTCGATGTCGTCGACCCCCAGCTCACGCTCAAGGGCATCCGCGAGATCTGGTGCCGCACCCAGCGTTAGTCGGTGGGAAGCGGGACGATCCGCACCGCCTCGGCGGGAAACTCGCGCTCACCCTGATCGGTGAGGATGGTCGCCCTCCCCCAGACATCGATGGCGCGGAAGAATCCCATCGCCACGGGGATCCCGTTGGGAGACAGGGCCGCCACGCGATGGCCGAGGAGCGGGACCATATCGAAGTACTCCGAGAGCACCGGAGCAAGGGGGCCGGGCACCACCCGTCCGCGCAGGCTCCCCGCCCAGCGCTCCACCTCGGCCTCGATGGACGAGCGGACGTCGCGGCCAAGATCGCCCAACAGGGCCCCATCGACCCCCGCCGCCGAGACGACCTCGGAGAGGATCCCCTCGGAAAGGGACGCCTCGACACTCGCCACCAACACGCCATCCCTCGAGCGCGCATGGACCGAGATGCCCACGAGCTCGCGGGCGGGACCGGCCCCCGGACCCGACGGATCCGTCCAAGCGACGACGTCATGGGGCCACCCGATGCCCACGAGCGACCCAAGGCCCCTCTCGCGCAGGCAGCGCACGACGCCCATCGCCGCCACGTAGGGCACCGCGACGAGATCCATCATGCGGACATCGGGCTCCATGTCGAACGCGATCATCGTATCCATGCCACTCCCATCCTGGATATTGGAAGGGGCGGGCCGCCGGAAGCCCCGGCAACCCGCCCGAAACTAGACCTTCGAGCCCGCGCTACAGAGCGCCCAGCTCGCCGACGATATGGCCCACGCGCTCCTCGGGCTCCTTCACGTCGACGCCCTCGTAGCGGAAGAACCGCGCGGGATCGTGCATGAGGTCCTCGAGGGGCACCAGGACGAAATCCCTCTCGCCCAGCTTGGGATGCGGGAGGCGCAGCTTGTCGCCGCCGTGGACCTCCCCCTCCATCCATAGGAGATCGAGGTCGATGACGCGCGGCCCGTTGGGACGCGCGCTCGCGGTGCGGTTGCGACCCAAGCGGTTCTCGATCTTGGCCAGCTCATCGAGCAGGATGAGGGGCGCGAGCTCGGTCTTGATCTCTATGACCGCGTTCGCGAAGGGGTCCTGGCGACGCTCGTAGGCAGGCTCGCTCTCGTAGATGCGCGAGCAGCTCGAGACGCAGGTCATGGGTATCTCGGAGATGAGCTCGCGGGCGGCGCGGATGTTGTCCATGCGCTTGCCCATGTTGGAGCCGATCGCCACGAAGGCGCGGCGGGGCTGGGGCCGGGCGACGGCCCAGAAGCTGTTAAGGAACTGCGCGAAGCCCTTGACGTCGTGCACACGGACGACGTTGGCGCCCAGCTGGATGGCACCGAGGCAGACCCCGTAGGTCGCTGCGTCGCGCTCGACCGCATCGGCAACGCCCGAGACGGCGCCCACGAAGCGCTTGCGGGACACGGCGCAGAGCAGGGGGTAGCCGAGGGATGCGAGCTTGGCCGTCTCGCGCTGGATGACGATGTCCTCGTTGGCGTCCTTGCCGAATCCCGCGCCGGGATCGATGCAGATGCGCTCGCGCGCCACGCCGGCATGGACGAGGGCGCGGGCTTGATCGGACAGGAAGCCCATGACCCGCCTCATGATGGGGGCGGAGTCAGGGAGCGTGAAGCGACGGAGCTGCGAGGTGCTCCCCGTCGCGGCATCGCGGCGGGCGGAGCGGGCCATGATGGCCGCGAGCTCGTCGTTGACGATGACGGCTCGATCCTCTTCCTCGATATGGACCGCCTGCTCGGCAGCGGCTGCGGGCTTCTCGGCCTCTCTCGCCTCGGCCGCAGCCTCGGATCCGTTGGGCATGTCCGTGAAGGGGAGCTGGGGCTGCACCAAGCTGCCGAGCTTGCCGCCCATGCGGCGCCCGCGGGCGGCCTTCGCGGCGGCCGCGGCCTCGGCCGCCTCCGCGGCGGCGCGGGCCTTCTCGGCGACGAACGCCGCGGCCGAGGTGTCGAGCTGCACCGGGGTGTGGCGGCGTCGCGGCTCCTCCGAGGGGTCGCCCGCATGCATGATGACAACGCCGCAGTCGCTCTGCTTGACGAACTCGATCATGCGAGGGTCGGTGAAGCCGGTCACGTCGTTCACGATCGAAGCTCCCACGCGCACGGCGGCCTTCGCCACCTCGACATGGCGCGTGTCGATGGAGACGATCGCGCCCTTCTTCGCCAGAGCGCGGACGACCGGCAGGACGCGGCGCGCCTCCTCGTCGGGAGTCACCGGGGTGAAGCCGGGTCGCGTCGACTCGCCGCCGACGTCGATGATGTCGGCACCGGAATCGAGCATCTCAACGCCATAGGCGATGGCGGCATCGGGATCGAAGTGGTCGCCGCCATCGCTGAAGGAGTCGGGAGTGACGTTGAGAACACCCATGATGCGGGGACGATCGAACTTGAGCTCGAACTTTCCGCAGCGCCATGTCTTGTTGTCGTTTGCCATGAATACCCTTTCGTGGATGGACAGCTCCCCTTATTGTATCCGGCACGCGCCGTTTTGCCGCGAGGGAGGCGGCGTGCACCAGAGAAGCAGACGGAGGCCGCGCGGGGAGGCTAACGAGGGCTAGAAGGCGAACGCCTCGGCGATGTCGCACGATATCAGGAGGTCGGCACGGGCGTCCTGATCGGTTGCATCGCGATTGACGATCGCGAGGGTGTCGCCCTGGAAGTAGCGCGTGAGACCGGCCGCCGGATAGACCACGAGCGACGTCCCCCCTATCACGAGGGCGTCGGCCCGCGCGATGGCCTCGATCGCCCCGAGCATGACCCCTTCGTCGAGCGGCTCCTCATAGAGCACCACGTCGGGCTTGATCTCGCCGCGGCAATGTGGGCAGACCGGGACGCCCTGCGCATCCTCGCTCTCACGGGCCATGATCCATGCGGCATCGAAGAGGGCGCCGCAGCGCTGGCATATGTTTCGATGGACGGAGCCATGCAGCTCGAAGACGCGCCGAGAGCCCGCCATCTGATGCAGGCCGTCGATGTTCTGCGTCACCACAGCGGAGATGCGCCCCGCACCCTCGAGCTCGGCGAGCTTGAGGTGGCATCGGTTGGGCTTCGCGTCGAGGGCGATCATCTTGCTGCGATAGAAGTCGTAGAACTCGCCGCGGTGCGAGAGGTAGAAGCTATGGGAGAGGATGGTCTCGGGGGGATAGGCGAACCGCTGGCGATATAGGCCATCCTGGCTGCGAAAATCGGGGATCCCGCTCGCCGTGGAGACACCCGCCCCGCCAAAGAAGACGACGCGGTCATGCTCTTGGAACAGCCGAGCGAGGGCGATGCGGGCCTCCTCGGGCCGGCTGATGGCATGCGACATGGCGGCTACCCCCTCTTCTCCGACTCTCCCTCGTCCTCGCCTTCCAACGCGCGATCCATCTCGTCGGTCTCCGGCTCGTCCGCGACGGGACCATCCGGCGTCTCGACAGCGTCGTCGGGGGCGCATGCATCGTCGAGCTCCCCGTCCACCTCGGCGTCATCGCTTTCCATGGCGAGGTCGACATCGTCATCGCCCCCAAAGGCATCGACGTCATCCGGGGGCCCATCGGGCTCGGCGTCCGCATCCCCCTCAGGAGAGGGCCCGTCGCCCGCCAGGTCGCCGTCATCCTCGCCGCCCTCGCCATCCTCGAGCTCCGGCTCGTCCCACAGCCAATCGAGGCCCGGGTCTTCAGATTCGGCGCCCTCGTCCTCCTCGGCATCGTCATCCTCGTCGGAGGCCTCCTCCCCGACATCCTCGGAGTCGATCTTCCAGAGACCGAGGGCGAGAAGCGCCATGCCGGCCGACATCACACCGAAGAACAGGTTGAACCCCCTGAGGAAACCGGCGTTGAACGCGCTGTCCGTGACGCCGAACATCGAGGTTGCAAGGCAGAGCAGAACGCCGAGGGTCGGCAGCGCCGCCACGATCGCAAGGACCCTCATATAGCGGGTCGAGATGGATGCCCACAGGCCCACGAGGCCCACGGCCATCTGAAGCGCGAACATGACCGCGCAATAAGCGACCACCACGCGCGTCCCCTGGATCTCGGCCTCGACGTGCAGGCCGGTCGTCACCGCATGGAAGACCCCCGCCACCGCCAGATAGGCGATGCCGCCCGCGATGGCGAGGCAGCATCCGACCTTGGCCATGGTCAGCAGGTATCCGCGCCATTGTTCCCGCTCGCGCGATGCGCACATGATTGTATGCATGGGCACCCCCCTGCCACAGCGAGACGACGCCCGGAAAGCGCCGATCGTCTTATGGAAACCGTTGTTCTAGTATAGTTTGTCCTCGGCGAACCAAGATGACGTTTCGCCCGTTGAAGATTAGTTTTTCCTTATGCTCGATGCGCCCTCACGCGGGCGCGACAGGAGGGCCCCATGACCACAGAACCCACTCGCTCCTATCGCCTCGCCTCTTGGAACGTGAACGGCCTGCGGGCGGTCCTCAAGAAGGACCCCGGCTTCATCCAGATCGCTGGGGAGCTGGACGCCGACATCCTCGCCCTGCAGGAGACCAAGCTGCAGGAGGGCCAGGTCGAGATCGACCTTCCCGGATACCACCAGGTGTGGAGCTACGCCGAGCGCAAGGGGTATTCCGGCACCGCGGTGTTCACGCGCGAGGAGCCTCTCTCCGTGCGCCATGCCGACGCCGTGCTCGAGGCAGGGCGCCAGGCGGGGCTCTCCGATGGGGAACTCGAGCTCGTGGGGGTCGCCGCGACGGAGGGCCGCGTGTGCGCGGTCGAGCTCGACCGCTTCTGGTTCGTGGACGTCTACACCCCCAACGCCCAAAACGAGCTCGCGCGCCTAGACACCCGCATGGCATGGGACGACGCCTACCGCGCCTTCCTCACCTCACTCGAGGCGGAGACCGGCAAGCCCGTCGTCACCTGCGGGGACTTCAACGTCGCGCATAACGAGATCGACCTCAAGAACCCCAAGTCGAACCGCGGCAACGCCGGATTCTCCGACGAGGAGCGCGGGAAGTTCACCGAGCTTCTGGGCGCTGGCTACACCGACACCTTCCGCGCGGCGAACCCCGATCTCGAGGGAGCCTATAGCTGGTGGAGCTATCGTTTCAACGCACGGAAGAACAACGCGGGATGGCGGATCGATTACTTCCTCGTGAGCGACTCCGTCGCCGACCGCGTCACATCCACCGGCATCCGCAACGACATCTTCGGCAGCGACCACTGCCCCGTCACGCTCGAGATCGATCTTTAGCCCCAGCCCTCGACGGACTCGGCTCGGCCCTACCGGCGGGACGGGCCGCGAACTCAGGCCCTTAGATCGTATTTCATGACGATGCGCTCTATGCGCCTCGTCCAAGGGCCATAGAGCGCCGCCAGGAACACCACGGTCGCCAGCGAGTGCACGATGTCGAAGGGAAGCGCCAGCGCCAGGCGTGCGAGGGCACCGGCCCAGGTGAAGGGCCTCACGAAGCCGATGATGTCGTAGGCGTTGATGATCGCTCCGAAGATCATGCCCGACATCGCCCCGTACGAGAGCACCGCCCACAGCCGCACGCGGCCGTCCGCCCGCGTGAAGGCCCCGACCTCGGCCAGGACGCCGCCCAGGTACCCCACCACGCCCCATGCATACATCTGCCATGGGGTCCACATGCCCTGCCCCAAGAAGAAGTTGCTGGCGAGCGCGGCGAGGGCCCCGACCATGAAGCCGTTCCTCCTCCCCAGCGTCACGCCGGCGATGATGGCGATGGCCGAGACCGGTTTGAAATCGGGCACCGCCCCGAACAGGATGCGCCCCGCCGCGGCCAAGGCCGCCAGGACGAGCGTGGGCATGATCTGGCGCAGGCCCGGACGACTCGCCTCGTAGCCCATGAAGAAGAGGGCGATCACGAGCGATACGACCGCCATCATGAGAAGCGCCGATGCGCCGCCGCCCGTCCACACGGCGACATACATGCCGGCGGGAACCGCGCACAGAAGCGGGATCTCGAGCGCCCGGAAGAGGCGCGCGACACGGCTCGTCATGGGATCCCTCCCTCCATCAGGGCTGGTAGAACACGTTTCCATCGAAGAATCCCTCGCTGGATTCCGTGCATGACAGCTCGCCGTCGAAGATCATGGAGACCTCGTCGGCGACCTGATCGACGAAATCGAGGTCATGCGTCGCCAGCACCACGGTCGCGCCCGCGTCGCGCAGGGAGCGCAGGAGGGCGGCGATCAGGCGGCGGCTGGAAAGGTCGAGGCCCTTGGTGGGCTCGTCGAGCAAGAGCAGGTCCGGATCGGTGAGCAGGAGCTTGCCGAGCGCCAGGAGCTGCTGCTGCCCCCCGGATAGGTCGTGGGGATGCAGGGCCGCGCTGGACGTGAGCCCCGTGCAGGCGAGCATGGCGTCGACATCCGACCTCCCATAACCCGCCGCAGAGGACCACTCCATAAGCTCGTCGTCGACGGTCTCCATCGCGAAGAGCGCACGAGGGTCCTGGGGGAGCAGCGCCTTCCCGGCGAGGGCGGCCCAGACGCGACCCCGCTGAAGGCGATTGATCCCCGCCATGGCCGCGAGGAGCGTGGACTTCCCGCAACCGTTGCCCCCCACGAGCGCATGGATGCGACCGGCCCCCACCTCGATGTCGAGGTTTCGAAGGACCCAGTCATCGTCGCGGCGATAGCGAAACCATGCGCGCTCCACCTTGACAGCCAGCTGAGGGGAGGTCGATGCCGCCATGGGGCGCGGGGCGAAATGACGACCGCCCGAAAGCGGCGAGGGCAACGAAGCGGCGTCGAGCGCGGGGCGCTCGTCGAGGGTCGCGAAGTCGGGCACCTCCGAAACCGCCCCATCGCGCAACGAGAACGCGCAGGTCGCATACGCCAACATGGCGCGGGGTTGATGCGTAGCCACAACGACCGTGCAGCCCAGCTCGCGGTTGACGCGGAAGAGGGCGTGGAGGAAGCTCTTCTCCGCGATGGGATCGAGCTGGGCCGTGGGCTCGTCGAGCAGGAGCAACCTAGGACGCATCGCCAAGGTCGACGCGAGGGCGAGAAGCTGCTTGCGGCCTCCCGACAAGGTATCGGTGTCCTTGCGGAACCACTCCTCCATCCCAAAGAAGTAGCTGGTCTCAGCCACACGGCGGCGCATCTCACCCTGAGGGGTCCCCAGGTTCTCCAGGCCGAAGGCCATCTCGTGCCACACGCTCTCGCACACGATCTGGTTGTCCGGGTTCTGGAAGACGTAGCCTATGGTTCGCGCCGAGGATGCGATGTCGTGATCCGAGACGGGCCGACCGAACACGGAGATGCAACCCGACCGCTCCCCCGTCGGGGCGATCTCGGGCTTGATGAGCGAGAGCAGGGTCGACTTACCCGACCCCGTATCACCGACGAGCAGGGCGAAGGCGCCCTGCGGAACAGCCCAATCGACCCCGTCGAGCACCGCGGTGTCCGCGCCCGCATAGGAGAAGGTGAGTCCCTCGACCTGTATGGCGAGGGGGGTGGATTCCATCATCTTGGTCATGTGAGACTCCTTCCCACCTGGATATGGAGCACAACGGGGACCGCCATCCAAGCGGCGTATGGAATATAGCCCCACCAGGGCACGAGCTGGCTCATCCGGGGGAAGAAGCCGAACTGGCTCGTCGCCACGAAGGCGAGGGCGGCCACCATGGCGCCGAAGGCGATGAGGAGGCCCGTCGCCAGGACATCGAGCGACGAGAGGCGATGGCGCGTGTACGTCGTTCGCCGCGGCGCGCCGCCCCACCCGCGCGCACGCATGGCGTCGGCCGTCTCGAGCGAGTCCTCCATACCCCAGCCCATGAGGATGCTCGAGAGCCTCATGCGACCCCGCACCTCGTCGAGGGCGCGCCGGTCGGACAGCGTGATGGACCCGTGGACCGCTGACACCATCCGGCCCTTTCGCAGGAAGCGGGGAACCAGCCTCATGGTCATCGACAACATGAGCGCGATGACGGGGGCGACGTTGCCGAAGAGGGTCATCACCTTATCGAACGGAAGCAGCTCAGACGCCACCTGCAACCAGGTCATGCTCGCCACCAAGAGCGCGCCCATGGCGACGCCATAGCACACGCTCTCGAGGTAGACCGCTCTGACGCCGATACGGAACAGCTCGGTTGCGCCCGAGGCGGAGAAGATGGGGTTGAGCAGTGCGATGATGGCGATGATCGGGAGCTGCCAGCGCAGTCCGGCGGCCGTCGCCGCGGCGCCGCGCAGGCAGCATCCGCACGCGAGCGCGCCGAGGAGGGAGATGAGGATCAGCACGGGCTGCAGGGAGGACATCGTCATCACGAGGGTGAGAGCCAGGTAGACAGCGGCCACGAGGGGATGCGACGTGTCGAACGCGGTGTGCTTGACGGGCGCACTCACCTGACGCCATCCGATCCGCCGTCGAGCTCGTCATCCCCGCCGTGGGCAGCGCGCCAAGCGTCGACCCCCTCGTCGCGACGGCTCCGGCCGCCGCGGTTTCTGATCAGGGCGTATGCCCCGAAGGTCGCGGCCAGGAGAACCGCTCCCGCGCCGAGGCCCACTCCATTGGGGAGCGTTATCCCCATAAGCGTCGATCCCAGGGTGTCGACGCCCTGGCTCCCGCCAACCGGAGTCGCGGCGGCGCGCCCCTCGTCCGGCGCGAGGCACACAACGCGGGATGCGCCCCCCGACTCCGGGGACGGCACCGCGAGGATCACCGAGCCATCGCGGTCGACCAGCATGGTCGACGCGACGGAACCCGAAGCGGCGGCGGACTCCCCAGACCAGACCGGGGACGCCGACCCCTCGAGCACATCCCCCCATCCGGACAGCTCCACCGCCACGAGCCCACCATCCGATGAGTGGGCATACAGGGACACCGCCGCCTCGCGGGCGTTGTCGCCATACACCACGGGCAGCAGGCCACATCCCTCCCCAGCCCCTTCCGCGCGCAGGTCTCCGCCGAGCGGGGAGAGCCGGCCGCTGGCATCGATCCGCATGCCCAGGAGCCGGGCGGTCGCGCGGGCAGGCGCCGAAGAGGAGGAGGGGGCGGCCATGAAGAGGATCCTGTCCCTCACGACGACCGGAGCGCAGATGGGTACGGCATCTATGGACCCGAAGAGGGGGGACGATATCGATGCGACCGAGAGCCCTCCGTGATCGAGCACCACGGTCGAGGCCGTCGAGGAGACGTCGACGACGACCCATCCGCTCGCCTCGCCCAGGCTCCGGGGCAACGCGACGATCCTCCCCTCGACCTCCCCCTCCAAATCGAGCGCCGCGACCGTCTCACCCGTAGCGAGCGAACGGGCCTCGAGGGAGATCCCCCCGTCAGACAGGAGAAGGGCATCGGGAGCGGACAGGAGCCTCAAGGCCGGAGCGTGAGAGTGGGCGAGCCGCTCGACCTGCCATAACGGCGTGCCGTCGAACTCGGCCACGGAGACGATGGTCAGCGCCACGGGGGCGCCGGAACCATCGACCGCAGCGAGCGCCACATACAGGGCTCCCGCTGCGGATACGACCTCCGATGCGCCCGACCACCGGGTCGCGCCCGAGGGAAGACTCGGTGCCGAAGACGTCCATGAGGGATTGAGTTCCTCGTCGAACAAGGCCATCCGACCGTCCTCGAGGACCACGACGAGGGTCGACGCGGAGAACATAATGCCCGGCCCCTCGAGGACCGCGCACGAAAGATCGGCGGTGCCGAGAACATCTCCCGTCTTAGCGTCGAGACGCATGATCTGGGATCCCTGAACCGCATATAAGAAGGTGGCCTGACCGATCTGGCGGAGCGCCATGTCGCGCACGTCGCCGCTGACATCGACCGACCACGACACCTCGCCTGACACCGGCGCCTTCACCGGAACGGCGCCGGGGGCGATGCTGTGCCGAGCAGTGCTCGCGTATCCTCGCCATGCGGTGTAGGGGCCGTTGAATTCCGCCGACGTCTCGGAGGTCTCACCTGCGACGGGATCCGCGAAGACGGGGCGCGTCGGGACTAGGGTTGCAAGGGCGCCGCCAGCCATCAGCGCGATCGCCTCCCTGCGCGAGGTCGTCGGCGCCCATGGGGATGCGCCCACATAACTCCTCCGGCCCTTGCCATCGCTTGCAGTCGCCATAGGCCCTTCCTCCCATCCAACTCCGTCGTCGCGCGAATCATTCCAGACCATTGTATCCAGCCCAATCGCGGTCATACAGAGAGGCCGTCACAATTCGTTCTGTTTGCGAACACATCCACCCCGCTCTTTCGCGTGGCCACGCTGCGTTATCATCGGGACATGGTGGCGCCACGCGCCACGCCATCTCAACACAACCGAGGGGGAGCCGATGAACGCCACCGCGATCGTCCTCGCTGCCGGCGAGGGAACCCGCATGAAATCCAACCATGCCAAGGTGTCTCACAAGATCCTTGGAAAGCCGATGATCCGCTGGGTCGTCGATGCCACCGTGGCGGCCGGATGCGACCGAGTCGTCGTCGTCGTCGGCAGTCATGCCGACGAGGTGCGCGCCATCCTCGACCGCGCGTATGCCGACTCGCCCGTCAAGGTGGAGTGCGTCGAGCAGACCGAGCGCCTTGGCACCGGACATGCCGTCCGCGTCGCGCTCGAGGCGACCGGCATCCAGGAGGGGCCCATCGTCGTCCTCAACGGCGACCTCCCCCTGATCCAGGCCGACACCGTCCGTCTGTTCGCCGAGACCGTTGCCGACGGGTCGCTTTCCGCGACGGTGCTCACCATGACTCCGCCGGACCCCTTCGGCTACGGCCGCATCCAGCTCGATGACAACGGCATCGTCGAGCGCATCATCGAGCAGAAGGACTGCACGCCCGAGCAGGCGTCCTCGCTCCTCGAATGCAACGCCGGGTGCTACGCCTTCGACGGCGCCCTGCTCGCTGCCCATATCGGTGAGATAACCTGCGACAACGCCCAGAACGAGTACTATCTTCCCGATATGCTCGAGATCCTCAAGGGCCATGGGCATGGGGTCAGCATCTTCCATTGCGACGACTATCGCGACGGCCTGGGCGTGAACAGCCGCTCCCAGCTCGCCGAGCTCACCGCCATCGCGCGCGATCGCATCAACGAGCGCCTCATGGCCGAGGGCATCACCTTCATCGATCCCTCCCAGGCTTGGATCGGACCCGACTGCCAGATTGGCCGGGACACCGTGGTCTGGCCCCAGACCCATCTCATCGGCACCTGCCGCATCGGCGATGAGTGCCAGCTCGGGCCCAACACGCGCCTCACCGACACCGTTGCGGGCGACTCGTGCACCATCGACGAGACCGTCGCCGTCGAAGCCACCCTCGAGAGCCATGTCGAGTGCGGACCGCGCGCCTACCTCCGCCCAGGCACGCACATGCTCGACGGCTCAAAAGCGGGAACCCATGTCGAGATCAAGAAGTCCACGATCGGCGAGGGATCCAAGGTCCCCCACCTCTCCTACATTGGCGACACGACGATGGGCGCTGGCGTAAATGTCGGCGCGGGCTCCATCACCTGCAACTACGATGGAAAGAGCAAGCATGGGACCGTCATCGGCGACCGCACCTTCATCGGATCCGACACCATGATGGTCGCTCCGGTCAACATCGGCTCCGACGCCATAACGGGCGCAAGCAGCTGCATCACTCACGACGTGCCGGACGGCGCGCTCGCGATCGAGCGCAGCGAGCAGCGCATCATCGAGGGTTACACCGAGCGTCGTCGCGCTCGTCTGTAATATGCTGTAGCAAGGCAAACCAGGCAGTTCAGACCAAAAGGAGTAAGGCACATGCCCAGCAACGACCCCAACAAGACCATGCAGATGTACAAGAGCCTGCGCGTCTACTCGGGTTCCTCAAACCGCGCTCTTGCAGAGAAGATCGCCAACATCCTTGATGTCGAGCTCTCTGGCCTCACGCTCAAGCAGTTCGCCAACGGAGAGATCTACGCCCGCTATGACGAGTCCGTCCGCGGCGCCGACGTCTTCCTTGTCCAGTCCGTCGCCGGCGAGAACGTCAACGACATGCTGATGGAGCTTCTCATCGCGACCGATGCCGCTAAGCGCGCATCCGCCCGCTCCATCACCGCTGTCATCTCCCACTACGGCTACGCCCGCCAGGATCGCAAGGCCGGTCCCCGCGAGCCCATCACCGCCCGCCTCGTCGCCAACCTTCTCGAGTGCTCCGGCGTCGACCGCATCATCACCCTCGACCTTCACCAGGGCCAGATCCAGGGCTTCTTCGATATCCCGGTCAACCATCTCTCCGCCCTGCCCCTCTTTGCCGATTACTACAACAAGATGTCCTTCGATACCGACAACCTCGTCGTCGTCTCCCCCGACGTCGGTCGCGCCAAGGCCGCCAAAAAGCTCTCCGACATGCTCGGCTGCAGCCTGGCCATCGCTCACAAGGGGCGGCCGCGCCACAACGCCGCTGAGGTCATGGGCATCATCGGCGACATCAAGGGCAAGACCTGCATCATCAACGACGACATGATCGACACTGCGGGGACCCTGTGCGCCAACGTCACGGAGCTCAAGGCCCTCGGCGCCGGCGACATCTATGTCTGCGCCACCCATGGCATCTTCTCCGGCCCCGCCATCCAGCGCCTCAACGACGCGCCGATCGTTGAATGCCTGGTCACCGATGCCATCCCCGTCGAGGAGACCGGCAAGATCAAGACGATCACCGTTGCAGGCGAGTTCGCCGAGACGATCGCTGCCGTGTATCACGAGCAGTCCGTCTCCAAGTTGATCGGCGGCGATTTCGCCCTGTAAGCGAACGCGCTGAGACAACCCATCAGCCCGCCAGGCCCCTCCCCCGCCACAAAGCCGGGGAGGGGCCTTTATTTGTCCCAATCGGCGTAGCGGAGCCACGATTCACTCGTATCCACAGGAGGCCTACTCCGTTCCACCTCGGAACGACGGTGTAGCGAAGCAACGATCCACCCGTATCCACAAGGAATAGCGAGCCGTTCTGCGAATCAAAACCCCGCTCCATCGGCCTTTGCCCCATTCCGTGCGGGTTATTCCAAATATGTACGCATCAACATGTCCAATCGCTGCCAAACGATCGTGAAAAGACCCGCATCGGGTCCTCCCCGGCTTGGATGAACACCTTTCCCCTTCCCTTGTCTCGGGAAGAGCGGCTGAAAACGCGCTCTTGCGGAGCCACCAGATCCTGCACCGAGCACTATCGGTATAACTCGCACATCTAGATGGGTGGAAGCCCACTGGCAGCACGCAACCCATTGAGCATTGCGATTTGACGAACGCGATACCCTTTGAAGTTGTATCGAAATTGAACGCCGGCATCTCGATACACCGACCGCGCTATCGCCTCGAGAGCGGTTATGTCGCGCATCTGGTCCCTGTTTATCACGACAACCCTCACGCCCATGCCCCTCAAGCCGTTGTTTCGATTGCCGTCATGGATGCGCGCGGCGGCTGATTCGTGATATCCGCCGTTGTATTCGATGTCGGTTTTAGCGGCGGGAATGTATGCATCACAAATCGCATAAGGAACCCCAGACGCCATACGAGATGCCATTTCATTGAAGTCGATTCTATGGTTGAGCTTCACGCCGCCCTTTGGAAGCGATGAGAGGCCAAACGAGCCATATCGCTTTGGCGGACCAAACATTCCGAACATGATCGACTCCGCTGGGGAGGCCGACCTCTCGGAGACCAGCTCAACCGCCTGTCGAAACACCGCATACTCACTGCTCTTAGCCCAACGAACCAGCGTCCTCAGCTCCTTCAGAGAGGTTGCTGCCTCGCATCCGTAATGAGTCTGATCGATTGCCGTGCGAGATACGCCGTCGGGCCAGACCCCTCCCCAAGCAATGGGAAGTGTGGCGTCGGGATGTAGGGAATAGGTCCCAAGGAGCTCCATAAGGAGAATAAGCACTTCTTGAAGTGAGCGATGCCGAGAGTACTCGAGCGCGGTCAACGCGGGTGAGCAGCAATATAGCCCGGGCTCGATCTTGAGGATAGCGCCCTTTGGAAGAGCCTTGGAGATGACCCGGCAGTGAAGAGGTTTTCGAAATCGACGCAAGGAGGGATGGCCGACGATAACCTCCAATTTCTCGGAATCCCTCCCCTCCCAAGCCCCACATCGTTCAAGCAGGGGAAAATCCATGGCGCCGGCGTTGGGAGCACCCTCTCTAAAAACCAATTCCTGCTCGGACCGAGAAAGGGGGCTCCATGGCACGCATGCATAAGCCCTCCTCGCAGAACGGAGAGCGCGCAGCGCCGATGTCCCCGAAAGAATCAATGAATCCATGCATCCCAGCATATCATTATAAAACAGCAGGTAAAAAGCCTAGTTTATGTTAGATTACCGTTAGATTGACACCATCTCCACTATGATTCAGGCCTTGGTTCACGCGCTTACCAGCCACGCACGCCGCAAAAGAAGCCCTTTCACATGAAAGTGGTGAGGGTTGTACCAGATATGCATTGCCATGAAGCCCGCGCCGTCCTTCAAGGAGTCGCTTCTCGCCCTAAGCGCCATTTCTAGAGAGCGGGTCTCCGGCTTTTTCATCAACGGCAGCACTTCTTAAAAGCCATGTGCCCATCTCACGCAAGCGAATGGAGGCGCCTTGATGCACTACTGGCTTTAACCGCACGGTATCCCGACCGTTTGACACTGGGGGCCGTTGCAATCAGTATGGTGGGGTCCAAAAAAGAAAGGGATGGCCATGCCTGCAGCTCAACCCAAGAAAATCAGAATGGTTGCCGGACTCGGCAACCCTGGCGACGAATATGCAAGGACCCGCCATAATGCAGGGTTCCACTCAGTGGACGAGCTCGCGCGCCAAGCGCACGTTACATACTGGAAGAACCAGTCCGGCGCCGAAGTCGCCTCGATCAATGTCGCCGACGCGGATGAAGAGACCGGCAGGCGCGAGGTCTTGCTGGTCAAACCGCAAAGCTACATGAACACGAGCGGCGGTCCCATCTCCAAGATCTGCGCTGCGCACAAGATAGCGCCCGAAGAGGTTTTGGTCATCCATGATGAGCTTGATATCCCCGAGGGGGACGTTCGTTTAAAGGTCGGAGGCGGCCACGCCGGGCACAACGGCCTGCGATCCATCATCGACAAGCTGGGCTCTCGCGATTTCAGCCGTGTTCGCGTGGGGATAGGCGATCCCCCCGGCCGCATGCCGGTTGCCGACTTCGTCCTCAAGCAATTCAGACCGAAAGAGCTTGAGGAGTTCAACGAAACCTGTTGCCGGGCCGCAGATGCAGCCGGACTCGCCCTTGTTCGAGGCATCATTTTCGCGCGCGACCATGTCAATGGGGCGGCCAGCAAAAACGGAAAACACTAATATCCAAATCGACCTCATCTCCATCCATTCCGAATCAACGTCGGACCCCAGGGGTGGGAACATTCCTGCTCGCAGGGAGTCCGGTGAAGTGAATGCAAGGAGTATACTTACCATTGAATGTGCGCCTTATCGAGCGCATACCATATGGGGAAAAGGGTCGGTTGCCGCGGCTCGGGTCGCTGCTCCACCCCCAACGATAAGAGAGGGGTTCTATGTTCAAGATCCTTAAGAAGACGCAGTTCTCGGAGAAGGTCTTCGAGTTCCGCGTCCACGCCCCGAGGATGGCCAAGAAGGCGCACGCCGGCCAGTTCCTCATGGTGCGCATCGATGAGGCCGGTGAGCGCGTTCCGTTCACGTTCGCCAACTGGAATCCGGAAGAGGGCTGGATCGAGTTCATCTTCATGGTGATCGGTAAAACCACCCAGTGCCTCTCGCAGCTCGAAGAGGGCGACTGTATCGCCGACATCACCGGGCCCCTGGGCTGCCCCACCGAAGTCGAGGGCGACAACGTCGCGGTCATTGGCGGCGGAGTTGGCCTGGCGATCGCCTATCCCGTTGCCCGCACCCTTTGTGAGCAGGGCAAGAACGTCTATGTCATCATGGGGGCGCGTACCAAGGACCTGCTGATCCTGCACGAGCAGTTCGATGCCCTGCCCCTCGCCGGCCTCTACGTCACCACCGATGATGGGTCCATGGGCGAGAAGGGAGTCGTCACCCTGCCCCTCGCCAGGCTGTGCGAGACCGATGCCATCGATTCCGCCTTCTGCGTCGGCCCGGTCCCGATGATGAAGTTCTCCACGCTGACATGCCAGCATCACAAGATCCCGATCATGGCCAGCCTCAACCCCATCATGGTCGACGGCACCGGCATGTGCGGTTGCTGCCGCGTCGAGGTCGGCGGCGAGACCAAGTTCGCCTGCGTCGACGGTCCGGACTTCAACGCCGCACTCGTTGACTGGGATGACCTCGCCCGCCGTCAGGCCACCTATCGCACCGAGGAGGCCGCTTCCATCAAGCACCATGAGGAGGACTGCGCATGTCACAGGAAGTAAAGTATCGTCCCAACATCGGCGCTCCGCGCACGGCTCCCAACGAGGAGCCGGCCGACGAGCGCGCCAAGGACTTCCGCCCCGTTGACACCGGCTTCACCAAGGCCGATGCCATCGCCGAGGCCAATCGCTGCCTCGACTGCAAGAAGCCCCTCTGCATGGACGGCTGCCCCGTCGGCGTCCATATCCCCCAGTTCATCGCCAAGATCCGTGAAGAGGATTGGGAGGGCGCGCTTGAGACGATCAAGGGCGACAACCTCCTCCCCTCCGTCTGCGGACGCGTGTGCCCCCAGGAGAACCAGTGCGAGGGCAAGTGCATCCTTGGACGCAAGGGCGAGTCCGTCGCCATCGGCCAGCTTGAACGCATGGTCGGCGACATGGCGGACGAGGTCGGTAAGGCCCCCGTCTGCAAGCCCAAGAACGGCAAAAAGGTCGCTATCGTGGGTTCCGGCCCGTCCGGCATCGCTTGCGCCGGTGAGCTGGCACGCGAGGGCTTCGATGTCACCGTCTTCGAGGCCTTCTTCACGGGTGGCGGCGTCCTGACCTATGGCATCCCCGAGTTCCGTCTCCCCAAGGCCATCGTCAAGCGCGAGATCGACGGCCTTGAGCAGCTGGGCGTCACCTTTGAGTACAATTCGGTCGCCGGTCGTCTCTTCGATGCCGAGGAACTCTTCAACGAGGAGGGCTTCGACGCCCTCTACCTGGCCGTCGGTGCCGGCCTTCCGCGCTTCCTGCACATCCCTGGCGAGAACCTCCCCGGCGTGTACTGCGCCAACGAGTACCTCACGCGCACCAACCTCATGCACGCCTACGATTTCCCCGTCTACGACACGCCGATCCGCCAGGGCAAGCACGTCGTGGTCTTCGGCGGCGGCAACGTCGCCATGGACGCCGCACGCACCGCGCTGCGCCTGGGCGCCGAGAGCGTGACCCTCGCGTATCGTCGCACCGAGTCCGAGATGCCCGCCCGCTTGGCTGAGGTCCACCATGCCAAGGAGGAGGGCGTCAAGATCCTCGGGCTCTCCAACCCCCTCGAGTTCATCGCCGGAGAGGATGGGTTCGTCTCCTCCGTCAAGCTGCAGAGGATGGAGCTCGGTGAGCCCGACGCCTCTGGACGTCGTCGGCCCATCGCCGTCGACGGTTCCGAGTTTGAGATCCCCTGCGACGTCGCCATCACCGCCATTGGCACGCGCGCCAATCCCTTCGCCAAACTCTGCGCTGATGTCGAGCTCAATCGCTGGGGCCTCATCGAGGCCGACGACAACGGTCGCACCAGCAACCCGAAGGTCTGGGCCGGCGGCGACATCGTCACCGGTGCCGCGACGGTCATCCTGGCCATGGGCGCTGGCAAGAAGGCCGCTGCCTCCATCAAGAAGGAGCTGCTGGGCGAGTAAGCCCCACGCCCATTCAATCGCCGTTTTAAAAGAGGCCCCGTCGACCATCAAGTCGACGGGGCCTTTCATATGCATCCATTCCGGAGACGCCAGATCAGGGGATCGAGATCACCCCTGCGCCTGAGTCACCTCGACCTCCGTCTCGATCATGTCGGCATCCGCATCGACCATGACGCCCAGCTCGCGGAGCTTGGCGTAGTATGCGGCCGCGATCACGTCCACGCATCCCTGGCGTCCGAGCTTGGCTCGGTTGACCACGATGTCCTTGCCGTCGGACATCTTCCACTTCCCCGCCGAGTAGCGCTTGTAGAACAGCTCCCTGGCACGCTGCATCTGGCGGACCAGCTTGGCGCCTTGGCGCTTGTTGAGCCCGCGTTTGGAGCGCACGATCTCGACGCGGTCGTCGAAGGGAGCGGTCACCAGCACCGCGATATGGTTGGGATTGTGCCGCAGAAGATAATCCGAGAGACGGCCCTCTATGATGCAGCTCTTCGTCGCACCGAGGTCGAGGATCACCTGGGACATGCTGCGGAACAGCTTGTCCGAGAGGGTGCGCGAATCGACGCGATCGGGAAGGAACGCCATAAACTCGGCAGCCATCTGCTCATCGTAGTCGGCCATCTTGTCGATGGACTCTCCCGCTCGGATGGACGATCGAACCAAGAGCTCGTTGTCGTATAGGGGGATTCCCAGCTCGTTTGAGAGCATCTTGCCTATCTCATGACCCTCCGCGCCGAAGTCGCGCGCGATGGTGATGACGACCGGCTGGCCCGCGCGCTCCGATTGATCGGAAGCGACGCGAGACTCGATGGCATGCCTGAAGAATCCCATGGGAGCCCTCCTCCTTAGGCCGCGACGACGCGGCGCTGATATGCACGCACCAGCAACGAGATGCTGAAGTTAAGGATAAAGTACAGCGCGAAGACGAAACCGTAAAGCATCAGGACGTCGCCCAGGTTGGACGTTTGGGCCATGACCACCTTGGTGGTATACATGAACTCCGCCACGTTCACACCGGCGAGGTAGGAGCTGTCCTTGATGACGGTCGTGCACTGCGAGAACAGGGCGGGGATGATCGTCTTGAATGTCTGGGGCAGGATGATGTAGCGCATCGTTGCGAAGAATCCGAACCCCTGGCTGCGCGCCGCCTCGAACTGGCTCGTGGGGATCGAGTTGAATCCGCCGCGGACGATCTCGGCCATGACCGCCGAGGTGAAGATCGTGAAGGCGAGGACCGAGATGAAGACGTCGGAACCCTTCACTGTGAAGTATATGAACAGGATCCAGAGCAGGTTGGGTGTGCATCGGAAAAGCTCGATATACGCGCTCACCAGCAAAGACAGGGGCCTGAGCTTGCCCGTGCAGAACTGCTTGACCATGGCGAGGATGGTTCCGAGGACGATCGAGAAGATGATCGCGAGGACCGAGATCTCGATGGTCTTGAGGAACCCGCCCATGATGAAGCTCATGTTGTCAGGAGTGAATAGTCCCATTCATCACACCTCCCTCGTGGCTTCGACCGCGATGCCAGGGATCGCCTTGGCCCGGGGACGGCGCTTTGAGCGACGCTCGAGGTACTGGACGAGGACCGCCAGCGGGAAGCAGATCAGGAAGTACATGAAGCAGCACAGGATGTATCCCTGGAGATAGCCGTAAGTCGAGACGAAGCTGTCGGCGTTGTACATGAGGTCGCCACCGGCGATGAGCGCTAGGACGGAGCTGTTCTTCACGAGGTTGAGCGCCTGGTTGCACATCGGGGGAAGGATGACCTTGAACGTCTGGGGCAGGATGATGTAACGATACGCCTGAGGGCGCGTGAATCCCTGGGAGAGGGCCGCCTCCATCTGCCCACGCGGAACCGACTCGATGCCCGTCCTTATGACCTCGGAGATATAGGCGGCATGATAGAGCCCCACACCGAGGAAGCCCAGCACGAAGGCGGGAATCCTCACCGGTGTCGCCGACCCGACCACGAGCTGCAGGATCTGGGGGCCGGCCATGTACATGAAGAATACCTGCACGGGCAGCGGGGTGTTCTGGTAGAACTCGACATACACACGGCTGATCGCACGCAGGATGCGTGAGCGGGTGGTGGAGAACACGCCCAGAATCGTCCCCAAGACGATGGAGAGCGCCAGACCCGCGGCCACGACCTGCAGCGTGAAGAAGAACCCCTCCCAGAGGGGGCCGGACTCGCTGAAGGTCAACTCCCACCTCATGGGATCAAGGAGTCCTTCTAACATTTCGATCCTTCCAAACTTCCCTTGCGCGTGAAGCGCCCGGACAGATGCCTCCGCCCGGGCGCGCAACCACGATCGGTCAGGTGCCTGCCCTTAAGCAGGGCAGCCCGCCGATCGCGTCATCTCATAGCCTAGAGCAGACCCCAGGCAGCGATCTCCTCGTCCATCCAGCCGTTGTCGAGGAGCTCGACGACGGTCTCGTCGCACACCTTGGAGAGGTCGGAGCCCTTCTTGGTGGCGATGCCGTACTCCTGGGGACCAAACTCGATCTCGGGCTGGAGCAGCTCGCAGTCATCGGTGGTGTAGGCCTTGAGCGTGGAGCGGTCCATGGCGAAGGCGTCGACGTTGCCGGCATCGAGGGCGGACTTGATGGAGGGGTAGTCGGGGAACTCTTGGAACGTGGGGGTTGCGGAGATCCCCTCATCCTTGAGCATGCCCAGGACCATGTCCTTGGTCGTGGAGCCCTGGGAGACGCCGATGATCTTGCCATCGAGGTCCGCCATAGTCTTCATGCCCGCGGCCTTCTTGACCAGGATGCCGACGTGATCGACGCGATAGGGGGTCGTGAAGTCCCAGTCCTTCTTGCGATCCTCGGTGATGGTGTAGGTCGCGCAGACGATGTCGAGCTGGTCGTTGTCGATCAGCGGGCCGCGCGTCTTGGGGGTGACATCGGTGAACTCGACGAGCTTCTGCTCCTTGGCCTCCTCATAGGAGACGCCGAGGACGGCGGCGGCCACCTGGTAGCAAAGGTCGATCTCGAGGCCCTCGTACTCCTTGGTGGAGGTGTTGAGGTACCCGTAGCCGATGACGTCCTTCTTGACGCCCGCCTTGAGCTTGCCGCGGCTCTTGATGGTCTCGAGCTTGGAAGCGCTCGAGGAGCCGGAACCGCCCGAGCAACCCGCAAGGGTGCCGGCGCCGGCGATGCCGAGGGCGGCGAGGCCGAAGGCCTGCATGAACTGGCGACGAGACATATCCATTTTGGTACCCCTTCCGTTGGTACGAATCAGTCGACGAGTCACCTCGCCGACTCGGTTCAACAAATCGCGCGCAAAGCGCGGCGGGCGCTAGTGGAGGATCTTCGCGAGGAAGTCCTTGCAGCGCGGATTCTGCGGGTTCTCGAAGAAGTGATCGGGCGTGCCCTCCTCGAGGATCTGCCCGTCGTCCATGAAGATGACGCGGTCGGCGACCTGACGGGCGAAGCCCATCTCGTGCGTGACGCACATCATCGTGATGTTCTCGCTGGCGAGCTCGACCATGACGTCGAGGACCTCCTGGACCATCTCGGGATCGAGGGCGGAGGTGGGCTCGTCGAAGAGGATGATGGGCTGCTTGGTGCACAGGGCACGGGCGATCGCGACGCGCTGCTGCTGGCCGCCCGAGAGGTTCTGGGGATACTCCCCCGCCTTGTTGGCGAGGCCGACGCGCTCGAGAGCCGCCATGGCGATGCGGTTGGCCTCGTCCCTGCTCTTCTTCTGGAGCTTGATGGGGGCGAGCGTGAGGTTGCCGAGCACCGTCATGTTGGGATACAGGTTGAACTGCTGGAAGACCATCGAGCTGTATTTGCGCGCCATCTCCAGATGGTTCTTCTTGGTCAGCGTGGTCCCATCGATGATAACCTCGCCCGTCGTGGGCTCCTCGAGGAAGTCGACGCATCGGATGAGGGTCGATTTGCCCGAACCGGAGGGGCCGATGATGACGAGCTTCTCCCCCGCCTTGACGGTGAGGTTGATGTCCTTGAGGACGTGAAGATCGCCAAAGTACTTATTCAGCCCTTTGATCTGGATCATGTCCGCCATGGATGCTTCCCTTCCTTGTCCACGCGATGCGGCCCTCAAGTTCCCGCTGCATCGGCTTCACTTTATTCTACTAATGCGTGCTCTGCATCGATGTCCATGTTCGACGGTTGCAACGCGTCCGAAATCGAGTTACCACAACCTCGCCGAATGTGTACGACGACTAGATTATTAGATACTTGGTCGTCAAACAAGCAGATGGCCGAGATGTCGTATGTCTTATTTTAGGGTGAATTATGCACGCTTGACCAGTCTCCCACCAAGAAAACGCAGGCCACCTCTTCTTTTAACCCCTAAATGAGCAGGGGGCGAGGCCCGAGACCCCGCCCCCTGCCATCATGGGACCTATGCGGATCGCACCTACGCCAAACGGGCGCCGACCTCGCGCGCCGCCGCGGGCTTGTCGAAGTTCCCGCCGGTCGCGGCGGTGAGGGCGCCCATGACGCGACCCATGTCCCGCTTCGACGTGGCGCCGAGTTCGGCGATCGTCTTCTCGATGAGCGCTATGAGCGCCTCGCCGGCCACCTGCTCGGGGAGGAGGCCCTCGAGGATCTTGATCTGCTCGGCCAGCATATCCGTGCGCTCCTGGTTGGTGCCGGCCTTCTGGGACATCTCGTGGGTCTCGGTCGTCTGCTTGATGAGGCGCTTGATCATGCCGTCGACGTCCGTCTCGGTCGCGTCGCGGCGCTCGTTGACCTCAAGGTTCTTGACCTCGCCCATGACCTGGCGAATGATCGACAGACGGGTCTTGTCCTTAGCCTTCATGGCGTCGACCATCTGGTTGTGCAGCTCTTCCCTATTCATGCGCATCCCCTTCCGACATGTCGTTCACAGCCCGCTACTCAGTCGCGTCCTCAGTCGTCGAGGGCTCGACGCCCTTGAGACTCACGTTGTAGGGGACGTTGTCGGGCATCTTGTTGATGACGATATCGGCCTTCTCGGTGTACTCCGTGAGCCATGCGTCGTAGGCCGCGCTCTGCTCCTTGGTCGAGACGACGTTCTCTATGTAGTCGTGCACCTCTTTGGGGAGCTGGTCGACGGAGGTCGCCGGCCCGTCGAGCTTGAAGACATCCGTGCAGAGGATGATGTGGTAGCCGTAGGCGGTCTCGACGATACCGCTGACCTGGTCCTTCGAGAGCTGGGTGAGGGCATCTTGGTACTCGGGGACGAACGAGGTTAGCTTGTCCCAGCCGACATCCCCACCGTTCTCCTTGGAAGCGGTGTCGTCGGAATACTCCTCGACGGCCTGCTCGAAGCTGAGTTCCCCGGAGTTGATCTTGTCGAGGGCTTCCTGGGCCTTGTCCCTCGCCTTCTGCTTATCCTCGTCACTCGCGTCCTCGGCGACCTTGACGAGCAGGTTGGAGGAGCGGCGCGCATCGTTAAAGGTGTCGAGGTTCTCGTTGAGGTAGTCCACGATATCCTGATCGCTCGGCTCCTCGACCTCGGAGACCTTCTCGCGCAGCTTGTCCTTGGCGATGGTCGATCTCAGGGTGTCCTTGTAGGACTGCTCGGTGTACCCGATGCTCTTGAGGAAGGAGACGAACCCGTCCCTGCCTCCATAGCTCTGGGCCGATTTCTCAAACTCCTTCTCCACATCCTCGTTGGAGACCGTGATGTCGTAATCCTTGACTGCGCTGTCGACCAGGAAGTCGCGGGCGATGCCCTGGATGATGTTCTCTCGATAGCTCTCGGGGGTCTGACCCTGGTCGACCAGGAACTGAGCCCAATCCTCATCCTCGGTGTAGCCGGCGGAGGTGCGGTAGCCCATGATCTGCTTGGTGACCGTGTCCTCGGTGATGTTGGTTCCGTTGACCGTCGCGGCCACGCCACCGGTCAACTCGTAGGTCTGCTGGTTGCGGCCAGCGTTGATGATCCCCGAGCACGCCATCGCGGAAACGGAGAGGAACATCGCCGCGCAACCCACGACGACCAAGGCGATCTTACCCCCCTTGGTGAGCTTGTCCCTGGTGGCCTTCTTGCGCTCCGCCTTGGTGGGGGCATCGGCCTCCTTGTCCTCTCGCTTCACTTTCATGTTCTTCGTGATCATGGGCTTTCCTTTTCCCAAACTTGCTTGCATCCACTCGCACAGACGCATAATGCGCCGCACTGACCTTCTATTGTCCCACAAGCCGACGCGATCTCGAAGCTGGGCCCGGTTTGTCCATCCCGACCGCACGGCGGATGCCCGGATGATCCCGACATGCATACGAAAACAGGCCGGGGAGCCATGGCTCCTCGACCTGTATCGTTCCTGGTGGGCCGTCAGGGGTTCGAACCCTGGGCCTTGGGATTAAAAGTCCCCTGCTCTGCCAGCTGAGCTAACGGCCCGCATGGGCCATTGTACCACGGAGGGGACGGCGCACCAACGCCGAGGATCCATCAAAACGCACGGGATCCCAGCGGGAACGGCCCGGGCGGGATCGTCACTCCCAGCTCCACTGCCCGTTGACGAAGACGGGCTCCTCGGTGCCATCGGCGCGAACACCCATGATGTCCAGGTCGTCCGTGCCGATCATGAAGTCGACATGCGTGCTTGAGGAGTTGACCCCCATCTTGCGAAGCTCCTCGATCTCCATGTCGTAACCGCCCTCGTAGCAGTCCGCGAATCCGGACCCCAGAGCGAGGTGGCAGCTCGCGTTCTCATCGTAGAGGGTGCTAAAGAACAGGATGCCGCTCTCGCGGATCGGGGTGTTCTTGGAGATCAGGGCCACCTCGCCAAGGCGGCGTGCGCCCTCGTCGACCTCCAGGATGCTCTCGAGCGCATCGCGGCCTTGGGCGGCGTCGAAATCGACCACGCGGCCCTCCTCGAATCGAAGCCAGAAGCGATCGATCTTGTTCCCGTTGTGGATCAAGGGCATCGAGGAGTGGACGACACCGCTCACGCGTTCGCAATTCGGAGAGGTGCAGACCTCCTCCGTGGGGATGTTGGGGAAGAAGGGATGGCCCTCCGGGGTCGTGCATTTGCCGCCGGACCACAGGTGCCGTTCGGGAAGCTCGACGGTGAGGTCGGTGCCGTTGTCGGATGTGTAGTGGAGGCCCTTGTAACGCCGCTCGTTGAGCACGCGCAGGTTCTTCTCGAACGTGGCATCATGGAGCTCCCAATCTGACTCCGGATCAGCTCCGTCCGCGCGCGCGACGGAGAGGATGGCGGTCCAGAGTTTGTAGATCGCGACCTCCTCGTCGACGCCAGGGAACACCTGGCGCGCCCAGGCGGCCACCGGGGCCCCCGCGATGCACCAGGGGTTGATGTTGTAGTCCATGCCGCGACGGTACGAGCGGCACTGCGTGTTGCGCGCCCTGGACGCCGCAGCTGGCTTGGAGGGGTCCACGCCCTTCAGCGCCTCGGGATCCCCGCCCTCGACGAAGATGAAGCACGCTCCCGCCTCGGCAAGGGAATCGAGCTGGAGCCTCTGCCATTCCGGCAGGCTCTCGAACCAGGAGAGCTCTACGTTCTCATAGGTGAGGCGGGCTATCTCATCATCCTTCCAGATGATCGTGACATGCCCCGCTCCAGCCGCGTATGCGCGCTTTGTCAGAAGACGGGCGAAATCCGCCCTCTCGACGGGGACCTGGATGACGACCTCCTGCCCCTCGCGAACGTTGACGCCCTTGCGAACGATGAGGTCCGCATAGCGCTCCAACTGAGGCGCCATCTTCTCCATGCCCCGGCGGGCGTCCTCCACGGTGTACTCCACGTGGTTCATATCGCTTCCTTTCGATTCAACGTCCCGTCCCCGAAGCCCCGTGCCGATGTGGTCGGCGAAGGCGGAACGGGCGCGCCGCAAGCCCTGCGACGCGCCCGTTCATCATACCCGCGGGAAGGCGGGCGTATCCCTCGGTGCACCGAAACGTTCGGGTCGCTACTTGCCCTTGCGTGCAAGCTTCTTGGCCTCGCGCTCGGCGCGCTTCTGCTCGTCCTTCGAGGCGGCGTTCTCGAGGACATCGGTGAGCTTGGACTCCGACATGCCCTCGGCGGTGGCACGGCACCTGTTGCGGATGGGGCGGATGCGGACCATGTCGTAGATGAACCCGCCGATGATGCATGCATAGGCCAGGGCGATCGCGACGATCTCGAGCGTCTGGTACTCCTTGTTCGGGGTGTCACCGAAAAGCATGAGGAAGGACCAGCCGATGGCGATGAACACGAGGCCCAGGACCATGGCGACCCAGAAGATCTTGCGGCGCTTCATGTAGTCCTCGTCCTGCTTCATGAGGACGTTGGCGGCGGTGTAGATGCGATCCTCGCGCAGACGGAGCTCCTTCTTGCGGGCCTTCTTCTCCTCGCGAGAGAGGCCCGAGAGGTCCTCGCCGCGCTCGAGCTGACGGCGCTTCTCCTTGGAGCTGGCCGGCACGACCCTGACGGAGGCTGCGGCGGCGCGGGCGGGCTTGGCCGACGCGGCGGATTTGCGCGTCATGCCGGAACCCTCGCGCTCCTGGTTGCGCTTGTTCATGGGGCTACGGGTGCTCACTTATGCGTTCTCCTTCATGGACTCGAACTTCTCGCCCGTGAGGATCTCGTAGGCCTCACGATAGCGGGCCGAGGTGCCCTCGAGCACCTCGGTGGGCAGATGCGGCGGCTCACCGGTCATGTCCCAGTTGGCGAGCAGCCAGTTGCGGACGTACTGCTTGTCATAGCTGTCCTGGACCTCGCCCTCCTGATAGGTGTCGGCCGGCCAGAAACGGCTCGAGTCGGGGGTCATGCACTCGTCGATGAGGGTGACCTTGCCGTCGATGATGCCGAACTCGAACTTGGTGTCGGCGATGATGATGCCACGGGTCGCCGCGTACTCGGCGCCCGCCGTGTAGATCTTGAGCGACAGGTCGCGGATCTGGCTCGCGATGTCCTCGCCCACAAGCTCGACGCAGCGCTCGTAGGAGATGTTCTCGTCATGGTCGCCGAGGGCCGCCTTGGTGGACGGCGTGAAGAGGGGCTCGGGGAGCTTCGAGGCCTCGGTGAGGCCGTCGGGGAGCTTGATGCCGCAGACGGTGCCGTCGGCGTCGTAGGTCTTCTTGCCGCTGCCGGTGAGGTATCCGCGCACGATGCACTCGATCATGATCGGCTCGGCCTTCTTGACGAGCATGGCGCGCCCGGAGAGGTAGTCGCGATAATCCGCGTACTCGGCGGGGAACTCGGCGGGATCCATCGAGATCAGGTGGTTGGGGACGATGTCCTTGAACTTGTCGAACCAGAAGGCCGAGATGCGGTTGAGGACCTCGCCCTTGAAGGGGATCTCGTCGGGAAGGATGTAATCGAACGCGGAGATGCGATCGGTGGCAACCATGAGCAGGGAATCCCCGGTATCGTAGATATCGCGAACCTTGCCGCGGGAATCGGGACGACGCTCCATTGTCGACACTTGGACCAGCTCCTTTACAGATGGACGATGAACCTGCGGCTGCCGCGGGGCGCGCGCTCCGGCCAGATCGCAGCCTAATCCATCATTGTACTGGATGGAGCCCCTGCCGTGTGCTCGCGAGGGAGATGAATCGTAAAAGTCGTGCCCTTGCCCAGCTCCGATTCCACGGCAATGAACCCGTGATGCCGCTCGACGATCTGCTTGGTCACCGCGAGCCCGACGCCGAGGCCGCCGGCCTCGCGCGCGCGGCTCGCATCCGCCCGCCAGAACCGCCCGAAGATCCGCGAGAGATCCTCCTTGGCGATGCCGATGCCGGTGTCGGAGACGGAGATCAGCACATGGCGGCGATCGATGCCGACCTTGACGACGACCCATCCATCCTCGGGCGTGTAGCGCATGGCGTTGCTCATGAGGTTGATGACCGCCTGGGTGATCATGTCGGCGTCAAGCTCGATCGTGGCGGAGCGGCCCTGGGTCTCGTCGGCGAACCTCAGGTGGAGATCGCGCGCGCGGAACAGGGGGTGCTGCGTGTCGACGACGTTGCGGACGAGAGCGACGGTGTCGACGGGGCGGAGCCGCAAGGGTGCCGCGCGGTTCTCCATACGGGAGAGGTCGAGCATCTGCTGGACGAGGCGTGACAGTCGGCGCGTCTCGGACGCCACCGTCTCCAGATGCTTGTCATCGCAGGGGAGCACGCCGTCTTGCATACCCTCGACTGTGGCGAGCATGGCCTGGAGGGGGGTGCGGAGCTCGTGCGCGACGTCGGAGGTGAGGCGGCGCTCGTGCTTGAGGTCCTTCTCGAGCGACGTCGTCATCTCATCGAAGATCTCGCCGAGCTGATCGATCTCATCATCCCCGCGCATGTTGGTGCGAGCGGAGAGATCGCCGTCGCGGATCTGCTTCGCGGTGGAGGTGATGCGGCGGATGGGGGTCGTCAGCATGTTGGAGACGAAGAAGCCGATGACCACGGATATGGCGGCGGCTATGAACGCGGCCATGCCCATGGCATTGAAGGTCTTCTCGCGAAACGCCGCATCGGCCTTGGTGAGCAAGGCATCGCTCCCGAGCACCCACATGCGGACGGTTCCCACGACATCGCCATCGCCCGTGACGATCTGGTGCGAGACGACCTCGTCCTTGCTCGTCGGGGCGGAGGAGACGAGGCCGGATCCCTTCTTGGGGGATTCCTCCCTGACGCCGGACCCCTGCGCGAAGGTCGGCTCCTCCTCGGATTTGATGCGCGCCGCAAGGGAGGCGGCGGGCCAGGTGTCGTCGTAGACGACCGTTCCATCGGCGTCGACGACCTGCATCCCGATGTCATCCGACACGATGCTCGACTCGCCGACGGCGGCGAGGGCGGCCGTGGACCAGCCATCGTTCCGCTCGTACTCGTCGGCGAGCTTCTTCGAGGCGATCTCGGCAATCTCGGTCATGTTGGCGCGGGCGTAATCGGAGAAGGCCCCGCCCCACACCACCGTGACGACGCAGACGAGGACGATCACGGTCATGAACGAGGTCAGGGCGAAGGAGACCGCCATGCGCATGCCGTAGCTCATGACGGTCCGTGAATCGGAACGAGGCGTGTTCCAGCTCGCGCGGGAACCCGCCTCGTCGTTCTGCTTATGCTTTTGCCCGATGACGAACTGTGCCGGCACCATTACTTGGCGCTACCGTCGCCGGCCTTGCCCTCTTCGGCGGGCTTGGCAGGGGCCTCGAAGCGATAGCCCACACCGTGGACGGTGTAGAGCCACTTCGGGTGCTTGGGATCGTCGCCGAGCTTGGCGCGGAGGTTCTTGACATGGCTGTCGATGGTGCGCTCGTAACCCTCGAAGTCGTAGCCGAGAACCTTCTCGACGAGCTCCATGCGGTTGTAAACGCGACCCGGATGACGGGCGAGTGTCGTCAGCAGCTTGAACTCCGAGGCGGTGAGGTCGACCTCCTTGCCCTCGACGAGGATCTTGTGACCCGAGATGTCGATGACGAGATCGCCGAAGTCCAGAACCTCGATCTGGGGCTCATCCGAGAAATGGGTGCGACGGAACAGCGCGCGGACACGGGCGACGAGCTCGCGCGGGGAGAAGGGCTTGATGAGATAGTCGTCGGCACCGAGCTCGAGGCCGATGATGCGGTCCTCGACCTCGCCCTTGGCGGTCAGCATGATGATGAGGACGTCCGAGGTGTCGCGGATGGCGCGGCAGACGCGCTCGCCGGAGAGCTTGGGAAGCATGAGGTCGAGGATGATGAGGTCGAACTGGTGCTTCTCGAACTCCTCGATGGCGGACTGACCATCTCCGACGCCGACCACCCAATAGCCCTCGCGCTCAAGATACGCCGCGACGGCGTCGCGGATGGCCTTCTCGTCTTCAACAAGCAGGATCTTTCGTGCGTCCGAAGCCATATCGAGGCCTCCTAATCTGTAAACCACGGAACTAGACCATTTTAGCGCACGAGACGCTAAACTTATCGATGGAGCGACCGACTCGTCGCCGAACGCACCAGGGCAGGGTCCACCAAAGGGATGGAGCCCTCGTTGCCCTATTATTCCCAACTCCGCCTTCGTCTTTCACCCCGGAGGAACACATGCCGTACCAAATACGCATAGCGACGCCTGAAGACGCGCGGAGCGTGGTCGATCTGTACGCCCCTTATGTCTTGGACACGACGGTCAGCTTCGAGCTGGAGGTGCCGTCGATCGATGAGTATCGGGGACGCATCCAGGATGCGCTCGACCATCGCACGTTCCTCGTCGTCGAGGAGACCGCAAGCGGACGGGTGGTCGGCTTCGCCACCTGGGGCCCCTTTGGGCACAGGCCCGCATACCGCTGGTCGGGCGAGACGAGCATCTACCTCGAGCAGGGCCTCACGGGCCGGGGCCTGGGCGCCATCCTGCTCGACTGCCTCGAGCGGATCATGGCCGCAGCGGGCCTCACCAACAGCGAGGCCTGCATCTGCTCGGAGAACACCGGTTCCATCGCGTTCCACGAGAGGCATGGGTATCGCGTGAGCGGCGAGTTCGTCGACTGCGCGAGCAAGTTCGGGCGCTGGCTGGGGATCCACTGGCTCGAGAAGCACATCGCCCCCCACGATCCCGACCCACGCTCGCCCAGCGCGCCCTCCCGGAGCGTGTGCGACGAGATCGTCGCCGCGGCGAACGAGAGACTGGGCTCCCAAGTCACACGTTGAAGGTGCGGGCGATGACACTCGAGGGGACGCCGCGGGCGTCGCGGACGGTAGCGAAGGTGAGGAAGCGGCTCACATGCCCCTCGCTCGCGGGATAGTCGCCAAAGTCGAGCGAGCGGTCGGGAGACGATATGGTGTCGATGATCTGCTCGGCGGTGTCGATCATGTAGTGGGCCGACTGCGTCTTGATGAAGAACCTGCTACCGCTGTAGGCGACCTGGGCGGAGGGCTCGCGCCCGAAGAACACGAAGGGACCCCCCTCGCGCCCCACGAAGGTCCCCATGTTCCCCAGGCTCCCCGAGGACTCATAGGACGCCTCGATGGAGAAGGCGAAGAGCTCGCCGGTGTAGACCGCGTCGAACGGTCGTACGGAAGCGGGCAAGACGAGCTGGTCGAGCTGGGTCTTCCCCCCATCGCCAAGGTCGATGGCCGTCATGCCGTAGTAGGTTCCCTCGTCGTTGCGGACACGAGGGGTGATCGTCAGAACTCCGTCGGAGATGCGCGGATGCGTCGCGAAGCGCCCCTGGGAGGTCCATATCCTCGTGCCCTCGACATCCCCCACCGTCCAGAGATGGCAAAGGGAGTCGGAGGCGCTCTTGGAGCCCGTGGCCATGGGCATCTTCAGCCAGACGACGGATGAACCCGCCGTGCTGAACATGGGGGGCTCCCAATCCTTATCCCCACCGTCGAGCTTGACCGGGTCGCCCGAGAGGGCCCCGCCCGAGAAGGACTGGGCGAGGAGCGTCCAATCGAGGGTGTTGTAGTCGATCTCGACCCACGCGAACACCCCGGAACCACAGCGGACATCGAAGAAGCTGTACCCACGCCCAAGCTCGGGATCCATCTTGAGGGTCGTCAGCGAGCCGCTGTCCAGGGAGAGCACGCCGAGGGTGTTGATATGGAGCGCGTCCTCCGGCGTCATCATCGCCGCGGCCCACGATCCCTCGCTGTGGAAGAGCACGGTGCCGAGCGGGAGCGTCCAGGATTGGACGGGGAACAATCCGACATCCTGGCCCTTGTAGTCCTCGAGCGCCGACGTGATGAGGGAGTCGTCCTCTATGACCTGCGGATCGCCCGTCGACTTCTTGGGCGTCGCGGCCTCGCCGCAACCGGCGAGGGATATGCTCGCCAGCGCCGCTGCCGCCGCGGATGCCGCGGTGAACGTGCGGCGCGAGAAGGCGCCGTCGCCCCAGATGCTCATGCGCGCACCTTCTGGACGGCCTCGCGCAGGCCGATCGTGAGCTGATCGGCGCACGAGGTCGGACGGCGTCCGCACGTGTTCCCCTCGAGGATCGAAACGACCTGATCGACACCCATGCCCTTCACGAGCTTGCCGATGGCCTTGAGGTTGCCGTCGCATCCCCCCTCGAAGGAAACCCCCTCGATCGTGGTTGCGGTGTCATCGAGTTCGATATGGATGGAGCGGGAGCAGACCCCGCGCGGGCGGAAATCGTGGGTGATCATGGGATACCTCCTTGTGTTCAGCGACATTATCCCAGCGTCGTGGACTCGCGTGCGACGCCCCACCAATCCTCCACGGAGCCATCTTCCGCCCCGCGAGGGGAGCCGCTGGATAAACGGCTGGTTAACGCCTCTTGCCCTCTGATGAAAATGTACTATCCTGTCCCACGTACGCTGGTCCATAAGTCCGCGGAAGAAAGAAGGCACCATCATGTCTCGACCCACCAGCCCGGAAGCGTCCGTCCTCTATGAGCGGCAGGGGGCCTATATCCCCCGCATCGCCGCAGTCCACGACCTGTGCGGTTACGGGAAATGCTCGCTTGGCGTGGCGATACCCGTCCTCTCTGCAGCCGGATGCGATGTGTGCCCGGTTCCCACCTCGCTCTTCTCCTCCCACACCGCCTTCCCTGGCTGGTACATGCACGACACCACCGAGATGCTCCCCGACTACCTCGAGTCCTGGAAGAACGTCGGCGTCGAGATAGACGCCGTCTATTCCGGCTTCCTCGGCTCTCCCGAGCAAGTCGAGCGCATCCGCGATCTCTATCGCATGTATCCCCGCGCCCTGCGCGTTGTCGACCCGGTCATGGCCGACCACGGGGCGGTCTACCCCACCTACACCCCGGAGCTTTGCGCCGCCATGTCCGAGCTCGCCACGGAGGCCGACATCCTCACCCCCAACCTCACCGAGGCCGCCATCATCCTGGGCCAGCCGATCGGTGACGAGTGGGCGGGCGAGGACATCTCCGACGACGAGGCCCGCGCCATCGTCGACGGCCTCCTCGCCACGGGGACCAAGTCCGTCGTCCTCAAGGGCATCCAGCGCGGAGACGGGATCATCCGCAACTTCGTCGGATCCCAGGACGGTTCCTTCCTCGAGGTCTCTAACGAGCTCCTCCCCTATATGCTCCACGGCACCGGCGACCTCTACTGCTCATGCCTGCTCGCGGCCATCATGGCCGGCCAGAGCCTCGCCGACTCCGTGCGCTTCGCCTGTGACCTCGTCCACGACGCCATGCTCGTCTCCGCCGAGCAGCCCATGTTCCGTGAGCGCGGCGTCTCGTTCGAGACGCTGCTCGGGCACGTCTCCGACCTCC